>DATNBP010000035.1:0-12475 GCA_035572015.1 Puia sp. | reverse complement strand
CCTGCGTGAACATGACGGGAGGCAGCCGGTAACCTTCCATGATGGTGTAGCCCGAGCCGGCCTCGCCGATAACGGGCACGCCGGATTCGTCCAGCGCCTTGACATCCCGGTATACGGTCCGCAGACTGATCTGGAAGCGATCGGCCATTTCCTGGGCTGTCACTTTTTTCTTGCTCTGCAAATGGGTGAGAATGGCATGAAGCCTGTCAATGCGGTTCACGGGTGATTTTTTTTACTGGACGGAAACCGCGGTGGGCTCAACCCAAACATCGCTTTCCTTTAGTAAATTAATCAATTCCTCCAGCGCAATAGCGCTGTCTACTCCTCTTTTGACAATTTCTTTACCCTTGTACAACGTGATCCTCCCCGGACCGCTGCCCACATAGCCGAAATCCGCGTCCGCCATCTCACCGGGTCCATTGACGATGCAACCCATGATGGCGATCTTCACGCCCTTCAGATGGTGCGTGACGGACCGGATGCGCGCAGTGGTCTCCTGCAGGTCGAACAATGTCCTGCCACAGGAGGGACAGGAAATATATTCGGTCTTCGAGATCCGCGTCCTGGTGGCTTGCAGGATCGCAAACGCCGTATTGTTGAGGAACTGCTGGTTATCGTCCGCCTGCAAATAGGTCCGTCCGCTGATCTTGTGTTGGCGGATCCGCGAAGGGTCGTTGGTCAGCCAAACACCGTCGCCCATTCCATCGATCAACAAGGCGCCGGCTTCCGTGGAGAAATGGATCAATTGTTCGTCGATGCTGCTGTCTTCGCTTTTTACACCGAGCACCACCGGGTTCCGGACATGCGCGTTCATCATCGCGCACAGGTAGCTTCTGACCGAGGCCATGGCGTTCGGATGACCCGACCGGAGGCAGAGCACCGCGCCCGGAGCCAACCTTCCCTGCAGCGTCGCCGCTTCGGCGGATGCCGCATCCACCGACACGAAATGACCACCAGCGGGCGGACCATCACCACCAGCGTGAGCTCCGTCACCACCGGCGAGCGCCCCTAACTGCAGGTATTCCGCGGCGCAATACAGGGGGTAGTAATTGCGGTCGCCGTTCCAACTATCCTGATCGACGATGACTTTCAGCGTTCCCGGCAATGGAAAGGGGATGGTCTGCTTCCCGGTATAGATAAAGTCCGCCGCCGCGTCCGCGATATTCCACTTGTCCAACCGGGGGTCGTACCGGTACCCGATCGACTCCAGGTCTGCGGGCCGGATCTCCGCCATGTGGCGGTAGTCGGCCACCACGACGGGCGGATGCTCGCCGCCGACAGTCGCAACGGTCGTCGTGCGGTGGCGCTGATACCCGAAGGGAGAATAGGGGATCTTTTCGATCGGCGGGATCGCCGGCGCCTGACCACCCGATCGGGTTTCCAGGCGTTGATACCGCCGGACGAGATCCTTGCAAACGGGGATCTCGAACTCGGGATCCTCGGTCAGCGAGACCCGGATCGTGTCCCCGATGCCGTCGTCCAGCAGGCTGCCGATCCCGATCGCGGACTTGATGCGTCCGTCTTCGCCGTCGCCCGCTTCCGTCACGCCGAGATGCAGCGGGTAGCAGACCCCGAACTCTTCGGTCATTTTCCGGACGAGAAGCCGGTAGGCCTGCACCATC
This sequence comes from Puia sp., assembly GCA_035572015.1. GTDB lineage: Bacteria > Bacteroidota > Bacteroidia > Chitinophagales > Chitinophagaceae > Puia. Next base: position 10,853 of record DATNBP010000035.1, on the reverse strand, counting down.
ACCAGCGGGTTGCTGGATTTCATACTCAGCACGATATTGTGATAGCTTTCGGCGCGGCTTACCCGCAGGAATTCCATCGCGCTTTCCACCATGCCGACGGGCGTATCGCCATAGCGGCTCATGATGCGGTCGCTGAGCGACCCGTGGTTGGTTCCGATCCGCATGGCCGTACCATATTCCTTACAGATCCTGACCAGCGGCGTGAACCGTTCCCTGATCCGCTCGATCTCCTCGTTGTACTCGGAATCCGTATAGTCGATAAAGGCGAATTTCTTCTTGTCGATATAATTCCCGGGATTGATCCGGACTTTCTCGACGATCCGCGCCGCGATTTCGGCGGCATTGGGGGTGAAATGAATATCCGCCACGAGAGGTGTCCGGTACCCGCGGCGGTGCAGCTCGTTCCGGATCTGGAGGAGGTTTTCGGCCTCCTTCTTGCTCGGCGTCGTGATCCGCACCAGCTCCGCGCCGGCTTCGATACAGCGGATGGACTGCCCGACGGTGGCGGCCGTGTCCATCGTGTCCGTGGTCGTCATGGTCTGCACGCGGATGGGATGATGATTTCCCAGCAACAGGTCACCGACCCTCACCTCCAGCGTATCCAGCCGGGAATACCGGGTGAGCGAATTACAATATTGCTGCATGGGGCAAATTTACTAAAGAATCGGCACCGATCACCAATCCTTGTCGGGCTGGTTGGGCGCATGCACCTTGTTCTCGTTGAGCTTGTTTTGGAGTTCGTTCTCCCGCTGCTGGAGGGCCTTGAGCAGCTGGTCGACCTGCTGTTTGTTGAGGCGGCTGGGTTGCGGCTTGGGCGGTGGCTGGTCCTGCTGATCCTTCTTCTGGTCCTGTTTGTTCTGCTGATCTTTTTTCTGATCCTGCTTCTTCTTCTGTTGTTGCTGTTGTTGTTGCTGGCGCTTTTGCTCCATCAAGGCCTTTTCCAGGTTCTCCCGCGCATCCGCGTCAGAGGCGTCCAGCTTCAACGCCTGCTCCCACGCGTCGATACTTTCCTGCAACCGCTTTTGTTTGGCAAGCGCCACGCCCTTGTTGTACAGACCCTTTTCCGCCATCGACCGGTCGGCTTCGCTGTGCTGCACGGCGGCATCGTAAGATTTCGCCGCTGCGTCGTAATCGCTCTTCCGGAACTGGGCATTTCCCAGGTTGTAGTTCGCCGTGGGATTGGCGGGCGCCTTGTCGACGGCTGCCTTATACTGCCGGATGGACTGATCGAGCTGTTTCTTCTTGTAGGCGCGGTTGCCGCTGCGCAGCAGATTGTTGGTGGTCTGTGCCCTGGCCGGCAATGCGCAGGTCAGCCCAAGGGCGAGCAGCCACAGGAGTCTCGCCCCGTTCCCCCGGCCTTTCCTCCGCCGCTCGGCGAAGAAGAAATCACCCAGCAACAGGATGAGCGCGGCGGCCAGGAACCATTGGAAATAGCTTTTATAGTCGATGAATTCCGCGTCGCTCGTCGCCTTTTTTTCCGCGGCATCGAGCTGTTGCGTCATGGTGATCACCGCGTCTTCCACGTTATCCAGCCGCAGGTAGGTGCCGTTGGTCTCGGTTGCCAGCCGTTGCAACTCCGCCTCGTTCAACTTCGAAATGACCGTATGTCCTTCCTGGTCCTTCTTAAGCTCGCCGGTGGCGGGATCCTCGATGGGGGATCCCTCGGCCGAGCCGATGCCGACGGTGTTGATCAATACCCCATCCTGCGCCAGCTTCCTGGCCACCTTGGCCGCCTCGGGGTCATGGTCTTCGCCGTCCGATACCAGGACGATCGACTTGTACTTTCGCTCCTTGCTGTTGAAAGCCGTATTGGCCATCTGCAAGGCATCGGCGATGACCGTACCCTGGGTCGGCACGACGTCCGGGCTGGCTTGCTCGATATACATGTGTGCCGCCCCGTGATCCGTGGTCAGCGGCATTTGCAGATAGGCCCTGCCCGCGAACAACACCAATCCGATCCGGTCGTTCGGCAGCTGATCGACCAGCCGGAGGAGGAACTGCTTGGCCCTTTCCAGCCGGCTGGGTTTGATATCCTTCGCCAGCATGCTTTTGCTGACATCGAGCGCGATCATGACGTCGACGCCTTTCCGCTGGACATTCTCCATCGAGCCCGGCTTCTGAAAATTCGCCGCCGCGAGTACCACTCCCGTGAAGGCCAGCAGCACCAACCCCGCCTTTACCAGGAAGCGCACGGATGAAAAGGTGCCGATGAGCTGGCCGACGAGACCGGGATCGCCGATGCGGGCGACCGTATCCTTTTTCCAGCGAAGGAGCAGCCAAAGGAGCGCCAGCAGGACGGGGAGGCCGGCCAGGCCAATCAGGAATTCGCTATGTTCGATTCGGAACACGATTGGTATTGTTTGTCGTAGCGCTGTTTATTTTAGCCCCTCGAAGAAGCCGAGTTTTTGCAGGATCTTCCGGGTGATGTCAAGGCCGGTTCGCCGCAGGTCCTTGGCGGGATCGGCGGACTCCAGGTTCACAACGAAGAAATAGGGGTGTTTGTTTTCCTCGATCCAGCCCATCACCCAGCCGACTTCATGCCCGTTGGTCATGCCCGTCTGCGCCAGTTTGTAAGACAGCCGGAAACTGGACTTGTTCTCGGTCGCGAAGATACCGCGAACGATCTCCTGGGTCCGGTTAAAGAAAGACGGGACCTGGTTAAAATAGAGTTTTTTTAACAAACCGAGTTGCTGATCCGCGTTGATCCTGAGCGTGCCATCCTGCCAGAAATCGAGGTCGGCGGTTTCCCCCATTTTCTTATTGCCGTATTGGAGTGAGTCGATCCATCGCTTTAGGGTATCCCGCCCGATCTGTCCCGCCAGTTCCCTGAATTCGTCGCGCGCAAAGGCCGAACTGTCCTGGAAGCCTTCCTTTAATGTCAGGGCCGGGTGCGCTTTCGAACCCGTGTCGGGCCGGCCGGCGATCCTGACGCCAACCCCGCTGCCAGGCATGTTAGCCGGCGGCAACAAGGAGTTCTCGTCCTTCAGGACCCCGGTCTGGACGGCGATCAGCGACTGCAGGATATCGAATGTCGCACCCGGCGGATACAGGCTATCGCGGTAGCGCGTGAGATTACAGATCCTGAAGTCGCCGTGCCCGTTATCGAACAACGCGAACGAACCCTTGACGCCCGCGGAATCGAAATACGGCTGCAGGCTGTTGTCGACGGTGACATTGTTGGAGGAACAGGCGGAAAGGAACAGGGAAAATACGGCGGCGGCGAGTACGACTCTTGACATGGCGCAAAGATAACCGGAAAAATCGGCGGCAACAATACCTGCCCGGCAACGACCTTCGCGGCAGCGACTTCCCGCAGCAACCCTTGCGGCAACAATATTCTATTCCTTCGGCAGGTTGTACTTGTCGATCAACTGCAACAGCACGCCATTGGTCCAGCCGAACCCGTCCTGGTCCGGGTATTCCCCGCCGCCGGCAGCCTTATCGATGTCGACGACATTGTATTTTTCCATCAGCCTGCCGGTTTCCTTATAGACCTTCTCGATCAGCCTGACCCAGCGCGCCGCGATATCGGCGGCGAGTTCCTTTTGGCCGCAACGGTCGAGTCCCCAGATCGTCATCCATTCGAGCGGCGCCCACCCGTTGGGTGCGTCCCATTGCTGACCCGTGGCGAATTCGGTCGTGACCACGCCGCCGGGCTTAAGGAGCTTTTCCCTGATCACATCGGCAGCTTTTTTGGCGAGGAAACTCATATAGTCCGGGTTCTCGTTGATAAAACAAAACGGATACATGCCGGCCGGGTTGATGTGGCCGGACTGACGCTGGTTCCTGAAATCGTAGTCCGTATAGAAGTTGACGCGTTTGTTCCAGCAATATTTCTGGATGAGCTCGCCCCGGTGAACGGCCTTTTGCCGGAATTCCTCGGCGGTGCTGTCCTTGTTCATCAGCTTGGCCTTCGCGATCGCCCATTCGAGGTGGTATAGCAGCGCGTTCAGGTCAGGCGGCACCATGTCCGTCGTGCGGATGGTGGTGAGGTTTTTCCCATCGGCAAACCACCGGCTGCTGAAATCGATGCCGCTTTCGGCCGCCGCCCGCAGGTCGTGGTACATCTCCACCTTATCCCTGCCGGAGCGCTGGGCAGTCAGCACATCTTCCCGCCAGCTTTCCTGCCGTGGCACGGTAGCATCGTCCCAGTAGCGGTTGAGGATATCGCCGCCCTTCAGGCGGACCACCCGGCGATAAGCCTGGCCGGGTTTTAGCTTGTCCGCCCCGTCCATCCAGAACGCATACTCCTTCTCCATGGCCGGCAGGAATTCCTGGTAAATGCTGTCCCCCTTCACGGACGCGAGCAACTCCACCATTACGGAGAAGAATGGCGGTTGGGAACGCCCGAGATAATAGGTCCGGTTGCCGTTGGGGATATGCCCGTAGTTCTCGATCAGGAAGGCGAAATTTTTGACCATATCGTCGATCGTCCCGATCTCGCCGCTCTCCTTCAGACCGAGCATCGTAAAATAAGAGTCCCAATAATAGACCTCGCGGAAACGGCCGCCCGGCACGATATAGGGATAGGGAAGCGGGAGGAGGGAACTGCCTTCCACCACTTTGTCCGGTGTCCGCTTGAGGACGTTCCAAAGGTTCCTGATATGCGTCACCACGTCCTCCGACATATTTGTCTTGTAGGCCTCGGCCGGATTGACCGGCAGCTCGAAATTATCCAGCACGAACTTCTTCAGGTCGAAGCCCTCCGTACCCTTTTTTGCCTCGTAGTCCGCCACGATATCCGCCGGGCTGCGCTTCGGGATACAATCGACAAAAGTCTTGCCGTCGGGGAACACCTGGTTCATTTGTACGTCGACAAACAATTTTCCGTAGGTCTTGTCCGGCGGCGTAGTGACGATCGGCTGGGCAAACGAAAGCAGTGAACAAAGGGCGAATAGCAAAAATCCGGCAGTCCGTTTCATAATCGTTGAATATTCGATAAATGTAGTATATTTATAAAAATGGCGAACACCGCCAGGAATAGCGGTGTTCTGTTTGCTTTTGCTTATAACCTACAGATCTATATCATTCGGCGCCGTCGGTTAGTGCTCTCTGGACGGCGTAGTTACCTATTTTTTGTCCCACCGTCATGCCGACGGTGCAATCGATATCGAAGTGGATCCCCGCATAGATCCTTGAATTGGCCGCCTGGTTCGCCATGTCCATATAGGCCTGGGCCCTGGACGGGATCAGGTGGCCAAGAACGGTTGCGGCCGAGGAACTGAACATCGAATGGCCCGATATATAAGAGGGAAAATTCGGTATACCGGTCAGCGTCCGGATCATCGGGTCCATTTGCGTCGGCCGCGGGTTGAAGTAGTAGTATTTGGTGTACCAGCATTCGATGGCCGCATCCATCTGTGCCATATTCAACAGCGCCATATTCCTTGCCCACCGGACTTCGCTCCAATGCTGTCCGATAAAGTCCTGCGCCGCGATATAATTCCAGTGGCCCGTCGGGGTCCATGTTCCCACACCGTCAGCCCAGAACTGGACCTGGCTGAGCTGCTCGCGTGTCGCATGCTGCACGGTATACAGCGCCTGCGCCACCTGCTGCTTCATGGTATCGCTGTTCGTGGAAGGCGGTGGCCCGGGCCGATTGGCGACGATGCCGGCAGAATCCACGAGGAAGCCCTTTACCTGGCCGAACAGCGGTAGCATCGGCGGCCGGGCAGGCGCATCCAGACTATACCACGGCGTTTGATTGTTGGCCTGGGCTGTCGTCACAAAGGACGCCCAAACCGTCGGTGAGCCACCCGCCTTGCCGGCGTTGTCAGCCCGCCCTCTTGCCAGGAACACGTCAGCCACCTGCCGGCCTAAAGCTTCGCCGGCACTGACATCGCTGGGGGCGGCCGCGCCCGAAGCGATCAGGCTGAATTCCTCCTCCTGCAGCTTCTGGCGGATCGATGCAATCTCGTCCGGGAACAGCATCTGCATGAGTTCAGCGGTTACCCCGGCCAGCACAGCGCCTTCGGAGGGATAGGAAGGAAGGTTCGTCCTCCCCGCCAGCGCTTTTACGTTGGAATCCACCAGGTAAGGCGCCGGGCGGTTATACAGGGACTTATAATGCCAGCAGGCCACCAGCGCGTCATACTGCGCCGCACTCACATAAGCGAATGCGCGCGCCGCATAGGGCGGGTTGGAGAACGGGAACAGCGGATACGCAAAGGGGTTAGTGGAGCTGGGCACGGGATAAGTCCCGTTGGGCAGCTGGTAGGGCGGCAGGTTGTACTTCGCGACCAGTCCGCGCATGATCTCGTTCCACCGCAATACGCCGCCGGCGCTCCAGTATTTGATTTGGGCCAGCTGATCGCCCGACAGGGATTGTTGGTACCCCTTAATGGTGTTGATGTCCGCCAGGTAGGCCGGCGAGCTGGTCGCCGCGGGCGCCGCAACCGCGAAGGTATCCGGCCGGGAGAGCAGCACCAGCTTCCAGGTCCCCGCGTTCAGGTCCTCGTTTACGGGATTGAGCGCCGCGAGATTGGTGTTTACTTCGGTGATCGATTTATTACAGGCGGCCATGGCCATAATGGCTATGACTGCGGACCATTTCGATACTATCATTTGGCAATTACGCATGTTAGTTGGATTTTGAAGTTGTGGAGAGGTGCCGGGAAAAATCAAACGTGTAGAATATGCCGCCGCCAAGCATCGTGGACTGGCCCACGTTCCGCCCTGCCACGGTATAACTGCCGTCCGCGGTGAAGGAAAGGCCTTTCAGTCTGCCCGAGGGGAACTCGTACTTGACATGGGCGCCGGCCATGGCGGCATTCATGCGGTTACTGGGAAAAAGCATATCGTTCCTACGGATATCAAACCCTCCTATCGTAACCATTCCCGAAAAGACCGCCTGGATATCCCATGCCCTGCCGCGGTATCCGGCCCGGTAAACAAAGCTCGTCATGTCCGGCATCTGGACCTGGTTGGTTTCGTGAAAGCTGGTCGTATAATAGGATTGTTCGTCGATCGTGATATTGCTGCGCCAGGTGTAAGTGCCGGTTGCCGTAGCAAAAAAATGCCCCAGCTGGTAATCGACGATGACCCTGCCGGATAGCGTCCGGCTCCTCAGGCCGATGGATAACGGCAGGTAATCGGCCAGGTAAGCGGTCAGGGGTGTGGACGCGCCGCCCGCCGCAAAGACCTTGAGCTTTCCCTCGCCGACAGGCAGGCGGAGCGCCTCCCATTTCAGCCATGCGGAAAGATCCTGGATGCCATGCATCGCGTGCAGTACGCCCGCCGATGCGTCGGTCCACACGTACGGCACATTGGCAATGACATTCAGCCGCGGCGTGATCCCGTAGATAGCCATCAGGCCGGCCATCTGCGTGGTGACGGTGCCGAGGTTCGGATTGTTCCGGTGATAGGTCCCTTCCCAATAATAATTCCAGCTGCTGTGCGAATACATGAAGCCGGTACATAGATTTTTCTTCGCCATCATGATGGCATCGTCGTCCGTCTGAGCGCGCAAAGTGGCGGAGCAGATCAGGAGTCCGGCCAGCAGGGCCGGTATGCGTGTGTTGGTGATTGATTTCATAAGTGTGTTTTAGAATCTGAAATTGGCGCCGATGTTGACGACACAGTTGGCAAATGCGGCGTCGCCATGCGTATATTTTCCGGTCAGCTCGGTGCTGATCTTGTCGGGAACGCTCTGGGTCCGGTCCCGAACGATCGCGACAGGCACATATGCGTACAGGCTGACCTTCGGCAGAACATAGGTGAGGCCCGGCTCGCCCGAAATGATATAGCCCGGCCGGCGGAAACCGTCGCTGGCGCCGATCAGGTCATGCACGGGCAGACAATCGTCCCGAAAGCCTGCGGAGACGAATAGCCTGTTGAACTGCACGTTGACGCCGGCCCGCACCAGGTACTGGTCCGGTACGCTCATGACGTTGCTGCCGTTGGCGATCGAAGACGCTGAGGGCGTCCCGCCGTGCGCGTTGGAGACCCCGTTCTGGTCCCGCGGGTTGGACAAATAAAAGAAATTGCCGTAGACGCCGACCCGGGAAGAAAAGTTATAGAACGAGTTCAGTTCGAAGGTGATACCCGTTCCGCCATCGCCCAGTTGGATGGACTGGTCCACGGGACCAAAGGTCTTCGTGCTGTCGCTCGTCTTGAAATAATCCTGGTAGTCGTCCGCCCCGGTGGCGAATTTGATCCCCAGCCCGACCTGGATATTGCCCTTCGGCATTTTTACCGGGTCCAGCAGCCAGCGGTAGACCGCGACGCGGATATCGCCGGCGCCGAAATCATGCGTGGCGAAGCGGTGGTACACGCCGTCCTCCTGGTAGGTTTGAGACCGGGAATTGGCCGATACCGGCAGATCCACCATCAGCGTCCACCGCGGGTTGAGGATGCGGTAGATAGCCATGTCGATCGTATAGGCGTTATTGATGACCTCATTCCCCAATTCCTGCCGCTGTTTCTGGTAGGTGCTGCCGATATAGTGGCGGAACGACTTGTAGTACCGGTTGTTGACCGTGAACTGCCACTGCGCGGAAGTATCCATGTGATGTTCCTCACCCGCGGTGCAGAAGCCGCCGGTGCTGCGGATCGCCACACAACCCTGCGCGGCAACGTGGTTGGAGTAAGCCAAAGTGAAAATCGAAAAGACGAGGACGGGGAGCGCTCTCATAAAAGTGATCTTTCTCATAATGCAGCCAATATTTGGTTTTTAGTAATGGTTTGATGTTTGCGGGTTTCTAGCGCCAGCCAGAGGGCCAGCAGGCAACCATAGCTGCCCCCGCGTTCGATCCATTCGAACAATTCATGGTGCGGATACAACAGCTCCGTGCACATTTTCCATAGGAACAGGGTAAGGATAAGCGGACGAAGCGGACGGATCAGGACGGACAGCGCCGCGGACATTTCAACAAAGCCTACGAGCCGGGCAGTGGCGCCGGGATCGGAAAAACCGAGCGCCGCGTATTGATCGAGGAGGCTCTTTTTCTCGATCCAGTTCAACCAGCCGTGACCGAGAAACAAAAGGAATACGACGACCCGCAGACACGCGATGACCCGCGCGATCGCAGCCTCGTTGGCGACGACCCCGGCGAACTCACCCTCACCCGCAGGCCTGGCGCTCAGACGCGTCCACCAGCCACCTGCCCCTGACAGCAGCAGCAAAGCGAGCGGCGCCCCAAAATTGCCCGCACGCTCGATCAACTCCGCCACCGGTTCGCCCGACAACGGCCGAAGCATGGCTGTCGTGGCGCCCCAGATGACCAGCCAGCCGAGGATGGCGCGCGTGGGATAGACCAGCAGCGACACGCCCATCAGGAGGTCAACCGCGCCGACATAGGGCATAAGGTGATAGGCCGCGTCGTGGCCGATGCCGAACACGGCGAAATAGTTGCACCAGATCGGCTTCGTCAGGATGCCGAAAGTGCCATGTCCGATGAAACACATCGCCGAGGCTACCCGCAGGGCGAGGTGGATTTTATGCGCGGACGCCGACGGTCCGCCGGAAATAATTTCTTTCATTGATAACAGGGATTGCCCATACGGGCATTGACCGGATAACCGGTGTCACAGATTGTACTTGTACCGATGGCTGGAGGTTAGATCTCCTCGGGGGGGTTCTCGGCGGTGGGAGAATAGACGGAAGGAAGCCGGGAGGCTGCATAGAGGCTCGCGGACCGCGTCAGGACACGGCAAATGGCGTCCGGGACGGCCAAACCGGCGCTGGCCGGGCGATAATCTTTGGTATCGATCTTGACAGGATGCGCATTCTTCTTCCCCTGCGTCTGCTGCTGCAGGTCGTTGACCTGGCGAAAGAACTCATTGCTGATATTGCGGAGGTTGACCGAAGCCATATTGGGGATGCAAACCACTTCCAGGGAATCGCCGAAGATCCGGCGCTTGACATACTGGTAGCGGACGCCGCCGATCTCAATCTCGCCGTTCACCCGCTCATAGCCGGCCGTACTATTGTAATAAGAAAGGGAAGTCAGAGGAACCTTGAAAGTGATCAGCGAGGATTCGTCGAACTTGTTCTGGTCGAGACTGGCCTCCAGCCGGTGGTCCGCCTGGCTTTGCCAATACGCACACAATAGCTGGTAACCGTACCAGTTAAAGAACAGAACACCCACAAGCAGTATGGCGGAGAATCGCTTCACCGGGTACAAAATAGCAATTTTCCGAATATCGGCGAATTTTATTTTACAAGCCGGCCGGCCGAACCGGCTCTAATAGCTCAGCCCGAACCCGAATTTATACAGCGGATGCTTACTGTCGTACGGCACATCCTCCTTCTGCGCGCGCACAGCCTCCATGGAGGATGGCAGTTCGATCGGAAGGCGGCCCAGCGGTTTGTCCTTTCCGAAGATCACATCGAGCACCGCCGCGTCGCTGGCGCCGAAATCCGCCAATAACCCTTTTGCTTTCGCGCTGATCTCGGGGATGACCGCCGGCCGGTCCAGGTAGATGTCCACGATCGTGGGCACCTTGCCCAGCAACTGCAGGATGCTGTCCTTTTGTTTTCCCTTGAAATCCAGGTCGCCGTGATGGAACATCCGCGCCATCGCGATCGGCGACTCCACCGGAACAAAGGGCGTCCTGAGGCGGAGGATGGCGATGTCGGCCTTTTCGGGCTGGTCGACGACGGTGCCATAACGGGCCGCCACCTTGGGATCGACGTTGCGTACGTAGATCTTGAGCTTGCCGGCAGTCAGCGGCAACACCTTCTTATCGTTCTTTAGCAGGGTCATCGCCATCCGCTGCGACGCCTCACCGGCCGCCATCGACGCCTGGTTGCCCAACGCCTGGTTAACCTTCGACTCGTCCACAAACGGGTTGTCAAACAATCCCAGCTCGAACTTCTCCCTCAGCAGCCTCCGCACACTCGTATCGATCCG
>DATNBP010000034.1:0-7815 GCA_035572015.1 Puia sp. | reverse complement strand
CGATAACGGTATGATAATCAATATGATTTCTTGCGCAAAAGTCGATATAATACTGGTTGGTCTCAAAGTTGATCCCCGGTTGGAATCCGGTATCGGCGACGACGTCGCCGTTCCACCAGTGAAAATCTGTCTTGCCGGGTTTGATCCAGTTGGGGTCCTTGATGGCACAGGGGTCGTTGAGGTCGGTCAGGATGTTTGATTCCAGAAGGGCCCCGGCCCGTTTGCCGATCAATAACACCCGCCAGGGCGAGGAATGCGGCAGGGTAGCCCTGACCCTGATGGCGGTCATTCGGCCCGATTCCAGATCTGCTGCTGTGCCGGGCTCTTGATCAACCCCGGCCCCCGCGCCGGCGTCGCCATTTGACGGCACGGGCCCTCCGGGCTGGCCGGGCAGGGGTGAGAGTTCGCTCTTCAGCAAGTCCCCGTGTTTGATCAAATACATGCCCGCGTAGTCGAGCAGCCGGGCTTCCGTGATGGCGGCATAGATATGACCTTGCTTGCTCCTGTCGCCTTCGGTGAGACCACCGCCACCCCTTGCGCCACCGCCGTCGAAATCGAGAAAGATCGGCATATCCATTAAGGTGTCCGCCCGCAACTCCCCGAACCGCTGCTTCGCATAAAGACCCTCGTGCGATGTCGTGAAACCTTCCCGGAAGGACGCCAGTACGAGCGGGTTCCCCATAACCCGGAAACTGGACTCCTCGTCGGTGAGCTCAAACGATGACCAGCCGGCCTGCCGGGGGATCGTCCACCTGAACGCCAGCCCGTCATTGAATACCCTAACTTCGAAATCGATCCTCCGCCCCTTCGCGTAGCCACCCTCCGTCGCCTTGCCGCCTTTCGCCGCCGCGCCGCGGGCAACCCGCTCGATCAATGGGATGACCGCCTGCCGGTACCGGTCATGAACCGCACTTGTTTTTCCCACCACCAGCGTATAGTCATCGGCTCCCTCGCTCAGTGCCGCGTGGCCAATCGCGAGCCCGCGCCCAAATACGTCGGAGCCGGCGAATCCCAGGGCCAGCGGCGAATGTGCTACCAGTTGTACGCCGTCAAAATAAACATCGTATTCCGGCAGCCCATGCCCGGCAACCCGGAAAACAAACCGCACCGCGCCGTCCGGCGAACTAACGACGATCGGGCTTGCCGAGGCGCCACCCGTCGCCAAGAAAAAAAACGCCAGCAATCCCCACCTCATAGGAGCCAATTTTCACTAAAGGTAAGGGGCAAGGGAATTGCATGCCCTCCTTAAAAACACCCGCTATGAAATATTCTCTTCTCTTCCTTGCCCTCGCTTGTTGTCTAAACGTCCATGCCCAGGATACGGCGCGTCAGGAAAGACCGTCGGACAGCGTGCACCACATGAGAACTCCTGACAGCGCCCATGTCCACGACTCGAAACCCTGGGACTATATCATGATGAAGCACGGCCAGTTGATCGAAGTAACGAAGGGTGTCAAGACGCCGGTGACATTCGACGTCGTCCTCGTCAATGAATCGACCATCCACCCTGACGGCACCATCAATGATTCCAACGGAAAGACGAAACATTTGAAAGAAGGAAAATATATCACGATGGACGGGCGCATCCGCAACCTCAGGAGGCTCCCCGAAGGCCTCCCGCCGCAATAGCGTGCCAATCAGGCCTCCCGCCGCAATAGCCTGCCGCTCAGCCCTCCCTGCGGAGCACTTCCAGCGGCGGCCTGTTCAACACCCCGCGGACATTGTACAGGCCGATGAGCACCGTCAGCGCGCTGACCCCCGCAAACAAGCCCCCCGCTACCCACCAATCGGGGATAAAGACCAACTCGAAGGCCAATTTCGCCAGCACCAGCGTGAACGCCAGCGATAGTCCGATCCCGACAACCGAGGCCAGGCCGCCGAGAAAGAAATACTCGAGCATGGTGATGACCAGCACCTGTCGCCGACTGGCGCCCAGGGTGCGCAGCAAGACGCTTTCCTGAATGCGTTGGAACTTGCTCACGAGCACACTCGCGACCAGCACGATCACACCGGTGAGCATACTAAAGCCAGCCATGAACCGGATCACCGACCCGATCTTTCCAAGGATGTCTCGCAACACGCCCAGCACCACGACCAGGTCCACCACCGAGACGCCGGGAAATCGTTGCACGACCGCCCGCTGGAAATGGGCGGAAACCTCGGGCGTCGGCGCCTCCAGCATCATGACACGGAATTGCGGCGCCTGTTCCAGCACGCCGGACGGAAAGACCATCGGGAGCCGCATGCCCAGGCCGCCCGCGATATGGCGGAAGCTGCCCACTACCGTTCGGACCGGCAAGCCCTGCACGTCGAACCCCACCGTGTCTCCGAGCTGCACGCCAAGCTGCTTTGCCAGGTCTTCATCCCAGGAGACATATATGACATCGCGCGGCGAATGCACCGGCGGCCCCAGCTTTCCGGCAACCAGCTTCTCCGTTTTCGTCAATGTATCCCGGTAGCTGAGCCGCATTTCTCCCCCGATCCCCCGCCGCACTCCTCGCCCAACCCGCGTCTCCGGCGGCGCCTCCCCCCTTTCCCTATTCGCCTGCGCCGCTGCACCGCCTCCCCGATCTCCCCGCGGCGCCTCACCTCTTTCCTGTCCGGCCGCCGCGCTGTCTCCATCGCTCGTCCTTCCATTGATCGACGCGATCCTTGCCGTCACGACCGGGACATCCTGTACCAGCGGCGCCTTCATCTCTTCCGCCAGCTTCCGGACGCCCGCTACTTTCGAGGGCTGCACGTCAAACAATAACATATTGCCCTGCCCCGTGCCCGCGGAAATTCGCACGCGGTCAAGCAAGAGTTCATGCACAAAATAAAGCGTGCCGAGAAACGTCGTCCCCAGGCCGATCGTCACTACAAGGATCAGGGTTTGATTGTTCGGGCGGTACAGATTGGCAAAGCCCTGCCGCCACAGGTAGCCCCACCGCTGCGGAAAGAACCGCCGGACCGCGGCCATCAGTAATCGCGCAGCGCCCGCAAGCAGGAGGAATGCCGCCAGGATCGATACGGTAAAGATGAGCGCCTTGCTGAGTTTTCCCATCCGCACATAACTGAACCAGGCAATAAAGCAAAAGACTCCCGCATACACGGCCGCCTTCCATCCATCCCAACCGGACGCCACGGTTTCCACCGATAGCCGAAGCGTATTCAAAGGAGAGACCTTGCGCACGGTTAGCAAGGGGAGCAGCGCAAACAACAGGGCGATCACCATTCCTGTCCCCACTCCTTCGCCGATCGCCGGCCAGGACAGCCGAAAATGCGCCTCCACCGGCAAAATATCCTTGAAGACCAGCGGCAGGATCTGTTGCACCAGCACGCCCAGCGCCGCCCCGAGCAGCGAGCCGATCAGCCCGATGCCGGTTACCTGGATCAGGTAAATGAGAAAAGCCTGGCGCGCTTTCAACCCGAGGCACCGCAACACCGCGACTCCCGCGATCTTTTCCCGGATATAGATATTCACTGAGCTGGCAACGCCGATACAGCCCAGCAGTAGAGCAATAAAACTTATCAATGTCAGGAACTGCGACAGGTCGTCAAAGACCCGCGTCATCCGCTTCTTCCGCATCTCGACGGTCTCATACCGCACATGGGCCGAATCCAGCGCCGGTCCCAGCGTGGTCATCAGTTTGGGCACATCGGTTGCCGGGCCGAACTGATAGTACACCTCGGTGCCGATCTCGCTCCCCCGCTTCTCCAGTCCCGCCGAATCGACATAGCGCAGGGGAATATAGACCGGCGCAGCCACCGTCAACGACACCTGGTTTCGGCCCGGCATTTTGATCAGGGCGCCCGCGATGGTAAAATAGAGCGTGCCCACGCGAACGGAATCGCCGACCCGCGCGCCGAATTCCAACATCAATGTTTGATCGACGAGCGCCTCCCGTTTACCGCGGAACTCCGTCGCCGCGGAGGCCGGCCTGGTCTCGATCCTCCCATAGTAGGGATAGTCCCCTTGCAGCCCAATCAGTTGAACCAGCCGGCTTGACTGGCTCCTGGGGAAATACACCATCGAGGCCATGGTCTCGTCTTCGGAGCGGCGGGCCTGCGCAAGTACCTTGATGGCGGCGACGCTGTCCGGTAGCCGGTGCCGCCCCCGGATCACCAGGTCCGCACCCACCAGTTCCTTCGCCTGGTCGTCGATGTCGTCACGCAAATTATTGCCAAAGGAAAGCGTCGCGACGAGCGCGGCAATCCCCAGCACGACAGAAGAAATGAACAGGAGCAGTCGGCCGCGGTTGCGGCGGCTGTCGCGCCAGGCCATCGTCAATAGCCAGCCTCGCCGGGGTCCGTTGTGTCCGTCTCGCCGAAGTCCGTTGTTATTTTCCATCCCTGCCGGCCTCCCCGCCTGCGGGCTGGTTGCCCCCGCCGATCTTTCCCGACATGCCGGCCTCCCCGCCGCCCACCGCATTATCGCTCACCACACGGCCGCCTGCCAGCCGGATGATCCGTCGCGTCCCCGCGGCCAGCTCAAGATTGTGCGTCACGATCACCAGCGTGGTCCCCGCCTCGCGGTTGAGCTCGAACAGCAACTGCACGATCCGCTCGCTCGTCTCGGCATCGAGATTCCCTGTGGGCTCGTCCGCGAACAGGATCCGGGGCTGCCCCGCGAAAGCCCGCGCCAGCGAGACGCGCTGCTGCTCGCCGCCCGACAACTGCGCCGGGTAATGATGCAGCCTGTCCCCCAACCCCACTTTGTCCATCAGGGCCTTCGCCCTTTCCCGCACCCGCTTTTCCCCGCGCAGCTCCATGGGCACCATCACATTCTCGATCGCGGTCAGGGTCGGCAAAAGCTGAAAGTTCTGGAATATGAACCCGATATAACGGTTACGGACAACCGCGCGTTCGTCCTCGTCGAGGTCGTCCAGCAGGATCCCGTTCAACTCCACCGATCCCGAACTTGCCCGGTCGAGACCCGCACTGAGCCCCAGGAGCGTCGTCTTCCCGCTTCCCGAAGGTCCGACGATCGCCACCGTTTCACCCGCGCCGACGGAAAAGCTGACGTTCTCCAGTACATGGAGGCTGCGTCCGGCTGCCTGATATGTCTTGCTGATCCGGCTGACCTTGAGTATCGTTTCTGAACTCATATGTAATTGTCTATGTATGTATCGAACGGGCGGCCCGGCTGACGTACCTTTGCTTTACACATCCGCCAACTTTATGTTGCCACTTCGTCATGCCATTTGCCCGGTCATCCTATTGCTGGCCGCCTGCCACAACAATCGCTCCGTCACCACCATCACGCCCGGGGATAGCCTCTCCTCCGCGCCCGCCGCCGCAGCCTCGCATTCCGTGGATAACACCCACACGACCGGCGCGCGCGACACTACAAAAACGATACTTTTTTTTGGCAATAGTCTCACCGCGGGCTATGGACTCGAACCCGGTCAGTCCTTTCCCGCCCTTATCGGCCACCGTCTCGATTCCCTTCACCTGCCCTACACCAGCATCAATGCGGGTCTGAGTGGTGAGACCAGCGCGGGCGGTTTGACCCGGGTCGGCTGGATCCTCCGGCAACACGTCGACATCTTCGTCCTGGAACTGGGCGCCAACGACGGGCTCCGCGGCATTCCGCTGAACAGCACCCGCGACAACCTTCAGGCGATCGTCGACACGGTTCACAACAGGTACCCCTCTGCAAAGATCGTCCTCGCCGGCATGCAGATCCCGCCAAACCTCGGCGCTACTTATACTACAGCCTTTCGGAACCTGTTCCCCGCATTGGCCAGAAAGAATAACCTTACCCTCATCCCCTTCCTCCTGGCAGGCGTGGGCGGCGTCCCCGCGCTCAACCAGCCGGATGGCATCCACCCCAATATTCGCGGGGAAAAGATCGTCGCCGAAACGGTCTGGAACAGCCTCAAGCCGCTGCTCTGACCTCCCCAACAGCCCCCGGGCCCGCTGCTCTGACCGCCGCCATCGCCCCCGGGTCCCCTGCTCCGACCGCCGCCCACAACCTCCCGGGCCCCCCAGGCCCGCTGCGAAGATGCCCTTAGTTCTCAAATGTCCCTGCATAGACCAATGTCATCTTATCCGGCTGCACGTATTTGCGCAGCACCGCATTCACCTGATCGACCGTGAGCGCCTTCGCCTTCGATTCATAATCGGCATCGAAGAGGAGGTCCTTTCCCTCTTCCAGATAGGTCGCCTGGTGAGCGGCCAGGTACTGGTCAAGCCCGAGGAGCGTCTTTCTCGTCGACAGCCAGGAACCCACCGCCTTCTGCAATTCATCGGCCGAGAATCCTTCCTTCAGGGCTTTGTTGATCTCATCTTTAAGGGCGCTGTCGAGGCGGTTCCTGTACATGGGGTTGAAAATGGCGTAGACTCCCCACAGACCGACCGGGTTTTTGTAACTGGCTTGTACGAAACTCCCCGCGCCGTAGCTCATCCCCTCGTTTTCCCGCAGGCGTTTGGCGATCCGGGAGCCGATGAACGCGCCGCCACCCAACATCTCATTGGCGATCTCCAGCGCGACATAGTCCGGATCGGATTCCTTCAATCTTACATTGATCCCGCCGTACAGGGTGGCGTTCTTCTTATCCGGGATCTGGACGGATTGCGTCCCGCCCGGAACTTCGAAATATCGCGATTCGAGCCGCGCATAAGGCTTTCTGCTTTTCCACGATCCCAGCCGCCGGTCCAGGAAAGCCGTGATCGAATCCCTGTCGATATCGCCGACGAAGGACGCATATCCGTGATCCGCGCCGTAGAAATCGGAATAGAAGACTTTTACATCTCCCACGTTCGCGGCCTTGAGATCGGCCGACTCGTCATCCGGCGACTCGGTATACATGGGATGGCCCTTCGGGTACGGATTCATTCTTTGCGAAAACGCAACGCCCGCGACAACCTGGGGATTACTTCGGTTCGCATCGATCTCCGCCTGCTGGTCGATCACCAGCTTGTTGAATTCCTTTGGATCGAAGACGGGATGCAGGAGGATGTCCGCCAGCAGATCCAGCGTCGCCATACAATTTTCCTTGTCGGTCACCAGCCGGACGTTGACGCTCGAGCCGCCGGCGCCCGACTGGATGCTGATGGACGACTTGAGCTTGTTCAGCTGGTCGTTGATATCCTTTTTCGTCCTGGTCGTCGTGCCCGTTTTCAACATGGCCGCGGTGAGATCCGGCAGGCTGTTCTTTCCCGAGAGGCTTTGCTCATCGCCGATCTTGAAGATGAAGTTGGCCATGATCTTGTCGCCTTTGACGGGCTTCTTCAGGAGCGCGTAGTGAAGGCCGGCTGGCGTCTGACCGTAGACGGTGTTCTTTTTGATGTTTGGGATCGTGGCGTCGAAAGTTGCCGTTCGGCCTGCCGCCGCGACGGCTACGGCCCTGCCTTTGTATCCTTTCACCAGCGCCGCTATATCCGGCCGATCGGGCACGAGCACGCGGTCAGCCGCCTTGTCCGGAATAAAGACCCCGACCGTCAGGTTGCTGTTGTGATAATATTTGTGCAGGACGGCTTGCACGTCGGCGAGCGTGAGCTGATCGACCCGGTCGCGATAGAGATACCACAACCGCCAGTCTCCCGCGCCAATGATGTCCGCCAGCCTGATGGAGAAGCCCAGCGTGTTGTTTTGAAGATCGGATACCTGCTTCTTGAGCGCGTCCTTCGCCCGGTCGACGTCCTCCTGCGTGACCGTGAGCGTCGATAACCTGTCGGCCGCCGCCAGGAATGCCGACTTGGCGCTATCGAGGCTCTTGTCCCTGGGAACGTTCAAGGCGAAGTAAGTAAAGCCGGGATCATAGGATGTCAGGCTGAACCCTTCGATCCTGGTGGCCAGTTTGGTGTCGACCAGTTGCTTGTAGAAAAAGC
>DATNBP010000033.1:0-9487 GCA_035572015.1 Puia sp. | reverse complement strand
TGATCACCAATATCGCGAGGGAAGGAGAACTGATCAGCTCCTCAACATCCTTCCTGTCCGGAAAGCCCTCTTATTATTTTGTCGAGACCCTCGAACCTTGCACGGTGCTGTCACTTTCGCGCGACCATCTTGAACAGGCTTATCGGGAATGCCCGCGGATCGAAAAGCTCGGCCGGCTGATGACGACCTATTTCGTGTTACAGAAAGAAGAGTGGGAACTGGAGTGCGTTCGGCTCGATACGCGCGAGCGGTTCCTTCGTTTCATCGGCAACAATCCAGAACTGCTGAAGCGGGTGCCGCAAAAATACCTCGCGTCCTATTTGAACATGAAGCCGGAAACGTTCAGCCGGTTGAAGCACCATACCAGGAAGCGCCCCGCCGTGGGCAGAAAATTGTTATAACTATGCCCCATTCCGCTGCCGCATACCAGGCTGCGCTCGATAAGCTGCATGACTACCTGCGGGGATATGCGCCGTTTTCAAAGGCGGAGTTTCGGCAAATGGAGCCATTTATCGAGATCCGTGAATTCGATAAGAAAGTGCAGGTCATCCGGGAAGGAGAAGTCGAACGGTATCTCAATGTCGTGGCATGGGGGCTGGCAAGAAAATACCTGCCGGTCAGGAATAAGGAGATCACCATTCAGCTGGCGTCGGAAGGGCATATGATCCATTCCGAATTGTCCTTTCACTTTAGGGTCCCGTCCAGATCGGTCATCGAGACGATCGAGCCGACGGTGTTCTTTTCCATCTCCTACGAGAGCCTCGAGCAACTGTATGAGCAATTCCCGGGGATGGAGCGGCTAGGGAGGCTGATGATCACCGATCTGTTCATCAAAAGCGATAACCGGTACTTCAACCAACTGAAAAAAAGCACCCGGGAGCGTTTCCTGGAATATATGCGGAGCCATCCGCAGATGGTCCAGCGGGTTCCGCAGAAGTACCTGGCGTCCTTCCTCAACATCAAGCCGGAGACCTTCAGCCGGCTGAAACATTTGACGCGGAACAAGCCTGTCAAAGGCTGACGACAAGAACGGGAATCTTCAACGAATGCCGGACCGCGTTGACCGTCTCTCCGTAAATAAAATCCTTGACCCCGGTGTGGCCATGGGAGCCGATGACGAGCATGTCCGCTTTCTGCTCCCGGGCGATCCGGGCGATCTCGCGGCTCCGGTGGCGGAAACCCAACACGGCACTGCACCCGTAGCCTTTTTGTTCGAGCCCGATCCGGTACTGGTCGAGTCTTTCCTGGTCCTTGCGCGTTTCGAAATCGTCGCTTTCGCGGCCGAGCATATGGGCGGAGGCGCTTTCAACGACATGGATGAGGAGGTAATGACCGTCGCGCCCCCCCTGGCCCACCGCATAGGCGAGGAGTTTCTGGTCATGAGCGCTAAAATCAAGGGCGATGGCAATGCGATGAAAAACGGGCGCGGTCCAGTCTTTCAGCGGGTCCGCCTCGGGATGCAACAATGCCGTGGCCTTGCCGGACTGCCGGGTAAAAAAGGGATGGACGGTGATATAGACCAGCAGGCCTGTTGCCGCCGCCGCAAACGCGAGGATCATGATCTTGAGCCCCCAGCCGGCGGCGCCGCCCAGCCATGGACCGAGTTCGGCTGCTACCAGCCGGAAATTCAGCCAGACCAGCAGCGCGGCTACCGTCCAGGACAGCGTGAGGGTCAAAGGACTCGCGGCGAACTCCCCCATTTTCTTCCTGTCACTGACGAAATGGATCAGAGGAATGACGGCGAAAGCCAGTTGTACGCTGAGGATAACCTGGCTCAGGACCAGGAGGTTGTCGGCCTCCCGCTCGCCGGCGATGAGGATGACGAGGGTCGCGGGAATGATCGCGAGCAGGCGTGTCAACAACCGGCGGAGCCAGGGATTGATCCGCAGCCGGAGATAGCCTTCCATAACGATCTGGCCCGCCAGCGTTCCGGTAAGCGTCGAACTTTGGCCGGCCGCGATCAGGGCGATGGCGAAGAGGCGTGGCGCGAGTTTTGTCCCGAGCATGGGCAACAACCGGTATGCGTCCTTGATCGAGGCGACATTGCTGTTACCCGTCTTGAAAAAAACGGTTGCCGCCAGGATCAGGATCGCCGCGTTGACAAGAAAGGCCAGGTTCAGCGCAACCGCGCTGTCGAGGAAATTGATCCTGAGAGCCTTCCTGACCTGGTCCCTGCCAGGACCGATCTTCCGGGTCTGAACGAGTGCGGAATGCAAATAGAGATTGTGCGGCATGACGGTTGCGCCTATAATGCCGATGGCGATATACAGTGCCTCCCGGCCATGAAGCACGGGCAGGAAACCCCCGGCAATATCGGCCGCGGAAGGTCTCGCGAGCAGGATTTCGATAAGGAAGGAGCCGCCCACAACTGCGATCAGTCCGATTACAAACGCCTCCATCCGGCGCATCCCCAGGCGCTGCAGAAAAAGCAGCAGAAATGTGTCCAGCACGGTGAGGCACACCCCATAGATCAGCGGCAAGCCGGTCAGCAGCTGGATTCCGATAGCCATGCCGAGGACCTCCGCCAGGTCGCAGGCGGCGATGGCGATCTCCGCGAGGAAGTACAGGGGAATATTGATAAACGCGGGATAGGCTTCCCGGTTGGCTTGAGCCAGGTCGCGGCCGCGCACGATCCCCAGCCGGGCGGAGAGGTTCTGCAGCAGGATCGCCATCCCATTGCTCATCAGCAAGACCCAGATCAGCGAGTAGCCGAACCTGCTGCCTCCTGCCAGATCGGTGGCCCAGTTGCCCGGGTCCATATAGCCGACACTGACGAGATAGGCGGGGCCGAAAAAAACAAAGAGCTGCCGCCACCAGGAGCCCTTCCGGGTGGTGTCGATACTGCCGTGAACTTCGCTCAGGCTAACGTTTCTCTGCCATTGATTCGTCATCTTTTACCAGTACATTTTTAGCTACCTGCGCACTAAGCGTCACCGGCGGCCGGTTGCGCACTTTAATTTCCAGGGAATTGTCAAAAGGGAATTTCTTCCGGATCTCCAGCCGCGTGCCCAGTCCGATGTGGTTGTATTGGAGAAGCTCGAGCATCTCCGAGGTTTGGCTGGCGATCCCCGATACCTGCGCCACCTTATTCAGGGGCAATTCTGACAGGCTGAGCTGGCGCCGGACCTGCAGCCGGCCCTGCGAGTCAGGGATCGGGTCGCCATGCGGGTCCGTTTCAGGGAAGCCCAGGAAGGAATCAAGGCGTTCGATCAGTTGCCTGCTGCTGATATGCTCCAGCTCCTCGGCAATTTCATGTACTTCGTCCCAGCCGAACTGCAATTTCTTGACGAGGAAATACTCCCAGAGCCGGTGTTTGCGGATGATCTGGACGGCGGCCTTTTTGCCTTCGTTGTTAAGTCGGAATCCTTTATAACGTTCGTAGATCAACAACTTCTGTTCTTTCAGTTTCTTCAACATGTCCGTGACCGATGCCGGCCTTGTCCGCAGCGCCGACGCGAGGGCGTTGGTCGTGACCAGTCCCTGTTCCTGTTGCAGGTGAAAAATCGCTTTCAGGTGGTCTTCCTTGCTGACAGATATTTTCATATTTCCAGTTGACTAAATTAATTTTTAGACAAAGCTAAAATATAAAAATGAGATGAACAAGGCATTTTTACCGATGAATGTTTATTTTTAGCCCCGAGTTTGGGCAGATATCGTATGAACAAATACCTCTTGCTGGTCTTGTTTTCCGTGCTGGTCTGGTCATGCAAAGGCAAAAAGCATTCGCTGGCCGGAAGTGATGACGGGGAAGTGAGTGTCTCGGAGTTTATCGACAACTTTCAACCGCTTCAACTGCCATTTGCCGTAACGGACACGGTATTGCGTCGGAAAGAGCCGGAATCGGCCTCGATCAATTACCAGTTGTTCACCCGTCTGCTGCCGGATAGCCTGCTCACCCGCTACTTCGGCACCGCATCCAAACCGAAGTTGTACGAGGTCGGAAAGATCAGGGTCCCCAAGGCGGAAACCTATGTGTTCGTCAAATGTGTCGGCAAGGACCGCCGGATGCTATACCTCCTTTGTTTCGACAAGAATGATAAATATGCCGCGGCCCGGCCGGTGCTTTATCTTGACAACTCGCCCGGCGTCTGGGGACAGGTCGGGATGGATGCCAGGTATACGCTGACCGTCACCCGTTTCCGGAGGGGACAGGATGGGCTCGTATATCACACGACCGATGACTATGTGTACAATGGCGAAGCTGCCTCCTTCAATCTCATCCTGACCGAATCCAATGAGGCCAGGAACAAGCCCCAACCTGTCTATGACCCCATCGACACGCTTCCGCGGAAACATAAGTATTCGGGAGACTACGCTCAGGACAAGCGGAACATCATCGCTGTCAGGGATGGGCGCGATGCCAGCCATTTTTACTTCTTTGTTCATTTCGAAAAAGACAATTCGACCTGTAAGGGCGAACTTAAAGGGGAGGCCAAATTTATTTCTCCCGGGGTTGCCCGTTACCGGTCCTATTCGGACCCCTGCGCGATCGAATTCGATTTCGACGGTGGCGGGATCTCGATGAAGGAATTGGGTGGTTGCGGCGTCCACCGGGATATTAAATGTTTCTTTGAAGGTTATTTCGAGAAACGCAGGAATCCCCATGGCCGGGGCGCCAAGAAGCGATCCTGAACCGCCTTTATGCCGTCCTGACGGCGGCATACAATTCAATTGAACTTTATCCGTTATATTGCGTACTTTTTACACGGCAACACTATGAGCTTTAGAAATTACACAGTTCCTTATGCAGTAGATGATCGATATGCCAAGCGAGTGGCTTATTTCTCCATGGAATTTGCCGTCCACCAACCCTTGAAGATATACAGCGGCGGCCTGGGTTTCCTTGCCGGTTCGCACTTGCGAAGCGCCTATGAGTTGAAGCAAAATATGATCAATATCGGGATCCTCTGGAAGTACGGCTATTACGACCAGGCCCGCAACCAGGACCAGACCTTACAGGTCACCTGGATGGAAAAAAATTACAGTTTCCTCGAAGACACGGGCATCCGGTACCAGGTAACGATCCACGATCACCCCGTATGGGTAAAGGTTTGGTATCTGAACCCGGAAACGTTCAAAAGCGCACCCCTTTTTCTGCTGAGCACCGACGTGCCGGAAAACGACTATGTATCGCAAACGATCACGCACCGCCTGTACGATGCGAATGTGGCGACCAAGGTGGCGCAGTTCATCCTCCTGGGCGTCGGGGGCGCGCAGCTCGTCGATGAGTTGGGCTTCAACCCGGACCTTTATCATTTGAACGAGGCGCACGGGATCAGCGCGGCATTCTGGTTATACAAGAAATACGAGCAAAATATCGAAGAGGTGCGCAAGCGCCTTGTCTTCACCACCCATACTCCCGAGGAAGCAGGAAATGAGAAGCACGATATCTACCTCTGCCATAAGATGAGCTATTTCTGCGGTCTGTCTATCGAGGAGGTGAAGAAACTTACCGGTCTGGAGGACGACGCCTTCAACCACTCGCTGGCCGCACTGCGGTTCGCGCACCTCGCCAACGGCGTTTCACAGTTGCATGGCAATGTGTCGCGCGCGATGTGGGGAAAGCACAAAAATATCTGTCCGATCATTTCGATCACGAATGCGCAGAACTGGCGGTACTGGGCCGACAAGGAACTATACCGGAAAATGGAAGAAAGCAACGACTACTGGTGGGATGACCGTAAGAAATACATGAAGCGCCGCAGTTTCGAGCTGGTAGCGGACCAGACGGGAAAACTGTTCGATCCGAACGTCTTTACCATCGTATGGGCACGCAGGCTGGCCGGTTACAAACGCGCGAACCTGCTTACGCGGGATATGGACCGGTTCAACGAGCTGGTGAACAGTTCGAAATACCCGGTTCAGATCATCTGGGCGGGGAAGCCTTACCCGATGGACTACCCGGCCATCAATGAGTTCAACTCCCTGGTGCATCTCAGCAAGGGGTACCGGAATATCGCGGTACTGATCGGGTATGAACTTGGCTTGTCCAAACGGCTGAAACAGGCGGCGGACTGCTGGCTCAACAATCCGCGGGTGCCGAGGGAGGCGTCGGGGACGAGCGGGATGACGGCGGCGATGAACGGGGCGGTCAATTTTTCAACGGACGACGGTTGGATCCCGGAGTTCGTCAACCACGGCAACAACGGTTTTGTCGTACCGAAGGCAGATTATTCGAATATGCATGTGGAAGAACAGGACGACTACGACCTGAATAAAGTTTACGAGATCCTCAACCAGGAGATACTCCCCCTCTACTACGATCATTACGATACATGGCGGCAGATCGCGAAGAACGGCATGCGGGACGTCCGCTACCAGTTCGATGCCGGGCGGATGGCGCACGAATATTACGAGTTGCTGTATAAATGAAGCGGAGCGCGGGGCGGCGGCATGCGGGGGGCATGTGTTTCGGTACGGTAAAGCATTTGCTTAAGCAAATGCCTCATATAGAAGCTCGCTCATCCTCGCAGAAAACGAACTGTTAAAATCCTGCCAACGGTGTGCAAAACGCCGGTCGGGTTCATCCGGGAAGAAAACAACCCGTATGCAACGTCAAACTTCCCTTATGTTCTTATGGTTGGTCATTGCTTTCCCGGCGGTTGCGGGCGAAGGCGTGAACACGGTCGCCGCGACGCTCCGGTCCGCCAGGGTCTATCGCAGCGGCGCCGAACTCACTCATACCGCTACAGCCCGCCTGGTGCAGGGCAATAATGAGCTCATTATCGACGATGTCAGCACCACGTTGGATCCCGGGAGCATCCGGGTAAGCTCAAGCGGTTCCGTTACGATCATGGGCGTTTCATTTTCGAAGGATTATCTCGAGCCAAAGGCGAATTCTCCGATAATGGACCGGCTGCAGGATTCACTGGATGTGCTCGCAAAACAACTGGACAGGCTGGATATCCTGACCAAATCGGACCAGCAATTGCTCGAACTGCTGCATAGCAACAGGAACGTCGGAGGCACGCAGACCGGAGTCAGTGAGGCGGAACTGGCGAAAATGATGGAGTATAACCGGCAGCAGGAAGTCCTTCTTCGGACGGAACTGGCCGGCTATGCAGAGAAGAGCTCCCGGATAAGGGGGGTACGCAGTGCCCTCGAAAGCCAGATCGAAGAAGAAGAAAAGAAGAACAGCAAGACTTCCGGCAGGATCGCTTTGCAGCTATTGTGCCCGCTTGCCGGAACATATGACTTCACCGTTACCTACCTGACGACGGCCGCGCATTGGGTGCCAGCCTACGACCTGAAAGTGACCGGAAGCAGCGATCCCCTTCAGTTGATCTACAAGGCGAGAGTGGAGCAAAGTTCGGGGATTGACTGGAAGCATGTCAAACTCAGTCTTTCGACCTCGATGCCTTCGCAGGGCGGGA
The DNA here is from genome assembly GCA_035572015.1 of Puia sp. GTDB lineage: Bacteria > Bacteroidota > Bacteroidia > Chitinophagales > Chitinophagaceae > Puia. Next base: position 2,114 of record DATNBP010000033.1, on the reverse strand, counting down.
ACGCCCCGGTGCTGACCGCAAAATTTCTGCGGTTCGCCGAGGCGCTTAGTTATTTGGGATATGGCAATGCGCCAATGGCGAATTCGCTGTCGGGAAGGGTGGCGGGCCTCGCGTTGGAGGAGACCGTCGTAACAGGATATTCAACTGAAAAGAAAGTGACGCTCAGGGGAGCCGCCAGCATGCCGGGTACCGACCCCTTGTATATCGTCGACGGAACCGAGGTCGGCAAGGACGCGTTCGCAGGCATTGATCCAAATACGATCGGGAACATGCAGACGCTGAATGGCACGGAAGCAACGGCGGTATACGGGTCAAGGGCCGCTTCGGGCGTTGTCATCGTGACGTTGAAGAAAGGCATCGGCGAGTATACGAATATCAACGACAACCAGTTGGACGTGGTCTTCGACATCGACATTCCCTATGACATTCCCAGCAACGGCAAAGAGCAAGGCGTGGAGTTGAAGGAATACAAGCTACCCTGCGCGTACCAATATTACGCGGCGCCTGTTGCGGACAGGGAGGCTTACCTGCTCGGCCAGGTGCCGGGATGGGAAAAGCTCAACCTGTTGCCCGGTGAGGCTTCCATCATGGTGGAAGGCACCTATATTGGCAAATCCTTTATCGATCCGGGTTCGACTCAGGATACGCTAAACCTGACGCTGGGAAGGGATAAGCGGGTCATCGTCAAGCGCGAAAAGGTGATCGATTACAGCAGCGTCAAATTCCTGGGCTCGACCAGGAAGGAGGTCTTTACCTACCAGATCACCGTCAGGAATACCAAAAAAGAAAAGGTGGGGCTCTTGCTCAAGGATCAATATCCGATCAGCACCGACAAGGAAATCGAGTCGGAATTGCTCGAGGATAGCGGTGCGACCGTCAACAGGGACAATGGGATCCTCACCTGGAAAATGGAGCTTGCGCCGGGAGAAACAAAGCAATTCCGGGTCAGCTACAGCGTCAAATATCCAAAAGACAAGGAGGTGAGTATTAATTAACCGGGGCTGGTAAAAGGAAAACGCCGGGCTCAGCCCGGCGTTTTGCATTATTTGTGTTGCGTACTATCGGGTTTGGCGTGCGTGGAATCCGACAGGTTCGGTGTAGGCGGCGGGGTGTTATTGACGATTCCCAGCAATTCCACGTCGAAGATGAGGGTCGATCCGGGCGCGATCAACTGCCCCGCGGCGCGGTCGCCGTATGCAAGATCCGAGGGAATGAAAAGCTTCCATTTGCTGCCGACCGGCATGAGCTGAAGCGCTTCCGTCCAACCGGGGATCACGGCATTGACATTGAGTTCGATGGGCTGTCCGCGCTCGATCGAGCTGTCGAAAACCCGCCCGTCGATTAGCGTCCCGTGATAATGTACCCTGACCATATCGGTAAGTTTCGGCTTCGGACCTGTTCCCTGGGTGATGACCTGGTATTCCAGTCCGTCAGGGAGCGTTACTACGCCCGGTTTCCTGGCGTTTGCCGCGAGAAATTCCTGACCCATCTTCTTATTGCCCGATGCCTTTTCGGCCTGTTGCTTCTGGACGTATGACACGAGGGTGGACTGGCATTGTTGTTCGCTCATCAGCGGTTTGTCCGCTTCCACATCTTTCAGGGCCCTGACCAGGATCGCTGTGTTGACGTTCGAGATGTTCTGCTGCTTATAGAAATTGGCGAGGCTGACGCCGATCGCATAGCTGATGGAATCCTGCGCGGTCTTCAGCGCGAATGGCGCCTGCCTGGCGGAAGCCGTTCTATGGGTCGCAGTCGTCGCAGCCGGACTTTTTTTCGCTGTTTGCGCCACGGCGGAAAAGGTCGCGGGAAGTGTAAGTGAAAAGAATAAAAATGACTTGCTGACGTTCATGAATGGTAAATTTGAATCGCAAAAATAGGCTTATTTTTAACAGAATTTGGCCTACTTTTAAGCACATATCGTTAAAACTAAAATATCCTGTATGAAACGCGCACTCTTCGCTTTTGTTGCTTTTTTTCTGTCCGCTTCCCTGGTGAATGCCCAATCCGGTCTGTTGGGGAAGGGCCTCAGTTCCGATGAAATAGTAAACGGGTTGAAAGACGCTCTTGCGAAGGGCACGCAGAAAAGTACCGACAGGTTGTCAGCGGTGGATGGC
>DATNBP010000032.1:0-16080 GCA_035572015.1 Puia sp. | reverse complement strand
CGGCCGCAGGATCAGCGTCCGGGCCAACCCGATCCTTTTGCTCTGACCGCCGGAAAGCTTCGAAGGCAGCTGATCGATCGATTCGATCAGGCCGACATTGTCGAGCATTTCCATGACAAGGGCCTGTTTCTTTTCGGAGTTCATGCCTTTTTTGTGCTGCCGGAGTGGGAAAAGGAGGTTCTCTCTGACCGACATGGAATCGTATAAGGCGGCGTTCTGGAACAGGAAACCCGTACGCACCCTCGATTCATTCAACCCGGCATAATTAAGCGTTCGCAGCTCTTTGCCGAATACCCGGATATCCCCTTCATCGGGCCATTCCAGTCCGACCAGGCACTTGATCAGGACAGATTTCCCCGTTCCCGATTTACCGAGGATCACCAGATTTTCACCCCTGTTGACATGGAGGTCCACGCCGCGCAATACTTCATGGTCGCCGAATGATTTGCGAAGCCCTTTGATGACTACTACCGGTTCCGCGCCCTGCCGCTCCAGCTGGCGCTGCGTCGCGGCTTCCTCCCGGCGCAGGGCTTCCGCCTGTTCGTCTGCCGCATCCTGCCGTTCCTGGCGTGCTGCAGAGATCTCCTCCTCGGTCTTGTCTGCGACGGCGGGGACTTCGTCGTCAATAGATTCGGTGGGTGCGCCGGCGGTCTCGCCGGCCACTTCGCGGGCTTCATCAGGCGCGCAGGATTCCGCGGGGTTGCCTTCGTCGGCATTGAGTCCTTCGCCGGGAAGAGGCTCTTCGCGGGGACCGGGTGGGTCGTATCGGAGGGAGTCCTTCATGATTGTTTTATAGCAGATCGGTGATTTGCGCAGCGATCAGATCGACGATAAAGACTGCGAGGGAAGCGGCGACCACCGCCGAATTGGCGGCAATCCCGACACTTTCCGTGCCACGGCGTGCGTGGTATCCTTTATAACAGCCGATGATGCCGATGAAATAGCCGAATATAAATGTCTTGATGAGGGCGGGCAACAGGTCTACGAATCCCAGTTGGGCCATCGCTTTGATAAAGAAATGCTGCAGGGTAGTCGAGTCATGAATGTTCATCGCGACATAGCCGCCGATCAACGCGATCAGGTCCGCGAATATGGCGAGCAGCGGAACCATCAGCGTGGTGGCCAGTGTCCGCGTAACGACCAGGTACCGGTAGGGGTTGATGGCCGAGACTTCCATGGCGTCGATCTGCTCCGTAACCCGCATCGACCCGAGTTCCGCACCCATGCGCGAGCCGACCTTCCCGGCACAGATGATCGCGGTGATCACCGGACCGATTTCTCGGACAACCGATACCGATACCATACCCGGTATCAGGGAAATAGCGCCGAATTCGGCCATCGACGGCCGCGACTGGATGGTCAGGACCACGCCCATGATAAAGCCGGTCAGGCCGATAAGGAAGGTGGATTTGTAGCCGACGAGGTAACATTGATACAGCACCTCCCGCCATTCATAGGGCGGCTTCAGGACTTCCTTAAAGAATCGCAGCATGAAGGCGACAAGGTCGCCGGCCTGGTGAAGGGATCGCTTCCATTGGCTTCTTTTTTCCCGTGCACGAAGCCTGGCGCGTTGATACCGGTTCAGGGCGGGCCCGATGTCGTTTGAATTGGACATACTCCTCATATGACCAATTATCAATCCAAAACACCTGCCGGTGCAATCAAGATTCCTTTTCAGGCTGATAACGGCTCGTTCCGCATTGGCCTGGCTTTCCGTTAAAGGAATTGGCACGAAAACAAATGCTGGAAATTGTAGAAATAGTTCCACAGCCAAAGCGTTCGGCGGTATTCATTATCACTTACATTTGTCGCCTATGATACTCATCGTGGATGATAAGCCCGAGAATATCTTCTCTCTCAAGACCATCCTGGAGTTGCATTCTTTCCCAACCGATACGGCTTTGAGCGGAGAAGAGGCGCTGAGGAAGATCCTCAGGCAGTCTTATGCGCTGATCATACTCGATGTACAAATGCCGGGCATGGACGGCTTCGAAGTAGCCGAGGCCATCGGTGGATACAGCAAAGCCAGCGACATCCCGATCATCTTTCTTTCCGCTGCCAATACCGATAAAAAATTCATCACGAAGGGATACACATCAGGCGGGAGCGATTATATTACAAAGCCGATCGATCCGGATATTCTTCTGCTTAAAGTCAAGACATTGTACCGGCTGTACGAGCAGAACAGCGAGCTCAACCGGATCCAGGCCAGTCTGCGCTCGGAGATCGAATTCCGGAAAAAGGTCCAGGACGAGTTGCAGGAACGTGCCGGGGAACTGCATTCGATCCTCGAATCCATCCCGCAGATCGCCTTTACCACCGGTGCCGACGGAAGAATCGAATTCGTCAACGAGCATTGGTTGCGCTATTCACCCTCGAAACAGGAATTTCCCCGGACGCATCCCGACGATCCCGACCTTGCGGGGCGCTGGGCGAAAACCGTCGCTTCGGGGCAGGCGCTTGAAATGGAATTGCGGGTGCGGCCGTTGGACAGGGAGGAATATCGTTTTTACCTGCTGCGGGCAATCCCCATCCGGGAGGGCGACTCCATCACGAAATGGGTCGGTACCTTTACCGATATTGAGGATCAGAAGCAGGCTGTCCGGAAAAAGGACGAATTCATCAGTATCGCCAGTCATGAGCTCAAGACGCCGCTGACGACGATCAAAGCGTATGTGCAATTGCTCGAACGGAGCATCGGCAATGACGATCCGATAAAGTTGTATGTGGACAGGACGCTCGTGCAGATCCGAAAGTTGGACAACCTGATCGTGGATTTGCTGGACCTGTCGAAGATCGAGAGCGGCAGGCTGAAGTTCAACAAGCGGTTGTTCGATTTCGGGGAGACCTTGGCCGGCGCCGTGGAAATGATCCGGCAAACTTACCCCGACTACCAGATCATCCGGCGGGGCCGGTCGGATATACAGCTGTATGGCGACGAGACAAGGATCGAGCAGGTGATCGTCAACTATCTCACCAACGCGGTGAAATATTCTCCGGAGAACAAGGAGATCCAAATTGAAACGGAGATCAACTCCGAAGGCCGGCTGATGGTCCGGGTCAGGGACTTTGGGATCGGCATACGCAAGGACGATCAGTCGAACATTTTCAGCAAATTCTACCGGGTGGAAGAAAGCGCCAACCGGTTCCAGGGACTGGGTATCGGTCTCTATATTTGTGCGGAGATCATCCGGCGGCACGAGGGGGAGTATGGTGTGGAAAGCGAACCCGGCCATGGGTCCGCGTTCTATTTTTCAGTGCCCGTTCCGAAAGGGAATACCTTCCATGCGGCTACCTCCTGAAGCTATCCGGCCATTAATTGTAATAAAAAGTCGACTTGATCATGAACATTGTTTCCCGCCAGGGGCTGTTACGCAACCTGCAGATTGGCTTTGGGTTGTCGCTTTTGTTGCTGATCATTGCTTCCGCCGCCTCTTTCAGCAGCATCAACAGCCTGATGGACGCTTCCCGATGGGTGGACCACACCGATTCGGCGATCATCAAGACGGATAAAGCGCTTTTTATTCTCCGGGACGCCGAATCCGGCCAGCATGGGTTCCTGCTGACGGGAGACAGCAGTTATCTGGCCGATTTCAGCGGCGCGCTCGACCGGCTGCACCCCATCGTCGACAGTATCAGCGAGATGACGGGAGACAACCCCGTCCAGGTTCAGAACGTCCGGGAACTCCGGGCTTCCATCGACAAGCCCTTGCTGTTGCTGGGTCAGATCATTCAGCAAAAGCACGACAATAATATATTCAGCGTGTCAGACCTCCAACGCGCGAGGGAATATAGTCTGGCAGCAAGACGGATCCTGCAACGGATGGAACAGGAGGAACGGCGGCTGCTGGCTACACGGATCGCCGATGTGCGCAGGTATTCGGCGTATACGCCGGCCCTGATCGTCATCGCGGCGGTGCTGTCGGTCCTGATCGCGATCTTTTTTTATCACCGGGTGCATGCCGACTTCCTGGAAAGATCGGAACTCTACAACGAACTGCGGCAGAAAGATGCGGACGTTTCACGGCGCATCGGCATTATCAGTGACATCGCGGAAAGAATTTCCGGAGGGGACTATCATACGCGCGTTTCCGACGCGCAAAGCGATAGCCTGGGGGAACTGGCCGGCGCGCTGAACAAAATGGCCGAATCGCTGGAGTACTCCTTTGGACTGCTATCCGACAAGGAATGGCTACAGACCGGCATTGCCCGGCTGAATGAAGCCATGGTCGGCGAGACGGGGATGGAAGCGCTGGTCGACAAAGTGATCGGGTTCGTGGCGGAATATACCCGGAGCAAGGTGGCGGCGCTTTATGTCCTCGACCAGAGTATGAACATGCTGACCCTCCGGGGCCAGTTCGCCTTGCGTGCTGGCGCCAGGCAGGCCGTCCGTCCGGGGGAGGGGATCGCCGGACAGGTGGCCCTGAAAGGAAAGAGAATTCAATTGAAGGATATCGACCCCGGGGAATGGGTCGTGAGTTTCACGTCAGGCGAGATCCGGCCGCGAACGATCGTCGCGGTCCCGCTCTTCCATAAAAAAAGGGTAAAAGGCGTGATAGAACTGGGGTCGATGGAAGAATACACGCCCAGGGACCTGGAATTCCTGGACAGCATCGCGGAAAATATCGGAACCGCCATCAGCGGTATCGAATCTCGGATAAAGTTGCAGGAACTGTTGGAAGAAACGCAGGCACAGACTGAAGAACTGCAGTCACAGCACAGCGAACTGGAAAGCCTCAACCTCGAGCTGGAAACGCAGGCAGAAAAGCTGCAGGTATCGGAGGAAGAGTTGAAGGTCCAGCAGGAAGAACTGCTGCAGACCAACCAGGAGCTGGAAGAGAGGAGCAGGTCGCTGGAGGAGAAGAACCAACTGGTGCTGATCCGCAACCTGGAGATCCAAAGGAAGGCGGAGGAGCTGGCGCTCAGCACAAAATATAAATCGGAGTTCATGGCGAATATGTCGCACGAATTGCGGACGCCGTTGAATTCTATTCTGTTGTTATCCCGGCTGCTGACCGAGGACAGCAGCCATAACCTGTCGCAGGAGCAGATCGAATATGCCCGGGTCATCCGGAACTCCGGCCAGAGCCTCCTGCAGTTGATCGATGAGATCCTGGACCTGTCGCGTATCGAGGCGGGCAAGCTGTCGCTCGAACATGCGTTGGTAACGGTTGCCGACGTGGTCGAAGACATGCGGATGCTGTTTGCACCTATCGCCGCCGACAAGAACCTGGAATTGAAGCTGGAAGTCCCGGACGGAACGCCCGCGCAGGTAGAGACCGATAAGCTGAGGCTGGAGCAGATCCTGAAAAACCTGCTGGCCAACGCGTTCAAATTCACGTCGAAGGGCTCGGTTACTCTGGCGGTTGGGGTATCGCCGGTACACCCCAATTTCATCGATTTTTCGGTCCGCGATACCGGGATCGGTATTCCGGAGGACAAACACCAGCTGATATTCGAGGCCTTCCAGCAAGCCGACGGGTCTACGCGGCGAAAATATGGGGGCACCGGACTCGGCCTGTCCATTAGCCGCGAACTTGCGCGGTTGCTTGGGGGTGAGATCTCGCTGACCAGCCTCCCGGGTGAAGGGGCGGAATTCAAGGTCTCCGTCCCGCAATTTAGGATGGCGGCGGCCGCGCCGGCATCGGGTTCGTCCGCGGCGGGCATTGCGAGAGAGGTCGCAGAGGTCGTTGCGTTGTCCGGAGTGGTCGGATATTCCCCCGTGCTGACCTTGACCGGGACTCCCGCGGAGATACCCGACGACCGCAATAACCTGGCGCCGGGAGACAAAGTGCTGCTGATCGTGGAGGATGACACGCTTTTTGCCGGCTCCCTGCTCGAATTCACGCGCAAAAAAGGCTACAAGGGGATCGTCGCAGTCAGTGGCGACAAGGCTGTCCGCATGGCGCGACAGTATTTGCCGATCGGTATTTTGCTGGACATCCAGCTTCCGGTCAGGAATGGCTGGGAGGTCATGGAGGACCTCAGGAAGGACCCGCATACGCGGCTTATCCCCGTTCATATCATGTCCTCTTTCGAAGTGAAGAGCGAAAGCCTGCAAAAGGGTGCGATCGATTTTGTGTCAAAGCCCATGGCTTTTGAGAACATGGAGAACGTGTTCGAACGGATCGAATACTATCTCAACCGCAGCGCGAAAAAGGTGCTGATCGTCGAGGACAACGGCCATCACGCCAGGGCGCTGGCTTATTTTTTGGGTACGCACCATGTGGCGATGGAGATCGCTTCGAATATCGGGGACAGCGCAACGCTCCTGAAAAAAGAAAATGTCCACGGTGTCATCCTGAGCCGGAATGGCGCCAAAGTAGAGCTGGATGAGTTGGAAAAGGCCAGAAGCAATCCCGATCTTGCGGATATCCCGATCATCGTGTTTACCGGCATGAACATTTCTAAGGCGGAAGAGGCGAGGCTGCGGCAGTATGCGGATTCCATCGTCGTCAAAACGGCCCATTCGTATCAAAGGGTGTTGGATGAAGTGTCCTTGTTCCTGCATGTCGTATCCGAAGGGAATGGCGAAGGGAAGGCGGCCGGCAACGGGCGTATCGGGGGCTTGGCCGAGGTGCTGCGGAATAAAACCGTCCTGGTTGCAGACGACGACGTTCGGAATATCTTTTCCCTCACCAGGGCCCTGGAGCAACGTCAGATGAAGGTGGTGACCGCAATGGACGGAAAAGAGGCCTTGTCGGTGGCGGAAGACAACCCGGTCGACATTGTTCTCATGGACATGATGATGCCCGAGATGGATGGGTTCGAAGCCATTTCGCGACTCCGGAAGATCCCGCGGTTCCGGCGACTGCCCATTATTGCCGTAACCGCGAAGGCGATGGCGGGTGACCGGGACAAATGCATCAGGGCCGGTGCTTCGGACTATATTTCAAAACCGGTGGACATCGATCAGCTGCTTTCGCTGTTGCGGATCTGGCTATATGAAAAATAGCCAATGGAAACAGGCCCCGCCATACGATCGGAAGAGGTAGATTTGCTGTTGACCGACCTGCACTCGAGATACGGCTACGACTTCAGCGAATATTCGAAGGCCTCCCTCACCCGCCGGGTACAGCGGCTTTTTTCGCTGGACAGGTTCCCGGATTTTGCGGAGTTCAGGTACCGGCTGCAAAACGATGGCCAATATTTCCGTCGATTTGTAGAAGAGATCACGGTAAATGTGACGGAGATGCTTCGCGACCCATCCTTTTACCGCACGTTGCGGCGGGGGATCCTGCCCGTTCTCGCCACCTATCCCTTTATCCGCATCTGGCATGCCGGATGCTCTACAGGTGAAGAAGTGTATTCGATGGCGATCCTGCTGGAAGAAGCCGGGCTTTTGCAAAAGTCGCTGCTGTATGGTACCGACATCAACCCCGTCGTCATAGAAAAGGCCAGAACGGGTATCTTTCCGGTCGGCCAAATGCAGAAATATTCGGAAAATTATATCCAATCCGGGGGCGTTCGGGACTTTTCTTCCTATTATACCGCCAATTACCATCTGGCCAAATTCGATTCGGCGCTTACGGCCAGGATGATATTCTCCACCCACAACCTCGTCTCCGACTTTTCATTCAACGAGTTCCAACTGATCCTTTGCCGCAATACGCTGATCTATTTCGAGCGCGAGCTTCAGTCCAGGGTCTTCCGGCTGTTCGATTACAGTCTCGAAAAATTCGGTTACCTTGCCCTTGGCTCCAAAGAATCGATCCGCTTCTCACCCGTTGCCGATCGCTACCGGCAAATCGGAAATGAAAAGATCTGGAGAAAAGTACATGACCCCTGATAAACTTCTGGCGATAGGCGGCAGCGCAGGCAGCCTGCAGGTGATTCTGGCCGTTTTGGCGGCCATTGATAAAGGGTTCGGAATGCCTGTGCTGGTTATTCTGCACCGGTACGGCAGGCTGCCGTCCAGCCTGGAAGAATTGTTTGCCAGCAGGACGACGATGCCCGTGAAGGAAGTGGAGGAAAAAGAAACGCCGCAGGCCGGTACCGTTTATCTTAGCCCGGCGGATTACCATGTCCTTTTTGAAAACGACGGCAGCTTTTCGCTCGATTATTCGGAGCGGGTCCACTTCAGCAGGCCGAGTATCGACGTCGGGTTCCGCTCCGCGGCCGAGGTCTTTGGCCAGGGACTCGTGGCGCTGCTGCTTTCCGGCGGCAACGCCGACGGAGCTGAAGGGCTGCAGATCGTTCAGGAGCGGGGTGGCGTCACGATCGTGCAGGATCCCGCCACGGCCGAGGTGCCTTATATGCCGCAGCAGGCCATCTCACGGATGCCGCCCGACTTCATCATAACCGCGGAAAAGATTCCGGGATTTATCCGCGACGGCGGTTACCGGTAGAAGTTGCGCCGGAAATAGTCAGGCTTCTTTGGCGGCCTGGGTGGCCATCTGGACGATCCCTTCAAGTTCGCTGATATCAAAAGGCTTTTGCAGAAAATAATCGGCCCTGGCCTCCTGGGCCAGCTGGGTTACATTGCTGTTTGCACTGAAGAAGATGACGGGTATATCCTGGGTTGCGGCGTCGAGTTTGAGCGTCCGGGTGGCTTCTATGCCGCCCGGCCCGGGGATCCAGTTATCCATCAGGATGACGTCCGGCTGATAAAGCTTGACCTGCTCCACGACTTGATTGGACGTGTTGAGGGTCTGAACGTCGAATCCCTTTTTCTTCAGTACGATCGTACAGATCTGAAGAATATCGAGGTCGTCATCCAATATTAGAACCCTTTTTGCCATATCACCGGGATTATACAAATATCCATCTAAATTTCCGTGCCAACAATTAAATGCCCGGTGTACCTGACACCGGGCACTGTTACACAGCCCTGCTGGAACGACGCCTGTCTGTCGACTTTATTTATTCCTGATAAACATGGGTTTTAGCGTGAACCATGCTAATGCGGGGAAGAAATGCATGGGGATAACCATACCCGGGAACAATTCCGGCGCTTCCGCATCAAGCGGCAATTTTGCCGCAAAAGGCGCCACGAGGGTGATAACACTGACCAGCGTAAAAAGCAGGTTAAAAACGATTTCGCCCTTTGTGGTCAGCCGCCGGTACAGCAGTGCGAACCCGATGGCAGCCAAAACACCGCCGAAAAGGCTGGCGGCGATTATTTTTATTGCCGGCACGACCCTGGAGAAGTCGGCGCCCAGAGAATTGCGATAGACATGGGCGTACAGGACTCCGGCCAACCCGGCAAGCACTCCCGATACGACGCCCAGCGCCAATGATCTTTTGAACATAAGGAGGTTTTAGATTTTTGTAACGGGCACACTGATGTCGATCCTGACCTGTTCGCCGACGCCCCCGCCTGGCTTGCCGATGCCATAGTCATTCCGGTTAAGGTTGAAACTGCCGGTGAATAGTCCCCCCTGCGCCGTTTTTTTGAAAACAAAGGGAATAGTGACCGGTTTTTTCGACCCGTGCATTTCGAGTTCCCCGCTGACCTGGTAACCGCTCGCCGTCCGGGAGATCGATTTGCTGGCAAAATGGATCTGTGGATATTTGACCGCGTCGAACCATTCATCGCTTTTGGCATGCCGGTTTTGCATCGCGTTGCCGGTATTGATCGAAGCAACTTCGACCGCAACGTCGAATTTGCCCGCGGCGGGATCCGAGTCGTCAAATGACAAGCTGCCCCTGAAGTCGCGGAAGATTCCGCTGGCATCGTCGCTTGAGAAGGCGATCGAGTAGCCGGTCGCCACTTGCCAGCCCGGTGTCGTGAGGTAGGTAAATGCACTTCCCGCCAGCAGGAGGATGGCTGCCAAAGGATAGAATAGCTTGTTCATGATCTAGCTTTTTACAAATTCCGCATTTCCGTTGATCACCACGTCGTCGCTGACCACGCTGACGGGGAGATCGGGTCCCAGTCCGAAATCGCTTCGCCTGATGCGCCCCGTTACTTTAAAGCCGGCGGTCGTCTTTTTGTTCATAGGATTTGCGACAGTTCCGTTGAATACGACGTCCAGGACCACGGGTTTTGTCACGCCATGGAGGGTGAGGTTCCCCGACAGCCGGTAATTTTTGCCCTCGACCTTCTCAAATGAAGTGCTGGTAAAGGTCAGTGTCGCAAATTTCCCAGCATCGAAAAAGGCGTCGCTTTTCAGGTGGTTGTTCCTGGCTTCGTTGCCCGTGTTGATGCTGTTGATGTCCGCCGTCAGCGTGATCTGCGCGTCGCTGAGGTCTTCCTTCGAGGCCGCCATCTTTGCGCTGACGGTCGTGAAATTGCCGTCAAACTCATTGATCGTGTTGTGTGTTACTGCGAAATTAAGCTGGGAATGAATGTTGTCCCAGATCCAGTCTTGTGCGAAACCGGAACCCGCGACCGACAGGAGGGTAATGGTGAGGATGGTGATCTTTTTCATGCTTTTTTGTTGTTTGAACATCGATTTTATAAAAAAATTTTTGTTTACATTTCAATGACCAGCTCTCCGATGGGGCGGCGAACCTTTTTTTGACCGGCCAGCCAGTCGTTGGCGGCATCCCGGTAGCCCAGCGTCAGCAGGCAAACGCTCCGCAATCCCTTCTCCCGCAGGCCCAGCAACTCGTCCAGCGCCTCGGGCCGGAATCCCTCCATCGGTGTGGCGTCCACGGCTTGTTCCGCAGCGGCGACGATGGCGACGCCAAATGCAATATACGTCTGCCGCGCGGCGATATTGAACCGCTCATCCTTTGACATCCCCTCAAAATAGCCAGCCAGCCGCGACTTGTAGCTGTCGAGCGCATCAGCTGCCAAACTGCGTTCGCGGGTGACCAGGTCGAAGACCTGGCTGATATGTCCGGCCGTGATGTCGTCCCAGGCTGCAAAAACGAGTACATGCGATCCCTCGGTGATCTGGGGCTGGTTGTTGGCGATGGGTTTGATCTTTTCCAGCAACCCGCGGTCGCTGATCGACAGAATGACAAACGGCTGAAGGCCGCTGGCGGTTGGCGCCAACCTTGCCGCTTCGAGAATAGCGTTTACTTTTTCGGCGGAGACCCTCTCGCCGGTCATCCGCTTCGTCGCATAACGCCAGTTCAATGATTCAAGGACACTCATATAGTTGACTTTTTTGTTGTTTTATTTCAATCCCTGGATAAAGCTGCACATGACGTCGTCCAAAACCTTTTTGGGCAAGGCGGTGCGGTCGTGATGATTGCCGGCGCTGCCGGGCTTCTCGGCCCTTTCGGGAGATACCATATTGATCGACACCAGTCCGTGCAGCATCGACCAGAAAGACTGGTATTTGAGCCAGGGGTCGAAGCCGGGGACCTTCCCGGTACCCGCGGCGGCCACGAGGCTTTCCATGACGACATGGTTGAAGTCGGTCAGGGCAGGGATCCGGCTTGCGGTATCACAGGTGGGAATGCCCAGCCCAAACATCAGTTGGTAATATTCTTTATTGGCAAAGGCAAAGTCCCAGTAAGCCCGGCCCATCACGCGGATCTGCTCCGCCGCCTCATGGATGCCCCGTTTTGCATCCGCCAAGGCTTCGGCAAGTAACTGGAATCCCTTCTTGCTGAATTCCAATAGGATAGCATCTTTATTTTCGAAATGACTGTAGATGACCGGAACGCTATATTCAATGGCATCCGCGACTTTGCGGATCGAAAAGGATTGCCACCCTTCCGAAAGGATGATCTCCCAGGCAGCGTCCAGGATCCGGGTCCGGACTTCTTCTTTCTGCCTTTGCCGGCGGTCGGTAATACCCATGATAAGTTAGTTGACGAGCGTTATTGTTATTAACACCGTTAGCAAAGCTACGACCATTTTTTTAATGGGCAAAAAAAAGAGGCGATCCATTGGACCACCCCTTTCGCGCTTGCCGTCATTCCTACCGGCTCATATATTGATGTTCGTGTCCGTTCTTGTCCACGTAAACAGAACGATAGGTCCCATGGTCCTTTACTTTGACCATATACAAGTCCTTTTTCCAGGGCCGCGCGATCCTGGTATACGTGTGACTGTATTCACCGGGGTACTTCTTTTCCAGGTGGCCTATCGCTTTTACGGGCATGGAGGCCTGAGGGACCTCCGCCCGGGTGTCGATCCGGTGACCGGTATTATCGTACCGGGCCATTTCATCAGATCCGTCCTTCCGGAAACTGACGTCGTATCTTCCGTCCCTGACTTTCCAGGAAACGCCGGACACATTCTTATATTCATGGTGGAATTCGGCCCTGACCTTGAGGGGTACCCTGACAGGATCCATCGCCCGTGCGGATGCGCACATCAAAGCACATGCGGATAAAACACAAATTCCCAAAATGATCTTTTTCATAGCTTTTCAATTTAAGTGATAAAAATCGGCATTGGGTCACTATACCGCTTTCAAGAACCCTGCCACCCCCGTAAACCGGCACCAGGTTGAGACCGGCGGGCATTTTTTCTACAGATAGTTACAGCCTTGTTAAATTTCATATATTCATGTTCCATATGAGCACGACACTAACCTCCCCGACTACGGCCACAGCGCCGGCCGCCTCGCCGGTGGCCGCTCCGCCGCTGACCAAATCCCCGCGACTCTATTCCCTCGACGCGCTCCGGGGCTTCGATATGTTCTGGATCATGGGCGGCGAAGAGCTGTTCCATACAATGGCGAAGATCTATCCCCATAGTGCATTCTGGGGCGCGTTGTCCAATCAGTTCGATCACCCGCTCTGGAACGGCTTTCATTTTTATGACCTGATCTTTCCGTTGTTCCTGTTCATAGCGGGAGTCGCCACGCCCTATTCGGTGGGTCGTGAACTAGAAAAGGGAGCGTCGCGCAAAAAGCTGCTGCTGCGGGTCATCAGGCGGGGATTAGTGCTGGTGCTTCTGGGCATCCTTTACAATAACGGGATGAGGATCAAGCCGCTGGTCGATGTCCGCTTTGGCAGCGTTCTCGGCCGGATCGGGCTCGCGTATATGTTTGCCAACATCATTTACCTGTATACGAAGGAAAGAACGCAACTGTTTTGGTTTGCCGGCTTGCTCATCGGTTATTGGGTGCTGTTGCTATGCACATCTGCTCCCGGCTATCCAAGGGGAGATCTGTCGCTCCTTGGCAATTTCGTCTCCTACGTGGACCGGACCGTATTGCCGGGTCATTTGTATGTCGGGGTGCGGAACGCTGACGGGACCTGGATCAATCAGCACGATCCCGAGGGGTTGCTGGCCACTATTCCCGCCATCGGAACGGCATTACTGGGGATCATTACGGGCAATTTTCTGCGGCGCGGTAAATTGAGCCCCGCGGCAAAATCGGGGAGGATGGCCCTCGCCGGCGTGGTCTGCCTTGTGCTTGCCCTGGCGTGGAATACGGTATTTCCGATCAATAAGAACCTCTGGACCAGCTCTTTCGTGCTCAATGTCGGCGGCATCAGCCTGCTCCTGCTTTCCTTGTTTTACTATGTGATCGATGTGAGAGGATATAGAAAATGGGCCCTCTTTTTCGTCGTCATCGGGATGAATTCCATCCTGATCTATATCTCCGGCCATTTTATCAACTGGAATTATGCCAACCAGGGCTTGTTCCAGTGGGTGGGCCAGCTCATCGGCAACCCCTGGAACGATATGGCAATGGTCATTACCTTTCTCGCGGTAAAGTGGTTCTTCTTATACGTGCTGTATAAAAAGAAGATCTTCCTCCGGGTGTAAGGAGGTGCCGGTCCTCCCTTATCTCCGGGCAAGGTTTTCGCTCATCAGGATGTCGCTGAACGCACACATTTTTTCCAGGAGTTCCACAAGTTCCTCTCCCTTTTCGGTGAGCGAATATTCGACTTTCGGGGGGATTTCGTCAAAATCCATCCGGCTGATGAGCGTGTACCTTTCCAGCAATTTCAGGCGATCGGATAGGATCGTGTCGCTGATGTATTTGAGATCGTCCTTTATCAGCTTGAAGCGGTTGTTGCCTTCCTGGATGCAAAACAGGACATCGCTGAACCACCTCTTGCTCACAAGGTCCAGCAATTCATTCAGGCTGCATTTTTCCTCCAGGAAGGACTGGTTGCGATAGTTGGTTGAAGTCGTTTTTCTCTCTGTCATACGCAATGTTTTGTGGTCGTTTTGGGGACCTGTCTTACTAACAAACGAAGAAGGATATTAATAAGTTTAAATTTAGTGGACTTAGATGACAAAAAACGGCATATTTCGACGAGTGGTTGCCCGGATTTTAACCAACATCCGCCGGATTTTAACAGGCACCGGTGGTGCGGCAATTGCGCAGTGAACCGAAAGGAGGGCAGTCATGAAAAAGAAGACGCATGCCAAAATGAAGGAGCGGCCGGAACCGGGGGCGAACAAGGCCATCCGAAGCGAGCAGGAGGCGTTGCCGGGCAATGATGGCAGATCCCTCGGCTCTGCCGGGGCATTCGACGGCACGGAGGAAAGCAGGGATGAGGAGGATAGTGATGAAGACGACGACGACCTGGCGCGCGAGCACGCACGATGATAGATTATAGCTCGTGGGCCAGGCAATTAGGCTCGTGCCGCACAGGGAAATTACAGGAGTTGGCAATAAAACACTTTTTTGCAGCTTCCCGGTGCAATCCCATTGCCATCGGGATCCGGGCGGCATCCGTGATCGTGACGACCGGACAAAGGGTGACCTCCTTGAAATACCCGCCGCCATCGGCCGCTTCGATCATAACACCGCGGGCTTCATCCCGGTATTCGGTTACCACGATATCGTTGATGGCGCACAGGTGGAGGTACCACAGCAGGTGACAAGACGAAAGCGCAGACACGAGGAGTTGTTCAGGGTTAAAGCGCCCCGGGGAACCGCGGAATGCGGGGTCCGATGTCAGCGCGATGTCGGCATTGCCGGATGCGCGCACAATATGGTCTCGGCTGTATGCAGTATAGGATTTTGTGCCCTGACCCAGGTTGCCGGTCCAATCGAGCGAGATGCGATACTGATGTTCCTTTTCCATTTGCTAAAGTTAAGCTAATCCAATTTTAATGAAGTATTATGGCAGTTTTGGCTATATTACAGGATTCCGGCGCGGCTATGTTAAGCACCATTCCAAACTAAACTGTACATGCGATTGTCGACCCATTGTGTCCTGGCCTTGCTTTTATTATTATCCGTCCTTCCTTTCCGTAGGCTGGAAGCACAAGATTCCCTCGATGACAGCCTGATTTCCGACGCGGCGTACCGGTACGCGATCCTGCAATACCACCAGGCGGTTTCGCCTGAAGTCGGCTTATATCGTGGTCCGCAATACATCGATTATACCCACACCATTCAGAAAGGCCAACCTTTTTTCGGTCCCGACTCCCTCCGGCGCGGGACGGTTTGGTACGGCGGGATCGGGTACGACGGTGTCTCCATGGAATACGACCTGGTAAAGGATCAGTTGGCGATCGCCGATTTCAGGAGCAGCTTCAGGATAGCGCTGCTCATGGAATTTGTGGATAGCTTCCGGCTGGATGATCAGCAATTCATTAAGATCCGGGACAGCGTCGCCCCGGATTTCATTCGCGGCGGCTATTGCGACCGGTTATACGGGGGGACCAGGTTCGCGCTGCTGAAGCGGGACAGGAAATTCATCCACGAAAACCTGATGGTGACGCCGGACAACGTACGTTTGTTCATCGATGAGTCGATCGCCTACTACTGGTTCGAAAATGGCAAGTATCATCCCGTAAATACAAAAGCGCAATTGCTGGCAGTGTTGAAAGACCGCCAACAGGATGCGAGACGCGTCATCCGGAAGAGCAAGTCGGGGTGGCGCCGGGATAAAGAGCCGCTCCTGCTTGCCGTTGCCCAATGGTATAACGGCGTTAATCATTAACCCCTCCCGCAATGACCCGTAATCTTTTCCATATTTTCGTGACCATTGTCTGCCTTGGGCTGTCGGTTTCCCGATGCGATGCCCAGACGACCAGGCCCGTACCCGTGACGCTGGACCTGCACCGGGTGTCGTACGCGGAACTGTTGCAGGAGTTGGAGCGGCAGACCGGCCATCGTTTCTTTTACGATACCGCGGAATTCGACAGCACGAGGATCGATGTCAGAACGGTTGCCCAACCCTTTACCACGGTACTGAATTCCGTTTTCTCCGGGACCGGGTTCAGCTATTCGATCGACCGGTACGGCCACGTATACG
>DATNBP010000031.1:0-24294 GCA_035572015.1 Puia sp. | reverse complement strand
AGCGGTGTGTTGTTCAACAGCAATCTCACGACCGGCCTTAACCAGTCGACGGTGACGATCCGGGGCCGGAGTACGATCTTCAGCAATCCCAATCCGCTAATCGTCGTCGATAACTTTCCTTACTCCGGCGATCTCAACAATATCAATCCTGACGATGTAGAGAGCATCACGGTCCTCAAGGACGCCGCCGCCGCCGCCATCTGGGGCGCACTTTCAGGGAACGGCGTGATCGTGATCACGACCAAGCGGGGAAAACTGAATCAGCGGCCCCGGCTGGTATTGAATTCAAGCGAAACGGCGGGAGCAAGACCGGACCTTTATTACCTGCCTGTTCTTTCTGCGAGGGATTATATTTTTGTGGAAGATACTCTGTTTCACCAGGGGTATTACAATTCGTTCTATAATAGCGGCCTGAACACCGCGCTTAGCCCGGTTGTCAATCTACTGTATGCCGACACCCTGGGTCAGATGAGCCATAACACGGCACAAGCGGCCATCGACAGGCTCCGGAGCCAGGATGACCGGCCGGGACTGAATAGATACTTTTACCGCCCGAGTCTTAACAGCCAGGTGTCGCTCAACCTCAGCGGGGGAGGCGAACACAACCAATACTTTCTATCGGCCGGATATGACCGCGATCTCAGCAACTTACAGCGGAACAGTTATAACCGGGTGACGATCGATGGCGCCAACACCTATCTGCTGCTGAACGGGCGGTTGGAGCTGCACACCGATCTCAGCTTTACCGGTAGCAAGACGATCAACGACAATCCCGGCCCGACGGGGTTCGGCTATCCGTACGCGCAAGTTGCAGATGCCCGCGGTAACCCATTGCCGGTTGCATTCGGGCTAAACGAGCCCTATATCGATACGGCCGGCGGCGGGCTCCTGCTCGACTGGCACGACCGGCCACTGCAGGACTTGCGAAATGCGGACAACCCGACCCGGGTGCAGGACTACCGGTTGAATGCCGCCGTACGGTACCGGGTGCTGAAGGGTTTGGATGTCCATGCGTTCTATCAGTATGAGCGAGGGTTCTCCGACAATCCCGACTATCAAAGCGAGCAAATCTATGCGACGCGAAACCTTATCAATGAATTTTCAGCGATCAGCAACGGGTTCGTCAGTTATGCCGTTCCCGCGGGCGGGATATTGACCGAAAATACCAGTACATTCACGACCGACAATGTCCGGTTGCAGGCGGAGTATACCGATACCGTCCTGCACGGTGTGCTCAACCTGCTGGCGGGTTCGGAGCTGCGGGATATCGAGGGCGCCAACAGCACATTGCAATTGTACGGCTATGACCCTGGTCAGGAAACCGGACTGCCTGTCGATTATAGCAGTTATTTTCCGCAATATTCGAGCGGAATTCCCGCCAAGATCCCTTTTGCGGATATTAAATTGACAACCTCCGAACGGTACCTTTCCTATTATGGGAGCGGCGTGTATAATTATCTTGGGAGGTATTTGCTCTCGGGAAGCATCCGTCGCGACGAATCGAATCTCTTCGGCGTAAATGAAAATCAAAAGGGTGTTCCGCTGGGTTCGGCAGGACTGGCCTGGGTCGTTTCCGGCGAAAAGTTCTATGACTGGAAATGGCTTCCGGTGTTGAAGCTTCGGATCACCGACGGCTTCAACGGCAATGTCAACCGCTCGGTTTCGGCCTATACCACCGCGAATGTGAGTCCGGTGGCCAATAGTTTCGGCGCGATCGATGCCACCATCATCAACCCGCCCAATGCCGACCTGCGATGGGAAAGGATCCAAGTGATCAATTTTGGGGTGGACTTCGCGACCAACGGCGATAGGTTTGGCGGGACCGCCGAATATTACCTGAAGAAAGGGTTTGACCTTATCGGGGCGAGTCCGGTCGACCCGACAACGGGAGTAACGAGTTTCATGGGCAATACGGCCAACATAGAAGACCACGGGTTCGATCTTACCCTGTACAGCAATAACAGGTTTGGCGCTTTTCGGTGGAACAGTACGCTCCTGTTCAGCTATGTGCGGGATAAACTGACGCAATATAAGCAGGTACAGGCTTCGGTGGGGAATTACCTTAGTATCGGGACGCTGAACCCGCTGGTGGGGAGACCACTCTATTCCGTATATGCGCTGAAATGGGCCGGTCTGGATCCGGCTACAGGCGACCCCGCAGGGTATTTGAACGGCCCCGCGCATACTCCGGGCAAAGCAACGGAAAATTACAGCGCAATTCTGAATTCGCCCGATCTCAGCAACCTGATGTATAAGGGACCGGTCAATCCACCGTATTTCGGAAGTTGGCGAAATAGTGTGTACTGGCGCCAATGGGGATTGTCGGTCAATATCCTTTATAAGTTGGGATTCTATTTCCGGCGGCCGTCCATCAATTACTCGTCCCTGTTTGCCGGCACATCGGCGGGACATCCCGATTTTGAGCGCCGGTGGGAGCATCCCGGTGACGAGTTGCATACGACCGTACCTTCCATGCCCGCGCCGGACTTACTTGCCAACCAGCCGAGGGATGAGTTCTATCAGTTTTCGGAGCCGTTGGTCGAAAAGGGTGACCAGGTGCGGCTGCAGGATATACAACTGACGTATGATGTAGCCAGGACCGCTCATAGCAGGCTACCGGTGCAGTCTCTGAGAGTATATTTGTATGCCAACAATCTGGGTATCCTTTGGAAAGCCAATCGCGCCGGGATCGACCCGGACTTTGTGAACATATTGCGGAGTCCAAGAACATTGGCTGTGGGGGTCCGGGCGGGGTTCTAATACTTATCACATGACATCGCGAACTACGATCCGTTATTTAAAGTTCATTCCGGTCGCGCTGATGCTTCTGTCGGCCGGGTGCCGCAAGGAATTCCTTTCGCAAAAACCCAGCAGCAATTTACTCATTCCGAACTCGCTCGCGACCTTGCAGGAACTGCTGGACAACACGCAGGTTATGAACATGTCGCCGGCGCTGGGGGAAGTATCGGCAGACAATTATTTTTTACCGGATAATAGCTGGGTGAACCTGGATGCCAGGGATCACAACGCCTACGTTTGGGCCGCCGACATCTTTGCTGGTCAGGGGCAGGATCCGGATTGGGACGTACCGTACCAGCAGGTCTTTTATGCCAATACCGTGTTACATGCGTTGGCAGACATCCAACCCGATTCGTCAAACTTTTTGCAATGGAAAATGCTGAAGGGATGGGCTTTGTTCAGCCGGGCTTTTGCGTTCTACAATATTGCGCAGCTCTTCGCCGAACCATACCGGTACGACAGCCTCCCGGCGGCGGACGACCCCGGCATTCCGGTCCGCCTGAGCCCGGACATCAACGACAAAACGAGTCGCGCGACAATTAAGGCAAGCTATGACCAGATTCTGAACGATCTGTATGGCGCGGAGGCCCTATTGCCGGCTTCTATCCCTGTCAACAATCTCAACCGCCCGAGCCAACTGGCGGCAAGGGCGCTACTGGCCCGCGTTTACCTCAGCATCCGGAATTATGCCTCGGCCGCAGCCAGCGCTGACAGCGTGCTGGGCAGATACTCTTCTCTGCTCGATTTCGACTCGGTGGCAGCGGGCGCTACCTTTCCCTTCGCAGACAATATGCCCGAGGTGTTATGGCAAAGCAATTTCCCGCCGACCGGTAATTTTTTGGAGGCGTTCGTTTGCAGCACCTGTCTTGTCGACACCGGATTGATCAAATCCTATTCTCCCGGAGACCTGCGACCGACTGTACTCTTTCACCATAGGGGCGCCGACAGCTTTGGCCTGAAGGGCAGCTATTCGGGAAGGGTGTTCCCTTTCAGCGGACTGGCGACCGACGAGCTGTATCTGATCCGGGCGGAATGTCGCGGCCGACTGGGGGATTCCGCAGGTGCGCTGGCTGACCTGAATGCATTGCTGGTTCACCGGTTCCAGCCGGGAACTTTCAATCCCTATTCGGATTTGGGGGGCGCCCGGTTATTGGATATCATACTGGCGGAAAGGCGAAAGGAGCTTCCTTTCCGGGGTCTCCGCTGGTCCGACCTGCGGAGGTTAAACCAGGAAGGACGAAATATCACGCTTACCCGGGAAATCAACGGCCAAACCTTTGTGCTGCCTCCCGGAAGCGATCTGTACACCCTCCCGATCCCGCCGGACGTCATCCAGTTTTCCGGGATACGACAAAACCCCCGGTAGCTGCACCCCGGGGGTGTGAAATAGAAACGCGGTCACATGGGTCATTTTTTTTCTTTCGAAGCCGCTTCAGCAGGCGACGAGAGGTTGACCGGCGTGTACGTGGCCATTGTTTCATACGGGACGTACCGGCCCCCGCTGAGGATGTATGTGCAGATCTCCGGTGATGTTATGCACACGAAGTTGATGCCTTCCGTCCCGGCAGGCAGATATTGCTGACCGTTATAATAGTACAAGCCGGACGTTACCGGTCTGGGGCGGGTGGCGAAGGCGCTGCAGATGCCTGCGGCGATTACGAAGGCCATGATGGTCCATTTGATTTTTTTCATACGAATCTGTGTTTATTGGTGATAAAAAAGGATTTATAATGCTTCCGGCGTTGCAGAACAATGCCAAAGACGGCCAGGACGTCAAAGAAGAGGTCGAAAAGCAGGTGTTGTCTCCAGGTGAGTTTCCGGATGACGCCGCCGCAGGAACAGGGGACATAAGGGAAGAAGTGAAAAAGGATCAGGAGCGTATAGACGGTGAAAACGGACATAATGACAAGGAAAGCGACGAGGCCTAACAGCCTGGTATATTCGAAAAGCAGCGCCACTGAGACGGCGATCTCCAGAAAAGGGATGCCCCAGACGAGGAAAGGAGTCCAGGAATTAGGCAGGGGTTGGTTGTTCATCTCGTCGATGAATGTCTTTAAGTCGAGGAATTTGCTTACGCTCGCATAAAGGAATAACAATATCAGTAACGCAGAGATACACTCTAACACTACCTGTCTTTTAAACATAGTTTTAGCAAGTCAAGGGTGAAAATTAAATAGGATTGCTTCGGCTGAAAGTCGGGCTGTAATCTAGAGCGGATAGGAAATGAATTTGTATCGGGACGGAAAAGCGATACCTGGAAGGCGAGAGGACAACGTTCTCAATTGCATGATAAATATCGATAAATTCAATATACCGTCAAAGCGCGGCGGAATTTTTTTTCTTAAAAAAAAATCAAAATCGGGAAGGGGTAGTCGTTAGTATCTTTACTCTATGCGAAACAGAATTTTGTCAGTAGCGGTTTTGATGCTCGGAGTTGTCCTCCCGGGTCATTCCCAGGAGAGCCGTACCGTCTACAAGGACACCAGCTTCGTTGGCGCCATGTTGCAGCAGCAAAACGCATACCGGATTGCGCTGCAGCTGCCTCCCATGGAGTGGTCCCGGGCGCTGGCTGCCGACGCCTTGAGCTGGGCCCGGCATCTGGCGGAGATCGACAAGGGAGAGCACGACCAGGAGATCATCGGCAAAGAAGGAGAGAACTTGTGGTGGGGTACGGCCAATGCCTTTGCCTTTGGGGATATGGTAGCGGCCTGGGGCAATGAGAAACGGCTGTTCAGGCCCGGGGCGTACCCTGACTGCAAGGTCAACCACGCGGCTGTGGTAGGACACTACACGCAAATGGTATGGAGGAATACCCGGTCCGTGGGGTGCGCGCTTGTGGGAAACGGCAGGCACGACTACCTGGTCTGCCGGTATTCGCCGCCAGGCAATGTCATCGGGCAGCCGCCTTATTAGGCCTACGCGCGTCTGCCGGTATTTTCCATGATGCCGGCCATCGAAATGCCCAAATGGCTTTCGTCGTAGATGCATTCTCCGTTGACGATCAGCAGGACCTGCGGAGACTCGTGCTCCACGAGAAATGTCGTTGAAACAGTATTGGACACCGGCCGGAACCTGAGCAGGTCCAGGTAGTAGAAATCTATCGTTTCAGGTGCGATGTCTCTTTCGAGGCGGTTCTTCACCAGGGCGCTGGTCGAATATCGGGTGCTGTGTTTAAAGATAAGCTGAGGCCTGCCCGCTGATCTTTCCCGTATCTCGTCCAACTGTGCCTCCTGTTGTAAAGGGATCCAATTCATGTGTGTCGGTTGTCGGGACTAATAACGCCGGACAACAAAAAAGGTTATCGAAAAGATAACCTCTGCAAAAATTTTTTGGTGAAGCGGTGAGGGGGCGGGAGATCCGATTAGCGGGCGCTGCCGTACCCTACGAAACCCTGGGACATTTTGCAACCGCTCCGTTCCGTGGTGCAGGATGCAAATGCGGAAGCTACAGCCATCGCGATTACTACAATTACAATTGTCTTTCTCATTTTTTGTGGTATTTAAGATGAATCGATAAATTGCCTGGTCAAGAGGAATGGATGCCAGGTAATTCAAAGGAGGGGACGGAATCTAGCGATCTAGTGGCTGGGACGGCCGGAATAGTTGCTGTTTCAGGGGGAGTTTCGAAAGGATAGAGAAAGATTAACGTGTAACCGACACAAAGAAAAGACAAAAAAACGGATTATGCAAGCCCCGGCGCAGAGACGGGTTGAAATGTCTTTCAACTTGTTGAAAATCAAAAGTAAACACGAGGTCCGGCAACGGGATATAACAAGATTATAACATGAATGTACATTTTATTGCGATCGGCGGAAGCGTGATGCACCAGTTGGCCATTGCTTTGCACCGAAAAGGATACCGGGTCACGGGAAGCGATGATGAAATCTTTGAGCCGGCGCGAGGCAACCTGGCCCGGGAGGGTATTTTGCCTGAAGGGGTGGGCTGGCGGCCCGAAAAGGTGCACGCCGGCCTCGATGCGGTGATCCTCGGGATGCATGCCAAAGCCGACAATCCGGAGATCCTTCGGGCAAAAGAACTGGGGCTGGCGATCTACTCCTTCCCTGAGTATATCTTCCAGGAGAGCCGCCAAAAGACCCGGATTGTTGTCGGCGGGAGTCATGGAAAGACCACTACGACCTCAATGATCATGACTGCCCTTCAATCTGCCGGGAAGGCCTTTGATTACCTCGTGGGCGCGCGGCTGGACGGATTTCCCCAATCGGTCAACATCACCGACGCCCCCGTCATCATTTGCGAAGGTGACGAATACCCCGCAAGCGCACTGGAGAAACGTCCGAAATTTCATTTCCTGTTCCCGCACATCGCTGTCCTTACCGGAATTGCCTGGGACCATATCAACGTGTTCCCGACGTTTGAAGTTTACCTGGAGCAATTCCGCATTTTCCTGGACAAGATCGAACCGGGCGGCGTGCTGATCTTTAACGACACCGACCCGGTTCTCGCCAAACTGGTGTCGGACCATCCGGCCCCCATTCGAAAACTGGGTTACGGCATACCCGAACACCGGATCGAAAACGGCACCACGTCTGTTACGCTGGAGGGCCGCACCGGCGCACTGAAGGTTTTCGGCGAGCACAACCTGCTGAACCTCCATGCAGCCTGGCTGGTCGTGCGCGAATTGGGTGTCGATGCGGCCGGGTTTTTGCGCGGGATGGCCGGGTTCAGCGGGGCGGCAAAGCGCCTGGAGCTGCTCGTACAACGTCCGGAAGTAAATGTTTATCGCGACTTTGCTCATGCACCCTCAAAGGTGAACGCGACCATCCGGGCCGTGAAAGCCCAGTTCCCGGGAAGACGGTTGATCGCAGTCCTGGAGCTGCACACCTATAGCAGTCTGAATGAGCAGTTCCTCGGTGAATACAGGGGGACCCTCGAAGATGCGGACGAGGCCGTGGTGTTCTTTTCGCCGCATGCCCTGGAGCTGAAACGGTTGCCGCCGCTGGACGAGCGGAAGATCCTGGCGGGATTTGGCAAAAAGGGGTTGCTGGTTTTTCACAAAAAGGAAGAATTGGCGGAATGGCTGATACGGAAAACCTACAAAA
Source organism: Puia sp. (assembly GCA_035572015.1). Taxonomy (GTDB): domain Bacteria; phylum Bacteroidota; class Bacteroidia; order Chitinophagales; family Chitinophagaceae; genus Puia. The sequence goes on along the minus strand of DATNBP010000031.1, from coordinate 16,436 downwards.
ATGTTAATTTGCTACTCATGAGTTCGGGTAATTACGATGGTCTGGACGTCCAGGCGCTTACCACCCAGATCATATAGTAATAGTTTTTTTAATATCTGATGCATGTTACAACTTACTCGACCCCTGGCGATCATTGATCTCGAAACGACCGGGGTCAATCTCGGGACCGACCGTATCGTCGAAATCGCGATCGTGAAGATCCTGCCGGACGGGAAAAAACAGGTCAAGCGGAAGCTACTTAACCCTGAGATACCCATTTCAGCAGTTTCTACGGATATCCATGGGATCACGAATGAAATGGTTAAGGACGCTCCCACCTTCAGACAGGTGGCCAACGAGCTGAAGCAGTTCCTGGATCACTGCGACCTTGCCGGATACAACTCCAACCGATTCGACATTCCGATGCTGGCGGAGGAATTTCTTCGGGTCGGGATGGAATTCGAGGGAAAGGGTCGCAAATTGCTGGATGTACAGAAAATCTTTCATATGATGGAGCAGCGGACACTGACCGCGGCATACCGCTTTTACTGCAATAAGGAACTCGAGGGAGCACATGGAGCGGAAGCGGATGCATCGGCTACCTGGGACGTCCTGGTGGCTCAGGTGGTGCGTTATCCGCAGCTGGGCAACAATGTCGACACCATCCTGAAGCATATTGGTGAAGAGCCGCTCGTGGATTTCGCGCGGCGGTTTATCCTGGAGAACGGGGTAGAGGTCTTCAATTTCGGAAAATACAAGGGGCGGCCGGTCGCAGATGTCCTGAAAGCCGAGCCCCAGTATTACGATTGGATGATGAAAGGGGACTTTCCCTTGCATACCAAGCAAAAGCTGACTGAGATATTTAACAGGACTATGTTAAAAAAGGGGTGAGAATGTGACCGGCGGCGCTAAAAGTCGTACTTTCGTATATTAAGAATACCGGGCCATTTGGAAAAGATCGTCATCATACCGACGTATAACGAAAAAGAAAATATTGGGAATATTCTCGAGGCCATATTTCAACTGGGGCAGGGATATCATGCCCTGGTGATAGATGACAGTTCGCCCGACGGTACGGCCGGCATCGTGCGGCAGTTGAAGCGCAAATATCCGGGGCAGCTTTTTCTCGAGGAACGCCAGGGCAAGCTCGGTCTGGGGACTGCGTATATTCACGGTTTCAAATGGGCGGTCCGGAACAATTATCAGTTCATCTTCGAAATGGATGCGGATTTCTCGCATAATCCCAAAGATCTCGAGCGGCTGTACGAAGCCTGCAAACACCAGGGTGGCGATGTGGCGGTAGGTTCGCGCTATGTCAAGGGCGGCGGGAATGTGAACTGGCCGAAAGAGCGGATCCTGTTGTCGCGCGGAGGGTCGATCTATACCCGGCTCATTACCTGGATGCCGGTGCAGGACCCCACAGCCGGCTTCGTCTGTTACCGGAAAGAGGTACTCGAAACCATCAATCTCGATCAGATCCGGTTCGTCGGGTATGCATTCCAGATAGAAATGAAATTTGCGGCCTGGAAGCTGGGGTTCAAGATCAGGGAAGTGCCGATCATTTTCGAGGACCGTAAATTCGGCGTGTCCAAAATGAACAAGGGCATCGTGAAGGAGGGGATCCTCGGAGTACTGAACCTCAGGTGGCAGTCGCTTTTCAAGAACTACCGCAACCGGGTAAAGAACGACGCGGTACCGATGCGTCCGTTTTCTCAGGAAGCCATCGCGGAGTCCAAATAATGAAGAAGGCATTTCTCCGATTACATATTGCGGTGCTGCTTGCGGGATTTACCGGAATCCTGGGTAAGCTCATTTCCCTGAATGAAGGTCTGCTGGTCTGGTACCGCCTGTTCCTCGCGGTTCCGCTGCTATGGCTGCTCGCATTTTTCCGCCGGCAGAAGATCCGGATCGGCAGGGCGGATATGTGGCGGATATTTGGGGTAGGGGGGATCGCCGCTTTGCATTGGGTGGCGTTTTACGGCAGCATCAAATACTCCAATGTATCCATAGGCCTGCTTTGTTTCTCGGCGATCGGGTTCTTTACGGCGCTGATCGAGCCGGCCGTCATGGGGCACCGGGTCGACGTCGTCGAACTTTTTTTGGGACTGCTGGTCATCGCCGGGATATTATTTATTTTCCGGGTAAATCCGCACTATAAGACAGGCATCCTGATCGGCCTGGTCTCTTCGTTATTAGGCAGCCTGTTCCCGGTCCTGAACAAGCGGATCCTGCGGCGGGTGCCGCCGGAGACGGTCACGTTGTATGAGTTGAGCGGAGGGCTCGCGGCCCTGACCCTGCTGATGCCGCTATATCTTTACCTTTTCCCGGCGGCCTCGCTGGCGCCGGGCTGGCAGGACTGGATCTGGTTGCTCCTGCTGAGCTGGGCCTGTACAGTGCTGGCCTTCAATTTGTCGATGGCCGCGCTTCACCGGATATCCGCATTCACGGTCAACCTGAGCTACAACCTGGAGCCAGTCTATGGCATCCTGCTGGCTTTCGCGATTTTCCGGGAGGACAGGTATCTGAATAAAGGGTTTTATGTCGGATTGGCGATGATCCTGGTCTCGATCGTGTTACAAACACTGCGCCTGTGGCGAAGAAGGGTGAAGACCGCGCTGTGAACGAGGCCGGGAGGCGAGGAGGAAGCGGGAAAGCGTGAAGACCGCGAGATGAGCGAGGCGGATGGCCGGGGGGCGGAAAGGGGGTGAGACTCCGGTCATGCCGCCTTACTGCTGATATACCTGACGAGGCTTCGCTTCGCGACGGGCAGGAGGGTCTCGTCGACCGGGAATTTGAGGTCGGTCTCGATCGAAAAGACCGCCGGATTCGGCATGCCCTGTTTGCGGCGGATCAGTTCGGACTTGATGCTCTCGTAGGTGTTGACCAGGTTCCGGCTCCAGCTATCGATATACTCCGTCCGGATGCTCCGGTATTTCTCATCGTGCTTTTCGAAAAAGCTGAGCCGGTATTGGTAGACCCGGGTATTCGAGCGGCCACCCTCGCTCAGGAAAAAATACCCTTCGTTGCTATCGAGCGGAACGAGGCCGACGGGGGAGATGACCAGGGTATCTTCGACAAATTCATAAATCTCCGTCCCGTTGGTGATCGTGCGTTGGATCTCCTGCGTCGAATAGTTGATGATCTCTTCCAGTTCCCGCATGAGTTCGTCGTCCCCCACCATCTGTTCGAACAGGACCTGCAGCTTTTCGAGCTGCATGCCGGTGAGTTTCTTTGGGAATTGCTCCTGCAGGTATTTCTTGTTTTCCCGGAAAGCCGCCAGATTGTTATAGTGGAAAATGATATCGGCCAACTGGGGGTAAAGCTTGTTCTCGTTGAAATACCGATGGATTTCCTGCAAATAGGCGAGCAGGGTGTATTTCTTGAGCTCAAAATCGATGTAGCCGTCGGCGAACCAGGTTTCGGATAGCGTCTTCATGTGGATCTTCTTTAATGGGTTATCGGGTCATAACCTAATTTACGAAAATCCTTTTGTACCTCCAATAGGGGAAGTCCCTTAAAATTCCCGGTTAGGCGGGAAATTCTCCAATTCGCGGGCGACGGCCGAAAGGAAAGTGGCGCCAAGGCTGCCGTCCACGATCCGGTGGTCATAGGACAGCGACAGGTACATCATGTGCCGGATGACAATGGCGTCGCCTTCAGCGGTTTCCAGCACCACCGGCCTTTTTTTGATTGCGCCCACCGCCAGGATAGCCACCTGCGGCTGGTTGATGATCGGCGTTCCCATTAGGCTGCCGAAGGTACCGACGTTGGTGAGGGTGAAGGTGCCGCCCTGGGTGTCTTCCGGGCGCAACTTGTTCTGGCGGGCGAGGTCGGCAAGCGTGTTGACCTGGCGGGCCAGGCCGGTGAGATTGAGCTGATCGGCATTCCGGATCACCGGGACGATGAGATTGCCGGTGGGAAGGGCGGTGGCCATGCCGATGTTGATATCTTTCTTAATAATGATCTTGTCTCCCTCCAGCGAACTATTGATCAGCGGATATTTCTTGATGCACCGGATGACCGCTTCAATAAAGAGCGGGGTGAATGTCATCCTGGTATTTTCCCTTTTTTCGAAATCCTTTTTTACTTTTTCGCGCCAATGCACGAGGTGGGTGACGTCCGCCTCCGAAAAACTTGTAACGTGCGGGCTCGTATGCTTACTCCGGACCATATGGTCGGCGATCAGCCGGCGCATCCGGTCCATCTCGATGATCTCGACATTGCCGCCATAGGTTGCGGGCGTGTTGGCAAGGCCGACCGGTGCGGAAATGCCGCGGCCCGGCGCGGACTCCGCCGCCGGCGTATAGGTTACGGGAGCGGCAGGCGCCCCGCCCGATTTGCGTTCGGCGAGATATTGCAGGATATCTTTTTTGGTTACCCTTCCCTCGTTGCCGGTGCCCGGGATGGATTCGAGCTCCTGCAAGGGGAGTCCCTCGCTGGCTGCAATATTCAGGACCAGCGGAGAATAGAACCGGCCGACGGCGCCGTTGCCCGAAAGATGGGCGGCCGGCTTATGTACCGCGGGGGCGGCGGCCGGATGTTGTGCAATGGTCACGGGTGCTGCGGCCGCACCCGTCGCCTGGGAATGCGCTGCGGCGGCGCCATTTGTGCGGATGCGGGCGATGACGGAGCCGATCGGGACCACATCGTTCACCTGGAAAAGTATTTCCTCTAACGTACCTGCCGTGACGGAGGGGACTTCGGAATCGACCTTATCGGTCGCGATTTCAAGCACGCTTTCGTCCTGCCTGACGGAGTCGCCGGGCTGTTTCAGCCACTTCAGGATGGTGGCTTCCATTATACTTTCACCCATTTTTGGCATGACCAGATCGACAAGCGGCATAAGTAATTGTTGAGTTGGGGCAAAGGTAACTATTTTCGATGTATCGTCAGGCGGGCCGGAATTAGCCCGCGGACGCGATAAATTTCCTCAATTGATTCAATGCATTCGTTGCCGTTAATTCAATATTTCGCAGCCGGTCAAAGCGGAAACTAAATTTTTGTGCAATTATTTTTTGACGGTTTCCAACTGCGATCCATACGGTGCCGACCGGTTTGTCGCCGGTTCCGCCGTCAGGGCCCATGATGCCCGAAGTCGCGACGACATAATCGGCACCCAGCCGGTCAAGGGCGCCCCGGACCATGGCTTCGACGGTTTCCTGGCTGACCGCTCCATATTGCTCCAGCAATTGCACGCCGACCCCAAGCAAGCCTGTCTTGACCTCATTGGCATAGCTGACTACGGACCCTTTGAAATACCGGCTCGAGCCGGGAACCGAGGTGATCAGATGGGCGATATAGCCGCCGGTGCAGCTTTCGGCGGTGCCCAGTGTCCGGCCCCGGTCCTGGAGGGTCCGGCCTATCGCCCCCGCGATAGGGATGTCCTCGTCGGTCACCAGCCATTCCGCGGTCAGTTGCCTCAGGTTTCCGAACAGGGATTCCAGCGTAGCGGTGGCTTGCCCGGGTTCCCCCCCGCGGACCGTAAGGCGGAGCCGAAGCATGCCATAGTTCGGCAGGTAGGCGAGGCGGACTTCGGGCGGAAGGGACTCTTCGAATCCCCTGAGGTGTTCCGCAAGGAACGACTCCCCGATCCCTGCGAGAAGCAAGGTGCGATGACTGATGAACGGGAGGGTGAACCGGCGGAGCAGCCGGGGGATGACGTCGGCCGTCATCATACCTTTCATTTCGTGCGGAACGCCTGGCATGGAAACGAAAATGCGATCGCTCCGTTCAAACCACATTCCCGGCGCGGTGCCCCGGTGATTGGGTATGACCGTACAGTTGTCGGGCACTTCCGCCTGCTGCAGGTTGCGTTCGATCATCGGCCGTTGCAACCGCGTAAAGATCGACCTGACGTTCTCCAGTGCGCCGGCATCAACGACCAATTTGCCGCCAAAATACTCGCAGAGGACCGGTTTCGTGATATCGTCGGCAGTCGGGCCCAGACCGCCGGTGATCAGGACGACCCGGCTCCGGCGAGCCTCGTCGTCCAGGGCCTGCAGGATGTCCACGCGGTTGTCCCCCACGGCGGTGCGCCTCGACACCCAAATGCCGGACCTGTTCAATTCCTGGCTCATCCATGCGCTGTTGGTGTCGACGACCTGGCCGATCAGCAGTTCGTCTCCGATTGTAATGATACTGGCATCGATTTTGTCCATCGCGGCAAAGGTAGGAAATGGAACGGTTGGATCAGAGAGCCGGCCGCCGGCAATCACGCCTCAAAAAAAGGACGAAGCGCAAGCGCCATTTCTTCGGGCATTCCGGTCTTTTCCAGCGTGACTGCTTTCAGAAAATAGATCAGGACATTCCCCTTTGTCAGGAGCTTGCCGTGTTCGTTGAATACTTCCTGGTGAAATTCGATCCGGTAATCCGCCGGCCACTTCCTGATGCTCGTGCGCACGGTCAACAGGTCGTCATAGTGTGCAGGGCGGATGAATTTGGCCGTCCATTCGATGACCGGCATGACGATGCCGGAAGCCTCGATGTCTTTATAGCTGAGCCCGAGCTGCCGCATGGACTCGACGCGGCCGACCTCGAAATATTGGGAATAGTTGCCGTGATAAACGACATTCATCTGGTCGGTTTCGGCGTAACGGACACGGATCCTGGTTTCACTGGTGAACATGTGGCTGGTGAATTATTTGCCCATTGCGCCGTCCACGCTGAACCGGCCCGGTCCCGTCAGGAGCAGGGCAAAGAATGCAGCCAGATAGCCGATCGCGGCCTGTTGCACGTCCAGGGGCTGGCCCTTTATCACGAAAAAGAGGATCACCCCAAAATTAATGACGAGCACAAGCGCGGCAAAGCGGGTAAAGAGACCAAGGACGACCAGGGCCGAACAAACAACTTCCGCGAAGATACACAGGACGAGGGACCACCTGTGGCCGATGTGCATGAAATTGTAGAAACTGTATTCATACTTGCTGAAATGGATGATCTTGTCCAAACCGTGAATGAGCAGCAGGAGGAGGCCGAAGCAAACGCGTATGGCCAGTGCGGCGAGGTTAAAGGCGCCCTCCGAATACTGGGTGGAGAAGAATTTTTTCATGTGCGATTCGGGATTTATGCTAAGGTAGCAGATATTTCTAAAGAAATGTTAATTGATGCAGTTATCCACACGTGTTTGGAACGATCTTTGGCTAAAGGCAAAATAATTAGAATCTTTAACGCGTTGAAAATTGCGGGGTGGATAAAGAATCAAACTATTTTCCAGTGAAGCAAACTTTCTTTTTCGTTTTCTTCCTGCTTCTCCGCGCTTCGTCGTTTGCCCAGCAGACTCACTATTATGACGATCCGCAGGCTTATTTCCGGCAGGGAAAGGAATTCTTCGAGCACCAATACTACAGCCTGGCTTATCCCATTTTCAGGGACCTCAAATACTCCCTGCGGGAAACCGACAGAAGCAATAATGCCGTTGAATATCAGGATGTAAAATACTATTACCTGGTGTGCGCGCTGGAGCAGAACGACCAGACGGCGGTGGGCGCCGCGCAGGACTATATCAACCTGGAGAACAATGCGCCCCGGGTGGGCATGCTGAGCTTCCACCTGGCGGAATATTACTTCCGGCAGAAAGACTATGCCGCCGCGGCGAAGCTTTATGAGGGTTCAGATATCGACAACCTGAGCAACCGGGAGATCGCGGACATGAAGTTCCACCAGGGGTATTGTTACTTTACCCAGAAGCAGTTTGACGCGGCGCTTCCGCTTTTCAATGCCATCCGGCAAATGCCGAAGGACCCCAACTATATCGACGCCAATTATTACTACGGATTCATCTGCTTTTACCGGAAGGACTATGCCGAGGCCCTGACCGCCTTCATGGTCGTGCAGGATAATCCGGGTTATGAAAAAGTAGTGCCTTATTATGTGGCCAATATCTATCTCGTGCAGGGAAAACGGGATCAGGCCATCGCATATGCCGAGGCAAGGCTGAAGCGCGGTAACCAATATTACGACGCCGAGCTCCGGCAACTGGTTGGACACGGGTACTATGAAAAACAGCAGTTCGACAAGGCGCTGCCGTTCCTGGAGCAGTATGTCGGCCGCTCGAAGAAGGTGTCGCGGGAGGACCTGTATGAACTGTCCTATTGCTACTACCAGACCAGGGCCTGGAACAAAGCCATCGAAGGATTCAAGCAGCTTGGCGGAAAGGAAGATTCACTGGCGCAGAATTCCATGTACCTGCTGGGCGATGCGTATTTAAAGACCGGGCAGAAAGGGAACGCGAGGAATGCTTTCCTGTTCTGTTCGCTGAACAGCAGCAATCCGCGCCAGTCGGAAATTTCCCGCTTCAACTATGCAAAGCTTTCCTACGAACTGGGCTACCAGGATGTCGCTCTGACCGCGCTGCAGAATTTCCTGCGGCAATACCCCAATTCGGAATATGCGCGGGAAGCCAGGGAATTGCTGATTGGGGTGCTGGCGGGGACGAACAATTATAAGGACGCGCTTGCATTGCTGGATAACCTCGACCACCCTTCGGAGAATGCCCGGCGGCTTGTCCCCCGGATACTCTATGGCCGGGCGACAGAACTGATCAACGACGGCATGCTGCTGGAAGCGGACGGGCTGCTGGATAAGGCATTGAAGGACCCCAACAACGCCAGCGTCCTTCCCTATGCGGAGTTCTGGAAAGGAGAGATCGCCTACCGGCTGAACAGGATCGACGACGCGATCCGGAATTACCTGGATTACCTGAAAAGCGGCGCGGTGAACGGTGAGGTAAATCCTACCGACGCGCGGTACAATCTGGGGTATTGTTTCCTCAAGAAGGAAAATTATCGCCAGGCCCAGGCATTTTTCGAGCAGGTAGTCCGCACCCCGCGACTCAGCTCTTCGCCGCTGGAGCAGGACGCGTATGTCCGGGATGCGGACTGTTACTATATGGAGCGGGATTATAAGACGGCGCTGTCCATGTACAACAAGGTCCTGGACCTGTCCTGGCCGGCCGGGGATTATGCGACGTTCCAGAAGGCGATGATCGCCGGCGTCAGCAATGGCCGCCAGAAGATCGCGCTTCTCAATACGATCACCCGGTTATACCCTACGTCGAGCTTGTCCGCGGATGTGAATATGGAGGCAGCGGGGACGTACCTGGCCGACGAACAATACCAGGAGGCGTTGCCCTATCTGAAGAATGTGCTGCGTTCCCCCTCCGCCGACGCGTTGAAACCCAAGGCCTATCTTCAATCGGGTATCGCCCTGTACAACCTCAACAAGAACGCGGAGGCGCTGAACCAGTACGATTCCCTCCTCCGGCAATATCCCAATTCCCCCGAGGCCCAAAATGCACTCGAGAATGCGAAGTCGATCTACGTGGAAGAGGGGCGGAGCAGCGACTATGTGAACTTTGCCAAGGGAATGGGCGTCGAGATCACGGCGTCGCAGGAAGATCAGCTGGCATACGAGGAGGCAGAAGTCCAATTCAACAACGGGAACTTCGACGGCGCGGTACAGCGTTTCGAGGCCTACCTGGCAAAATTTCCGGACGGGAAGTATTCGCTGGAAGCCAACTACTACAAAAGCGAGATCTATTTTTCCAGGAAGGACTGGGCCAGGGCGGTCGTCGGCTATGCGGCGGTGGCAGATAAAGCCCCCAACAAGTTCGGCGAGAAATCCTTGCTGCAGGCGGCCAGGATCTACTATTTCAACCTGAAGGACTATGCCAATGCGGAGAAATATTACGCCAAACTGAAGGATTTCACGACATCCGAAGAAAACAAAATGGAGGCGATGCGCGGGCTCCTGCGGTGTCAGTACGATCTGCAGCAGTGGTCGGATGCGGTCGCCAACGCAAAGGAACTGCTGAATCAAAAGGGCATCAGTACCGACGACAAGGTCCTGGCGAACATGGCAATCGCAAAATCCTACCAGGTCGGCGGAGATTGCACGTCAGCACTGCAATATTTCAGGCTGGCCGCAGGTCTGACCAAGTCGGCCTATGGCGCCGAGGCCCGCTATGAGATCGCGGACTGCCTTTTCAAAGGAAACGAGTTGAAGGATGCGGAAAAGGCCGCTTTCGAGGTGGTGAACAAATCCGGTTCTTACGAGGAGTGGGTGACCAAGGCCTATTTGCTTCTCGGCGATATCTATTTCGCGGAGAAGGACTATTTCAACGCCAGGGCCACGTATCAAAGCGTAGCGCAAAACGCCAAGATCGAAGAATTGCGGCTGGAAGCGCAGCAAAAGCTCGCCCAGGTATCAGCAGAGGAAAGCAAGAACAGCAAGGTAGACAGCACCAATTAATTATCTATGATCCCGGAAAATCGATCCATGCATCCAAAAATAGTCATCCTTCTGCTGGCCGGCATCTGCTGGGCAGCGTCCGGTGTGAAGGCGCAGGATACCACAAGGCGAAAGACCATCGACATTACGTCGTCCTTCAAACCCGTGCTTCGGGAGGCGGTCAAGATCAATTTCAACGCCGCACCGCCGACCGAGGACACGACGCGCCCGCGCTTAAGCTACAACATTCCCTCCCAGTATATGTTCCTCAGTTATCAACCGGGAGAACTTAGACCCGTTGCGCTGCAGCGGGACACGCTTACGCCCTGGGAGAACGACAACTATATCAAGCTCGGCTTCGGGAGCGTCATCCTTCCGGTAGCGAATCTCGGCTTCAGTTTCGGGGACGGGAAGAATACATTCGTCAACGTCTTCGCCAACCAGCTCAGCAGCCACAGCAACATCGAGTTTCAGAAAAGCAGCCTCACGGATGTCCGGGTCGACGGCACTTTTAAGACCACTAATCACCTGGAGTGGAACGGCACCCTCGGTTTCAAGAACGACGAATACTACCTCTATGGTTTTCCGGACACGGTCAAGTACTCCGCCGACCAGCTCCGGCAAACCTTTCAGACGATCACCGGCGGCGTCTCCCTCCGGAATACCGTGCCCACCGAATTTGGTCTGCTATACCATCCGAACCTGAAATTCTCGGTGTTTTCCGACAACCATACGCCGCAGGGCATGGAGTCGAACTCGGTGCTGAATCTGCCGCTCGAAAAGAGGATCGGCTCGGACTTCGCATTCGACCTCGGGCTGACCGCGGACCTGACCCATTATAACCTACCTGGAAAATCGGGTCCGCAAAACAACAATCTTTATTATGTGACGCCCGCCTTTTTAGTCAAGACGACGAACCTGTTCCTGCAGTTGTCGGTCATCCCATCATGGGACAACCTGGTCTTTCACCTGCAACCGAATTTCCTTGCGGATATCTCGACGTCGGATCAGCGATTTACGCTTATGCTCGGCTGGATCGGGTATTACGACAAGGGGTCCTATCAGCGCTTCGAATCCATCAATCCATGGCTCGCGCAGCCCGATTCGCTCGAGAATACGCGGATGCAGGAAGGGTACGTCGGCGTCAAAGGATCGCTTGACAAGCATTTCAGCTATTCGGTCAAGGCGGGCGTTCAGTTGTACAACAGCATGCCGCTTTTTGTCAACGACAGTATCAATGGCGGAAAAGATTTTCAGATCCGGTATGCTACTTCCATGCAGGCTAAACAGTTCCATGGCGAAGTTACCTATATGTATGGTGAGCAATTCCAGGCGACGGCCAGTCTGAACCTCGAACAGTACATCGACATCAAGGGCCAGCCGAAGGCGTGGGGACTGTTGCCGATCGAATTCAAGACCAATCTGAAGTGGGAGGCCTTTAAAGATTTCTGGGCGAAGGTAGATATGTTTGCTTTTCAGGGCGCCCAGTACCGGTCGCCGGTTGGGGTAGCCTACAGGGGCCCGAACGGTTTCGACATGAACGCCGGTGTGGAATTCCGCATCCTCCGCCAGTTGAATCTTTGGTTCCAGATGAATAATATCTTCAACGACCAATACGAGCGCTGGCACCAGTATCCCGTTTACGGCTTCAATGTGGTCGGCGGTATCGTCTTTTCTTTTGGGGGAAAATAGGGTCGAAATCCGTAGATTCGCAGCCAAGTCAAAAGGAACATCTCATGCTGCAGGTTCTGAACGCGTACTTATTCCAGCACAGGAGCATCAGCATCCCGGGTCTCGGGACGATCTACCTGGAGACATTTCCTGCCAACGTGGATGTGGCGGACAGAACTATATTGCCGCCCGTTTACCGTTTCCGGTTCGACAAGTATTTCGACGCGCCCGAAAAGGAGTTCTTTTCTTTCCTGGCGACCCAGGGCAAGATGCTGGACTATGAGGCGATCAAGTGGTACAATGAGTTCTCGTTCGATCTCCGCAACCGGATCCGCAGCGAGGACGAGGTGTCCTGGGCGGGCGTCGGGGTTTTGAAAAAGGATGCAGCCGGAAACATCCTGCTGGAGTCCGTTTCCCCGCCCGGGTTCTGCTCTCAGCCCGTTCCGGCCATCCGTGTCAACCGCCAGGATGCCGTGCACACGCTGCTGGTGGGGGACCGTGAAAGAACGAGCGGCGAGATGAACGAATGGCTGCAGGTCGAAGGGCCTTCGCGCAGGCGGCTTTCCTGGTGGGTCATCGCGTTGATCCTGGCTGTGATCGGCCTGGCTATCCTGGGCTGGCATTTTTACACTCACGGGTGGTCGACCGGAAATCAATCCACTATTTAGGCTCCCGAACCGATATGTCCCTGATCCATTATAGTGTATGCCCCTGCTGTGGTTCGGATAAGCTGGAAGCCGTGCTTAAAGCCGCCGATCATACGGTCTCTCACGAAACTTTTTCTATTTGGCAATGTCAATCGTGCACGCTGCGGTTTACGCAGGATGTGCCGGATGCCGCTTCAATAGGTCCTTATTACCATTCGGAGGATTATATCAGCCATTCCAATACCACGAAGGGGCTGATCAACCGGCTGTACCACGTGGTGCGGCGCCAAACGCTGGCCGATAAAAGGCGGCTGATCCAATCCTCCACGCGGCGGCGCCAGGGAAAGCTGCTCGACATCGGAGCCGGCACGGGCGCCTTCGTCGGTTATATGCAGACGCAGGGTTGGGAAGTAACCGGGTTGGAACCAGAGGCCGTGGCGCGGGAACGGGCGCTCCTGGATCACCATGTAACGTTGCTGGATGCCGGACAGATGGACGACCTTCCCGATGACAGTTACGACGCCATCACCCTATGGCATGTGCTCGAGCATGTACATGACCTTCACCGGTACTTGGGCAGGCTGAAAGCCCTGATCAGGAAGGGCGGGCGGATATTTATCGCCGTGCCCAACTACACTTCTTACGATGCCGGCGTGTACGGCCCCGCGTGGGCCGCATACGATGTACCGCGGCACTTGTATCATTTTTCGCCGGATGCCATGGAAGTCCTGCTCAGCAGGCACCAGTTGCAGATTCACTACACGCAGCCGATGTGGTATGACAGTTTCTATATCAGCCTCATGAGCGAGAAATACCGGACAGGGAAAGGGAATGCAGCAGCCGCCCTTTTTCGCGGCCTGGTGTCGAATTTCCATGCGTTCGTCGACAAGTCCAAATGCAGCTCCCTGATCTATGTGGCCGGGAAATGAGTTGGCTGGAGATGAGTAGAAGGAAATGAGCCTATTGTGACAAACGGATCTCGTAAATATCGGGCCAGAGTTTCCCGGTAACGTAAAAGAGCCCGGAAGCGGGGTTGTAGGCGATCCCGTTGAGGACGTCCGAACCGGCGAACTTGTTGCGCGCTTCGGTTACGAGGGCGTCGAGGTTCGCTCTTCCGACCACTTTTCCCGAAACAGTATCGATCTTGAGAATATAGTTCGTTTGCCACTGGTTGGCATAGATATATCCACCGACCAGTTCGAGCTCGTTGACATTTCCGACGGGTCCGTTATTGTCCGTGACGGGAAGCGTTTTTGCGAGTCGGAACGTCCCGGGCGTCAGATAGCTGATATTGCTGGTCCCGTCGCTCATGATCAGGTCGACGCCGTTGGTGGTCATTCCCCAGCCTTCCGTGGAAGGAAACGTGAATTCCCCGAGTTTTTTGAAGGTGTTCGCATCATAAACAAAGCCGACCTTCGTCTTATAAGTCAGTTGGTACACCTTACCATCTATAAAAGCGATCCCCTCGCCAAAATATTTCTTCCTGTCGAGTTCGACCTTGGGGCGGATCTTTCCGGTCGTGGTATCTACGATCCCAAACAGCGACTTGCGGTCTTCGGGCATATCGGAGTCGGTTCCTGTGCTTTCATAGAGCTGGCCATCGTGGAAAAGCAAGCCTTCGGTAAAAGCGGCGGTGTCATGCGGGAGGAGCTTCATGACGGTAAAATCCAAGGCTCGGGGGGAGTTATCGACGGAAGGGTCGATCGTCTCAGTGGTTGATCCGCCGTGGTTATTGCAGGCAGCCAACAGGCTGAGGATCAAGAGGGAGAAGACTGATCTGGACAATGAGCAGTACATAGGTGGGCAAATATAGGGCAGGCCGGCGGAAGCGCATCGGCCGCGGGGGTAAAAATTGTCCTAAAAGTTTTGAAAAACGGAGTATTTTTTATTGTTTTACAGCCGATTATCTGCTGATAACCTATCCATATCTTCTGGAATACCCCCGGTAAAAAGAAGGTATGAAGCAGTTTTTATCCACCCTGTGTTGCCTCATCGCAATAATGCCCGCCCGGGCCCAGTCCGGTTGTCGTTCTACGGACTACCGGTTGCAGCAGTTCCGGACCCATCCCTCCCTCGCCCAGACCGCAAGCGCTATCGAATCCTTCACCGCCGAACAACTCAGAAACCGGCCCGTGATCGTAACCGGCGGGCAGGCCGGCGCTACGGAGAGCAGCCGCTCCGGCAATGCCGAAGTGCCGCCGATCACCATTCCCGTCATCGTCCACATCGTTTATCATACTGCCGCCGAAAATATCAGTGATGCACAAGTGCAGTCGCAGATCGCGGTGCTGAACGCCGATTACCAAAAGAAGAATGCGGATACGTCCGGCATCCCTGCCTGTTACCGGGAGCTTGCGGCCAATTGCGGATTCCGCTTCGGGCTGGCGATGGAAGACACCGCCGGCCGGCCGTCGACAGGGATCGTGCGGAAGTACACGGACACCGAACATTTCTCTCTCGATGACGGGATCAAATTCTCCGCGAGGGGCGGGGACGACGGTTGGGACAGGGACAGGTATCTCAATATTTGGGTGGGCAACCTGACCGGCGGGATCCTGGGTTATTCCAGTATTGTGGGCGGGACGAAGGCTACCGACGGGGTGGTGGTGCTGTACACCGCGTTTGGGACCAATGGCGCCGCGGCCGCCCCGTATAACCTGGGACGCACGACCACGCATGAGGTGGGCCATTGGCTCAATATGATCCATACGTGGGGTGATGACAGCTGCGGGACGGACGATGTTGCAGATACGCCGCCACAGGAGGGGCCCGATTACGGGGACCCGGAGGGGACGATCGTTTCCTGCGGCAACGCACCTTACGGTAACCTGTATATGGACTTTATGGATTTTACCGATGATATCGGAATGCATCTTTTCACGTTCGGCCAGCGTGACAGGATGCGAACACTGTTCGCGCCGGGCGGGTTCCGTTATGCCCTGCTGTCGTCGACCGTTCCGGTCTCCGCTCCCGCGAGTGCCGGAGTACCCGGCGCCCCGGAACCCCCGGGGCTCAGGGTGTATCCCAACCCTGTATCATCCATCGCAACGATCGATCTCCCTGATCCGGGCAGCATCGGCGGATTGCTGGAAGTCTATGACGGTTTGGGGACGAGGGTCGCGGCGCTGCGAATATCCGCGCAGGTCATACAGCTCGATGTGGCCGCCTGGAAGAGCGGCGTGTATTTTCTGCGGATCAGCGGCGGCCGACGCGCGATCGCGGGCAAATTATTGAAGCTATAACCCCGTTGGCGATGCTTCTGTCAACGCCTTCGCCGATCAATCGCTTCCTGCGGTCAGCATGCCTGCAATGCGTTTACCCAGGACCGGCGCCAGCGCGACACCCATGCCGTGAAGCCGGACGGCGCAAAATACGCGGTCGTTGACGGCACGGACGATCGGCGTTTTTTCACCGCCCATCCCCATGATCCCGGCCCAGCGGGAATCGATTGTAAAGTGGCGGCCGGGCAGGATCACATTTCGGAGGAAACGTTCCAGTTCCTGCTGAATCTTGTCCGTCGTCGTCATGTCTGTCGTCGCTTCCTCGGCAAATGCAAGGTTGCGCGCGCCACCAAGGAGCACCCTGTCCCCCAGGTTGCGGAAATAGTAGTAGCCCTCGTCGAAGTGAAAACAACCTTTGAACGGAAGGTTGTCGATCGGAGACGTGACAAGGACCTGACCGCGCGCCGGCTTGATATCCAGCTGCGGGATAAGCTGCCGGGCGAAACCGTTTGTACAAACAAGTAGCTGCGAGGCCAGCAGCGGAAAGGAATACTGGGTACTCAGCAGCAACTGGCCGTTCACGTTTTCAAAGCCGGTAATGTCGATATTGTTGAGTACGGTGACGCCTTGTGATTGTACTAACCGCAACAGCGCCTGGCAGAGGAGGCCCGAATGCAACTGGCCTTCCAGC
>DATNBP010000030.1:0-14386 GCA_035572015.1 Puia sp. | reverse complement strand
CGCTCAGGGCTTCGCACAAAATATGATCGTCCGGAAACAGGACAGTGCGAACTGCTGGTCGGACGGCAACGCGTTTTACAGGTCGAAGGACGGGGTTGGAAAGGAATTGCTGTTCGACATACCCGGATATGCATACGAGATCAGAAGTGTCTTATTTTTCGACTAAGGAAGTACCATCTTGTCATAAAACCGCCACTTCGCCTGATAGTCTTGTTCCAGCGGCAACCCCTCCATGATACACCGGATCATCTCCACCGGCATTGCGTTCAGTTGAAGGATATCGTCGTGGAATTGCCGGTAGGTCATCTTGCCCCCGTCCACCAGTTCTGTCTTCAACGCGTAGAACTGCCTCCCGCCCGTCAGGTAGGCGAGCTGGTAGAGCGGCGGATAGTCGGTGGCGAACGATCGCCGGACCTCTCCTGCGGCATTGGCGCGCTCGTGACCTACCCGATCCACCAGGAAATCGATACATTGTTCGGGCGTCCAGTTCCCCAGGTGATAGTTGAGCGAAAAGATGATCCGGGCGCACCGGTGCATGTGCCAGAACAGCATCCCGATCCTGTCCTCGGGCGTCTGCGGGAATTTCAGGTCCCAGAGCAGCAGCTCCCAATACAGCGACCAGCCTTCGGTCCAGAAACCGGAGCCGAAGTCCCGGTAGGTACGGTGCCGCTCGTTCATAAACGCCTCGAGGTTGTGGCCGGCGATCAGTTCGTGGTGAACCGTCGCCCGGGAGAAATGGGGGTTGTTTCCCCGCATGGTCATCATCCGGTCCTCTTCGGACATCGAGTCGGTGGGGTAGGAGATGCTGATCTCCTCTCCGCCGGTAAAGAAAGGGTTCACCCGTTGCCGCTCCGGGGTCATCATGATCATTCCCCATGTCTCCTCGTCCAGCGGTGGGATCGTCACAAGATCGTGCTGCTTGATGAAATCGACAGATTCATTAAAAAGGCGCAGTATCATCTCCGGCTGCTGTCCAGGCGGAACATAGGAGTTCTTCACCTTTTCAAGCGCGGCTTTCCAGTTGTCCCCGAAACCCATTTCCCGCGAGGCCTTGAGCATCTCCCTGTCGCACCAGGCGAATTCTTTATTGGCGATCCCGATCAGCTCTTCGGGCGAATAGGGGATCATTTCGTATTGCAGCTGGCGAACCAGTTCCGCGCGCCCGATCGGCCGGCCCACGATCCCGCTTTTGTCGTTGGCTGCAAACCGCTTCGAGTTTTCCTTAAAGCCCTCGGCGTACGCCCCAAGTGCGTCATCCAGCACCTTATAGTTCGCCGGCACCCACCAGGTGTACATCGGGTCGTAACCTTCGTAGAAGGCTTCTATGCTGCCGATCCCCCGGCGCAGGTCTTGCGCCACGAGTCCGGCTTCGTACAGGAGGTCTAAATCCAGGCTGCTGTCTCTTTTCAATTTCGCCCGGAGCCCGTTTACCTGGGCTGCTGCTTTGGACCATTCCCTTGCAAGGGCTGCGGCATCCAATTGGTGGCCCCGCCGCCGGAGGCGCTCCACCGCGTAGACCGAGTCGGCAAAGGGAAACCATGCCCTGACACTTTCGTAGCGCTGGGAGTCGACGGCTAGCAACCGCAGGTTCTCCTTCATGTCCCGCTTGAACAGGATATAATCCACCTTGCATTCCTGCGGAAGCCCGGCGAAATCTATCGCCGCCAACTTCGCCAGGTACTCCCGGTCGAGCGCGGCCAGGCGCGATCTGGTGTCCGGCGATGTCCCGTCGACGGTTCCGCTACCGCGGTTGCGGGAACCGTAAAAGCTGGTGGTATAGAACCGGACGATCGCCCGGTTATCCGCGCGGTACGTCTCGATCAGTTGCGGCATGATCTGACAGGGAACATAAGGATCGGGAGATATCTGTGCGAGGACCCTCCCTGTCGAAAGGAGGATCAGCAGGCACAGGCAACGGGGGCTGAACATATTCTTTAATCTTTAATCTTTGATCCAGACGATCGACACAGGCGTCTTTGGCTGATATTCCGGCGGCTGGTTCCCGGTTGCCGGCACAAGCCTATAGTCCGGCTTCGGCGTCGGGGTAGGAGGGACGCGGTTCATCCGCGCATAATTCGGTATCGCGACCAGCGGCGTCCCGTCTGCCCATTGGCCAACTATCGCCATCACCCCGTCGAGCAAGCCGTCCTTCCATTCAAGCCGGAGCGGGGCGCTGCCGATCCGCCTGTCAACTGAGCCGTTATCAGCCGTTTCAACGTTGTACAGGAGCGGCCCATACCGCAATGCCAGTCTTCCGCTGTCCGCCGCAACCCGCGGATCGGCAACGATCTTCTGGATCGTCATCGGCAGCCTGAATTCGATCCGGTCGCCCTTTTTCCAGGCGCGCCGGATCTCCGCATACCCACGCTCGACGACCGGGGTGACCCGCTGGCCGTTTACGGCGACCTCTTCCAGCCCTGAAACGGCTGGCGATTCCTTGTACAGCTCGCTGGTGGCGCGGTTAGGCACGCGGACGTAAACGGTAAAAGTCGCCTCCTGTTCCGGATCGACCTCGATGCTTACATTGGGCGACCAGGGATATTCGGTCCGCTGTACCAACTGCAATGGGGTACCGGCCACCTTTCCTACCTGCATCGTACTGCCCACAAATAGGTTGACATAGATCCCGTCCTCGCCACGAACATAGGTCCAGGTCGGCATCATGAGCAGCGTCCGCGGAATATTCCCCACGCAGCAGGGGCAGGAATGCCAGGCGTAACGCGGCTGTTCGGTCGCAAGCGCGTTGGTATAATAAAAATCCGTTCCCGCCAGATTCAGGGAGCCCAACAGGGCATTGTACAGCGTCTCCTCGTATAGGTCGGCGTATTTCGCGTCATGATAGGCCAGGTTCATTTTGTACTCGAAGAATATCAGGCCGCAGCTGGAACAGGATTCGCAATAGGCATCGTTGCGAAGCGAATAATCCGGACCAAACCCCTCCGAAGTTTCGCCGCTCCCTATTCCGCCGGTAACATAATACTTCCGGTTGACCATATCGTCCCACAACGACATCACTGCGCTCTGATAATCCACATCGTGCATTTCGGCGGCGATATCGGCCATCCCCGAATAGGTGTATGTCGCCCTCACGGCATGCCCCACTGCTTCATATTGTTCCTGGACCGGCGCCTGGCTCTGGTCGTATTCGTCGCCGCCACCCCGGCAATCCAGCAGGAATTTGGCCAGCCGGATATACGCGTCTCCATGTCCCTGTCCCTCCATATCGTTGACGAAACGTCCGAAGCGGACCAGGGCCTGCTCCATTTCCTGGTGGCCGTCGAACCATGCCTGCTTTCCCGGTCCGAGGTGGGCAACCCAGCAATCGGCCAGTCTTTTAGCCGCGTCATATAACCGCCGGTCCCTGCCTTCGGTCAGGGTGTAGTGGTTGATAGCAGACTCGATAAAATAACCGGCCGTATATCCCTCGTGATTGCCGCGGCCTTCAGGAGACCAGCGCCGGTGCCATTTGCTGGTATCCCGCAGGGTCCAGGCGGTTTGCAGATAGCCGTCGGGTTCCTGCGCGGCGAGGATGATCGGGATCCATCGCTCCAACGCAGCCTTCATTTTTTCCTGCGCCGCGATGATCGCCGCGTCGCCGCCCGGATCGACCATCAGCGCTTCGCACATGGCTTCAACCGTCTGGTAAACCCAGGCGTTCGAAAAAACATATCCTTTATGTTGCCGGTGCGGCAACCCCTTCAATGCTTTGGCGGCTTCGATGAAATTGTCCAGCCCGCCCTGACCCGTCTTCAGGGTATCACATTCGATCTGGCTGATACAAAACGGGATCCAGTGGGTGATGATCGCTTTGAACCTGTCGTTCCAGAGCCGGTTGTCGATCTTATAGCGCGTGGTGTACACGACGTCCAGCCTTTTGGCGGGAGGCGGGAGGACGACTTTCACGCTGACGGTCGAGGAAGCCGCGAGCTTGCCCTGCCGGGCCGTCAGCCGCAGGGTATAAATGCCGGGCGCCGAAAAACTCGCCACAGACCTGGGTGAATCCGGTTGGCTGAACCGGACCTCGCCGGGGCCCATGTCCATGGACCACCGGCAGGTGGCGGCAGCCCCGGCCGTCCGGATCTTTCCGGACAGATAGGTCTTCCCGTCCAGCATTACGTCTCGGTCTTCGCCGGCAGCCACGACAGGTGCGACAGGGGGAGCGCCGGGAGGGGCGAATACCTGCCATTCCAATACGGCCGCTACCCAGCGGTCGGCCGAATCCATGTCCAACCGCAGTTTTGTCGTCCGGACTGCTTTGAAAGTAGTTTCATTGTATGCGCCATTCACCAGGCCAAGGCCGGAAGGATCTTTGACGGGGCGAAACGCGTGGCCATCCCAGTAAGTCAACCGGTACGCCGACGGCAACGGAACCGTTCCCGTATGATCCCACCAGAAAACGGCGATTTTATCTGTAGTGATCGGTTGGCGCCAATCATACTCTACCCAGGTGCTGAATCGTCTTGGCTTTGCCCTGCGCTCCGCCGGGTTTCCCGGTTCGGTCACAACGACCCCGTCATTGAGCATATCGTAATTTCCGCCAAAGCGGTCGATGCCCCCCGGGGTCGCCAGGACCGCCAGGTTCAAAGGTGATCGCGCATCCACCTTTCCAACCGGCCCGCCCGTTACCTTATCACCGGCGCCCGTTTGCGCGCTTCCGGCCAGGCAAAAACCCATCCCTGCAAAAAAAAGCAGCAATTTTTGAAACATAACGCAAATTAATGTGTCCACTAAATATACGATTCCCGCCCTATCCAATTTACCCGTTTTTCACCCTGAATTCGCCAATTTTATCAAAATCAAGCCATATGTTCCGGAATTACTTCAAGATCGCCTGGCGCAACCTTTGGAAGAATAAGGTCTACTCCGTCATTAACATTTTGGGCCTGGCCATTGGCATGGCAGCCTGCATGGTCATCCTGCTGTTCGTCTTTTACGAGAAAAGTTTTGACAGCTTTCAGCCCAGGAACCTTTACCGCCTGAACGAAGTCCAGAAATTCCCCGGAATGGTTGCTTCTCAAAAAGTCGCCTTATCGATGTTCCCGATGGGCCCGACCCTCCAACAGGACTTTCCGGAGATTCGGAATTTTTGCCGCATTCGCTGGTCGAATAAATATGAGTTGACTTACGGGGAGAAGCGCCTTTTCCTGCCACAGGTCTTCCGGGTGGATACCAGCTTCTTTCGGATGTTCAATTTCCCGTTGCTGGAAGGCGACCCCGCTACGGCCTTGCTTGAACCCCACAGTGCCGTGCTCACGCAAACTACCGCGCGTAACCTCTTTGGAAATTCGGATCCCATGGGCAAAACGATAGTCCACGAATATGGAGACACCACCTTGTACAAGGTCAAAGGCATCGTGTCCGACCCGCCCCAAAATTCTCACTTGCAGTTCGACGCCCTCTTTTCTTTCAATACTTTCTTTAGCCCCGATATGATGCAGAACTGGGGCGGAAACTGGCTCCACACGTTCCTGGAATTGTCGCCGCATACGGACCCGGCCGCGCTGGAGGCGAAATTCCCCGCCTATCTGAAAAAGCATATGGCCGACGGGGATGGCTGGAAATATTATGAGCTTTTTCTGCTCCCCATCCGGGAAGTGCACGCAGGAACGACGGATTTCGCCATCGACCGGCTCAACTATATGCCTTTCGACAAACGGTATACCCGCATCTTCCTGGCCATCGCGCTGATCGTTCTGCTTATTGCCTGCATTAATTTTATGAACCTGTCCACCGCCCGGTCGGCGGAGCGCGCCCGGGAGGTCGGAATCCGCAAGTCGATCGGCGCGCTGCGATTCCAACTGGCCCTTCAGTTCCTGGGCGAGACCGTCCTGCTTTGCCTCCTGGCGCTTGTTATTGCACTCGGCATTGTTGCGATCGCCGTGCCATACGTCGACAGCCTCAGCCGCCGTGACCTTTGGCTTGTCTTTCTGCAGCATAGTTGGATCATCGGGTTCATTTTCGGAGCGTCTATCCTGCTCGGCATCCTGTCCGGCTTATACCCCGCCGCATACTTGTCTTCATTTCAGCCGGTCAAAGTGCTGAAAGGGCTTCCGCAAGTAGGCAAAGACAAAGGCTTGTTACGCAATTTCCTCGTGGTAGGCCAATTTACCAGCGCGATCTTTCTCATTGTCGCAACTATTTTCGTCTATCGGCAGCTCACGTATATGCAGGATAAGGATCCCGGTTTTGACCGGGACCAGCTCGTCAATATCCACCTCGACAATGTGACCAGCCATGATTTTGCACCATTTAAAAATGCGCTGCTCGGCAACTCCTTAGTGACCGGCGTCACCGGCGCGCAGGATCAGATGGGCAGCAGTCTCGACCAGTCGGGCGTCAATTTCAAGGGCGACGGCCCTATACGCAACCTGGCCACTACCCGGCTGGTCGTTGATCCCGATTACCTGCGGGTCTACAAGATTCCCGTAATCTACGGCGCCAATTTTTCACACGAGAAGTCGGCCGCCGGAAAAGAGTATATCATCAACGAAGAGCTGGCGCGGGAGTTGTTGAAAGATGAGCCCAAAAGATCGATGCCCTGGCTGATCGGCCGGACGTTCGGATTCGATACGACGGGCTATATCGTAGGAATTGCAAAGAATTTTAATTTCAATTCGCTGCACAACAAGATCGAAACGATGTTCATGCTCAACGTGCCCGACGCGGACTTTTACAATATGTTCGTGCGCATCGACGGCAGAAGAGCCAGGCCGGCGCTTGCCTATGTCGAAGCTACATGGAACCGGGTCTTTCCGGGTCACCCGCTTGAATATCAGTTCGTCGACGATCATTTTCGCGATGTGTACCGTGCCGACGAGCAGGTCACGACGGTAGTGACCGTACTGGCCATCCTGGCTATACTGATCTCCTGTCTGGGTCTCTTTGGCCTGGCCAGCTATTCCGCGGAAAAGCGGATCAAAGAGATCGGCATCCGAAAAGTGATGGGCGCTTCGGTCCGGAGCATCGTCACGCTGCTGTCCCGGCAGTTTATGGCGTTAGTGCTTTGCGCCAACCTTTTTGCCCTTCCCCTCGCGGGCTGGGCGATCTATGAGTGGCTTGGCGGCTACGCTTACCGGATCGATCTGAGCTGGTGGGTTTTTGCGCTGGCCGCAGTGCTGGCCTTTGCGATCGCATTGGTGACCGTGGTGGTGCTGGCTTACCGTGCTGCAATCGCGAACCCGATCAGGAGCCTGCGGGTGGAATAGCGCCTTGCATCCAGGGCGATGAGGAATACACGGCAGGTCGACGCCTGATGACGCTCCGCCAAACCGAATGGTTCAATATATCCGGCGACAGCACGCTGACAGGGAGGTATTCATTCGCATCTACCACCATCTTGACCTACGATCTTGTCGATGTCCTTACACCCGGCCAGCGAAAGATTTGCCGCAATGAGATCTATGCCAGGCACGGCTACATTTTCAGAACTCCGGACATGAAAGCCTATTTCCTGGCGCAACCCTGGTATCAACCCCGTTACGAGTCCGTCGATGACCAACTTACCGACGTTGAACGGTTGAATCTGCAGATCCTGCAATCAGGTAAAAGAAATTAGGCTCCGGAAAATCAAAATTAAGCATTCCCCCCGCCTCGCTGCCGCTCCTTGAATTCCTTGTGCTCCAGGTGTGCCTGCTGGATCTCATACTCCAGCTCCGGATCGATATTTCGTTCCTCGACTTTTTTGACCTTTTCCTGCAATTCGCTCTTATGCGCCCGCAACCAGGCCAGTTCCTTTTTTCCATATGACCAGCGCGTGAAGAGAACGTATAGTACAGGGACGATAAAGATCGAGATCGCGGAAGACGCGATCATCCCGCCGAGGACCGTCACCCCGATGGTGTTCCGGGAAGCGCCGCCGGCGCCGGATGCCAGGACGAGGGGCATCACGCCGAAGATAAAGGAAAGCGAGGTCATGATGATCGGCCGGATCCGCAATTTCGCCGCCTGCAACGTGGATTGGATCAGGTCCTCGCCCTGGTCCACCCGGATCTTGGCGAACTCCACGATGAGGATGGCATTTTTGGCCGACAGGCCGATCAGCGTGATCAGGCCGATCTGCGCATACACATTATTGGTGAGGCCTGGGGCGCAGGTGAGGGCGAGGATCGCGCCGAACGCGCTGATGGGGACGGCCAGCATCACCGCCATCGGAACCGACCAGCTTTCATACAAGGCAGCCAGGAACAGGAACACGAAGACGATACAGAAGATGAAGATGTAAACCGTCATCGAACCGGCTTTTATCTCCTCGTAACTAAGACCCGAAAAATCATAGGTATAGCCGCGCGGCAGCGCTTTTGCCGCCAATTGGCGCAAGGCGTCAAGGCTTTGGCCGCTGCTGTACCCGGGCGGGATCGAACCGTCGACCTCGGCCGACCGGAAAATATTGAAATGGGTGATCAGCGGAGCGGCGATGGATGGCTTGTAGTCGATGAGTGTACTAAGCGGCACCATGGAGTCCCGCTGGTTTCGCACATAATACTTGTCCATATTTTCGATCAGCGCCCGATATGCCGTATCTGCCTGCATGACCACATGATAGGTCCGGTTATACAAGGTAAAATTGTTGACGAACAAGCTGCCCATGAACGCCTGCATCGTCGTATAGACCTGCGAGATGTTCACGCCGAGCTTTTCGCATTTATCCCGGTTCACCGTCAGGTCGTAACTAGGGGTGTGCGCAGAAAAATAGCAGAAGGCCGTCGACGTGGCAGGGACCTTTCGGGCTTCTGCCGCAAAATGCTGAACGACCTTTTCAAATTGGTAAATATCGTCCGTGGAGCTTCCCTCCTCGATCTGCATCGCGAAGCCGGCCGCAATCCCGATACCCCGGATCGGAGGGGGCTGGATGACCACGACATTGGCGTTCTTGATGCCGGCCCTGGCGATCCTTTTTCGCAACGTATCCGAGATGCCCTGCACCCGTAAAGCGGGGGTATTCCGCTCGGCCCACGGCTTGAGCATGATAAAGAACGATCCTGCGTTAGAGGTCGCCCCGCCGTTCAGAATATTGTAACCCGAAACGGCCGTGTAGTGCAGGATGCCGGGCTCCGAATCGACGACCTGCATGATCTTATGCATGACGTCCACGGACTGCGTCGTCGAACTGGCGTCCGCCAGTTGAAAGGTGACGTAAAGCCTTCCTCCGTCCTCGGGCGGGACGAAACCGGAAGGCTTGAACTTGAAAAGGAAATAGGTGCCGACGCAGATGCAGATCAACGCGAGAACGATCCATCGCGAGCCCCGGATACTCCGCCTGACACCGTGGGTATACAGCTCGGTGAACTTGTCAAACCGCCGGTCAAACCACGCAAAGAATTTGTCCGCCAGGTTCTTTTTCTTCTGTGGATCGTGCGGTTTCAGCAATAGGGTGCACAGCGCTGGGGTGAGCGAGAGCGCCGTGAATGCCGAAATGATGACGGAGATAGCGATGGTGATCGCAAATTGCTGGTACAGCCGGCCGACGATGCCGGGAATAAAACCTACCGGCACGAACACCGCGGCCAGGATCAGTGCAATGGCCACCACGGGTGCGGAAATTTCCTTCATGGCATGGTAGGTGGCCTCCTTGGGGGACATGTGCTGCTCGTCGATGTAATGTTGCACCGCCTCCACCACGATGATCGCATCGTCGACCACGATCCCGATCGCCAGTACGAAGCCGAACATCGTCAGGGTGTTGATCGTAAACCCAAGCGGCAGGAAGAAACAGAACGCGCCGAGGATAGACACCGGGATGGCGAAGATCGGGATGATCGTGGACCGCCAGTTCTGCAGAAAAAGAAAAACGACCAGAGCTACCAGGCCAAGGGCTTTGAGCAGCGTTGCTACCACCTCGTGCATCGAGACCCGGATGATGGTGATGTCCTCAAAGGGTACCACGTAATCTACGTCGCTCGGAAAGGTCCTCTTGAGCTCAGCCAGCTTGGCATAGACGAGATCCGCCGTCTCCAGGGCGTTGCTGCCGGGGGTCTGATAGACGGAGAGAAAGGAACACCGTTTTCCATCCACGAAAGCGTTGCTCGAAAAGGTGAACTTTCCCAGTTCGACCCTTGCCACGTCTTTCAGGTACACGAGCTCACCGGTGGCGGGAATGGACTTGACGATGAGGTTCTCGTACTCCTCCGGCTTGTTCAGCATGCCGTCCACCAGGATACTGTATTCATGCGATTGTGAGGCCGCCTGCGGCGGCGCACCGACGGCGCCGGCCGCCACATAGACGTTCTGTGCGTTGAGCGCTGCGGAAATGTCGCCGGGCGTAAGGTTATACGACGCCATTTTCTGGGGGTTCATCCAGATCCGCATCGCAAACTGGTCGGTTCGGGCCGATACGTCACCTACCCCCGGCACCCTCAGGAGGGCGTCGACAATGAATGTACTGGTATAGTTGTCCAGGAAAGTGATATTGTGGGTGCCGTGCGGCGAAAAGACCGACACATTCATCAATTGGTCGGGATTGCTGGCCCGCACGGTCAGGCCCAGTTTGCTGACCACTGCAGGAAGGAGCGGCTGCGCGATCCCCAGGCGATTTTGTACGTTGAGCGCCGAAATGTACACGTTCGTGCCTACGCCAAATGTGACGCGGATATTGACCCCGCCGGTGTTGGTGCTGGTGCTTTGCATGTATTCCATGCCGGGCGTACCGTTGACCTGCTCCTCGATGGGGACCGCCACGGTCTGTTCCACGGTCTCCGCGTCCGCCCCCGTGTAACTTCCGCGGACCGATACGCTCGGCGGTGAGATGTCGGGATACTGATCGACCGCCAGGTTAAAGATCGAAATGACGCCCGATATGATCAGGACGAGCGCGATAACGATTGCAGTAACAGGGCGCTTTATGAAAGTGTTGGCGATCATCCTTGCTGCTGTTTGTTCAGTTCCCGCGATTTTTGCAATTCGTATTCCAGTTCCGCGTCGATGTCCTGCGCTTCGACGCGCCGCGCCTTCTCCATGAGTTGTTCATGATGCTCGCGAAGCCAAGCCAATTTTTCCTTGCCGTAGGCGGCCCGGGTGATCACGACGAACAGTACGGGGACGATGAAGATTGCGATCGTGGAGGCGGCAGTCATCCCGCCCAGAACAGTAAAGCCGATGGTGCGCCGGGCAATGGCCCCCGCGCCCGTCGCCAGGACAAGGGGTAACACTCCCAAAATAAACGCCAGCGACGTCATGACGATCGGGCGGAGCCGGAGCTTGACGGCCTCCAGCGTGGATTGGATAAGCTCCTCCCCGCGATCGACGCGGACCTTGGCGAACTCGACGATCAGGATGGCATTCTTGGCTGCGAGTCCGATCAGCGTGATAAGACCGATCTGGGCATAGACATTGTCCGTGAGGCTGGGTACGAGGAATAGCGTCAGGATCGCCCCAAAAGCGCCGACGGGGACGGCCAACAGCACGGAAAACGGTACCGACCAGCTCTCATAGAGGGCTGCCAGGAAAAGAAACACAAAGGTGATCGAAAACAGGAAAATATAGATCGTGGTCGATCCCGCCCTGATCTCCTCATAACTCAGGCCCGAGAATTCATAGTTATACCCGACGGGCAGGACCCGGCCCGCTATCGCGATCAGGGAGTCGGTCGTCTGCGTGCTGCTATACCCTGCAGCAGGGGCGCCGTCTATCTCGGCCGACCGGAAAATATTGAAGTGCTGGATCAGCGGGGCTGTCTCGGTCGGCGTAAAATTGACCAGCGTACTGAGCGGGACCATCGCGCTGTCCGAATTCCTTACATAGTATTTGTCGATATCCGAGATGAGGCCGCGGTACGCGGTGTCCGCCTGCACGACGACATGGAAGGTCCGGTTGTAATCTGTAAAGTCATTAATGTAGAGGCTGCCCATGAAGGCCTGGATCGTGGTGAAAACGTCTCCGACATTCACTCCGAGCTTCTCGCATTTCTGGCGGTCCACCTGCAGGTTGAAGCTTGGCGTATTGGCGGAATAGAAACTGAACGCATTGCTGATCGCTGGGTTCCTGTTGGCTTCCGCGACGAACCTGTTGATCACGTCCTGGAAGGCATGGAGATCGTCATTGGTGCTGCGTTGCTCGATCTGCATACTGAAACCTACTGTTTCGCCCACGCCGGGAATGGGGGAGGGCTGGATCACTTCGACGTTTGCGCCTTTTATCCCCGCGTCCCTGATCCGCCGGTCCATGACGCCGATGATCCCGGGCACCTGTTCGCGCTCATCCGTCCGCTCGTCCCATGGCTTCAGCTGGACATAGATGGTGCCCGCGTTGGAGTTGGTGGCATTGTTGACGACGTTCAGTCCGGATAGCGCGGCATAGTGGGCGACGCCCGGTGTGTTCTTTACGACCTTCATCAGCCGGTTCATGATTTCCACCGACCGCGCCGTGGAAGACGCCGGGGGAAGCTGAAAAGTGACATACAGGTTGCCATCGTCCTCGGAAGGAATAAACGCGGTTGGCTTTTTCTCAAAGAGGAACCATGCGCCGATGCAGATCGCAATCAGCAGGACGATGATCAGTCCGGATACCCTGATACTCCGGTTGACGCCGTTCTTATATCGCTCCGTCAGGCGGTCGAACCAGGCATTGAAACGCGAAAACACTTTCTGCAGGCCGCGCTTCTTTTTCGCCGGATCCGCGGGTTTCAGCAGCAGCGTGCACAATGCCGGTGTGAGCGACAGCGCGATGAAGGCGGAGAGGACCACCGAAATGGCGATAGTGATGGCGAATTGCTGATAAAGCCGGCCGACGATCCCGGGAATAAAACCTACCGGCACGAATACCGCCGCCAGGATCAGGGCGATCGCCACGACCGGCGCGGAAATATCCTTCATGGCCAGATAAGTGGCTTCCTTCGCGGAAAGACCTTCGGAATCCATATAGTGCTGCACCGCTTCGACGACGATGATGGCATCGTCCACCACGATGCCGATCGCCAGTACGAACCCGAACATCGTGAGGGTGTTGATCGTGAAGCCCAGCGGGATAAAAAAGACGAAAGTCCCCAGGATCGAAACCGGGATAGCCAGTACAGGGATGATGGTGGACCGGAAGTTCTGCAGGAATACAAAGACGACGATCGCCACCAGCCCCAGCGTCAGGAACAGCGTTCGCACGACGTCGGCCATCGATACTTTTACCACGGTGACCGCCTCGAACGGAACGGAATACTCGACATCCGCAGGGAAAGTCTGCCTGAGCAGGGCAAGTTCCTTGTAAATGCCGCCCGCCGTCTCCAGCGCATTGCTGCCCGGCGCCTGGTAGACCCGCAGGAAGGAAGCGCGGTGTCCGTCGACGAACGAATTGCTGGAAAAGGTGAATTTTCCAAGCTCGACCCTCGCCACGTCCTTTAGATACACCAGTTCGCCCGTCCGGGGCACGTTCTTCACGATGATATTCTCAAATTCCGGGACCTTGCTCAACCTCCCGTTCACGAGGATGCCGATCTCGAACGCCTGCGTACGCGCCTGCGGCGGCACGCCGGCCGAGCCGGCCGCGACCTGTACGTTCTGCGCGTTGAGCGCGCTGATGATGTCCGAGGGCATGAGGTCGTACGATGCCATCTTCTGTGGGTTCATCCATATCCGCATGCTGAAGTCATCCGTAAACCGCGCGATATTGCCTACGCCGTGGACGCGCAGCAACGCATCCTGGATGAATATGTTGGTGTAATTATCCAGGAAGGTGATATCATGGGTCGACCGGGGCGAATATACGGCGATCATCATCAGCTGGCTGGGGTTGATCGCCCGAACGGTGATCCCGAGGCGGGCCGCCACTGCGGGCAGCAAAGGGTTGGCGATGCTGACGCGGTTCTGCACGTCCAGCGTGGCGATGTCGATATTCGTTCCGATATTGAACGTCACATTCATGGACATGAGCCCGTTGTTCGTGCTGTTGCTTTGCATGTACTCCATGCCGGGACTTCCGTTGACCTGCTCCTCGATCGGGGTAGCTACGGTCTGCTCTACCGTCTGCGCGTCGGCGCCGGTGAACTGGCCGTTCACCTGGACGACAGGCGGCGTAATGTCCGGATACTGGTCGACGGGGAGTGTCAGGATACAGATGCTGCCCGCAAGCACCAATACGATGGATACCACCATGGCGGTTACCGGACGCTTGATAAATGTATTCGCGATCATACGAGATATGGTGTGGCGCGGTGCCTATTTTTTTGGTAGAGCTTGCGGGGCCGTACTGTCATGGCTACCGGATCCCGAACGGGCGCCCGTGCTGATCGGGGACCCCTCGTGGATCGACTGGATGCCGTCGACGACGACTCGGTCACCTTCCGAGATCCCTGACTTGATCACGACGTTCGGCCCGATGGTCTGGCCGAGCATCACCTTTTTCTCGAAGGCCCGCAGTCTCGGACCTTCCGTCGTGTCTTCGGCCTTTTTTTCCATGCCGGGCG
>DATNBP010000029.1:0-5474 GCA_035572015.1 Puia sp. | reverse complement strand
TCTACGGTTCTGGGGGGATGACGGGAACGGTATTGATGACGAGCAAGGACCCGTTCAAGTACCAGGGATTCAGCGCCCAGGTCAAGCAGGGGATCAACCATGTCGGTGACGATCAGAGCTCCGCAAAGCCATACTATAACTGGACGGCGCGTTTCGCAAAGGCTTTCAACAACCGCTTTGCATTCAAACTTACGGCCGACTATGTGATGGCGACGGACTGGATGGCCACCGATACCCGGAACTATGTACCGGTCACCGGGCAGATCACCGGTGACACCCGGTCGTTGCCAAGCTATGACGGGATCAATGCCTACGGCGATGAAAGCGCCTATTTCAATGTGCAGGCCCAGCTAAAGGCGGCCGCGGCGGCCGCACAGGCGCAAGGCAATGCGGCTGAAGCAGCGCAGCTCAATGCCCTGGCCAATGCCACGCCCGCAAACTCCAACGTCACGAGAACCGGTTACGCGGAAAGCTCGTTGACCAATTACCGCGCCGACAACTTCAAAGCCTACGGCGGACTGTACTATAAGGTGACGCCTACCGCGACCCTGAGCCTGATCGGCAATTACGGGATCGCAAGCACGCTCTACCAGGGCACCGACCGCTACAGCCTCAAGGACGTCAAGATCGGACAGTATAAGCTCGAATTGACCGGCCAGCATTATTACGTGCGGGCGTATACGACCCAGGAGAACGCCGGCAATTCCTACGATATGGTGGCGGTGGCCACGCTGCTGAATGAAGCCTATGCCCCTACGGCCACTGTCTGGGCGCCGACTTATGTCGGAACCTATGCACAGGTGTTCGGCGGCGATCTGCAGGGCGGGATGGACCCCGCGTCGGCGTACGCGGATGCCAGCACCCAGGCCCGGGCCGCGGCCGACGCGAACCGGCTGAAGCCTGGGAGCGCCGGTTTCAACCAGGCGGTCAATACGCTTAAACAACAGGCGATCCCCTATGGAGGAAAGTTCAACGACCAAACCAATCTGTATGTGGGGGAGGCGATGTACAACTTCGCCAACGAGGTCAAATGGATAGATATCACCGTCGGGGCGGCCACCCGCGAGTTCGTGTTGAATTCGCACGGCACGATCTTCGCGGATACGGCAGGCAGGATCAATATCAATGAGACCGGCGCGTTTGCACAATTGCAGAAGGGGCTCTGGGACGATTTGCTGAAACTGTCCTTCTCGGGGCGTTATGACAAGAACTCGAATTTCAAAGGCCGGTTTACGCCGAGGGCGACTGCCTTGTTCCGGGTGGCAAAGGATAACTATCTCCGCGCATCGTTCCAAACGGCTTACCGGTTTCCTTCGACGCAGAACCAGTATATCAACCTGCAGACCGGGTCCGCCCGGCTGATCGGCGGGTTGCCGCAGTTCATCAGCGCGTACGGGCTGGGAGACGGACAAACTTATGATACCGCTCAACTCAACAAATACCTGACGACCGGGACGCCCCCAACCGCTTACCAGTATCAGACTTTTAAGCCCGAGACGGTCGCCAGTTGGGAACTGGGTTACAAAGGCCTCATCGGGAAGAACCTGTTGCTCGATGTTTACGGGTATTATGCGCAGTATACCAACTTCATCGGACTGACCGTGCTCGTGAAGGACCCATTGACGCTGGGGCAGACGGCCGCGAATACATTCGGGATCTATACGAACAGCCCTACGAAGGTCAACACGGGCGGTGCGGGTATCGGCCTGGATTATACCCTGCCGGAAGGATGGTTGCTGTCGGGCAATTATGCCTACAGCAGCATTTCCAGCAAGGATGCCAGCCAGCAGACGGACTTCAATACGCCGAAGAATAAGTTCAACCTGACCGTGGCCAATTATTCGATCGCCAAAGTCTACGGTTTCAATCTGACCTACCGCTGGCAGCAGGCCTATGTCTACCAGTCCTCTTTTATCACGGGGATCACTCCGGCGTTTGGCACGCTGGATGCGCAGATCAGCATGAAACTTCCGAAACTGGACAGAAGCCTGATCAAGATAGGGGCCTCCAACCTGTTGAACAAATATCACGTGGATGCGATCGGGGATGCGCGGATCGGCGGCCTGTACTATATCAGCTTCGGCTATAACGTGCTGTAGGCCTTCACCTCATGCCATCAGGGCCTGTCGCGGGACAGGCCTTTTTCTTATACGTTGAAGCGGAAGTGCATGACGTCGCCGTCCCTGACGATATAGTCCTTGCCTTCGATCCGGAGGCGACCGTTCTCGCGGGCGGCGGCTTCAGAACCGAATTGGATATAGTCCTTGTAAGCGATGACCTCTGCCTTGATAAAGCCTTTTTCAAAATCGGTATGGATAACCGCCGCGGCCTGCGGCGCCTTCCAGCCCTCATGAATGGTCCAGGCCCGTACTTCCTGTTCGCCGGCTGTGAAATAAGTGGCCAGGGAAAGGAGGCGGTAAGTGCTCCGGATCAGCTTGTTGAGCGCCGGTTCGGACATCTTGTATTCCTCCATGAAAAGCGCCCGGTCAGCCGGGTCTTCCATTTCTGCGATCTGAGCCTCGATGGAATTGTTCATTATGATCACCTGGGCTTCTTCCCCCGCTACTGCAGCAGCGAGTGCCCGCGAATACTCGTTGCCGGTATGCATAGATGCCTCGTCGACGTTCGCCACATAGAGGACAGGCTTTTCTGTAAGGAGGAAGAGATCGGCTATGGCGCTCCGTTCTTCCTTTGACAGGCCGAGCTCGCGGACGTTCCGGCCTTGTTCGAGGTGTTCGAAACAGCGCCGCAGGACCGCATATTCTGCCTTGACCTTGGGATCAGCCGTCTTCAGCATCTTCTCGGTCCGTGACAGTTTCTTTTCGACACTCTCCAGGTCTTTCAACTGCAGTTCGGTGTCGATGATCTCTTTGTCGCTGATGGGGTTGATTGCACCCTCGTCCCGGAGAATGTTCTCGTCCTCGAAACAACGGATGACGTGTACGATGGCATCGACTTCCCGGATATTCGCGAGAAACTTGTTGCCCAATCCCTCGCCCTTGCTCGCACCCTTCACCAGCCCTGCGATATCGACGATCTGCAACTGTGTGGGCACAACGCGGTGAGGCTTGACCAGCGCGGCCAGCTTATCCAACCGCTCGTCAGGGACGTCCACCAGGCCCGTATTGGGTTCGATCGTACAGAACCGGTAATTGCTGGCCTGCGCCTTCGCGCTGTTGCTGACCGCATTGAATAAGGTCGATTTCCCGACATTGGGCAATCCCACAATCCCTGCTTGTAATGCCATACCTGATTATTTGCCGCCGGTCACGGGCTGATTGATTCTTGAACAACCTGGTCCCCGGCATATTTGCCGCGCGAAATTAGGCAAATAATATTAATTTGGGGCATGGCTTTAAGCAGGATCTGGGCTGCATTCGTTCTGGTTTCGATTTTGGTAGCGACGGTGCGTTATGTATTCGTCCCGGCGGATAAGGAGATATTTTCGGAAATGGTCACTGGCAGGGTGGGGGATACTGTTCGGACGGCCACCCCTGCGGCCGCCCCTGCATCGTCCGCTCTGGCGCCCTCCGTCCCTGCAACGGCCGCCACTTCCACTCCCTTACCATCTGCGGCTATCCCGCCGGCATACCGGGTACAAAAAGCCGACGGTATCATCGGCACCTGCAGCTTTGCCGTGACGCTGGCGATCGGACTCATCGGGATCATGGCCCTGTTCATGGGACTGGTCAGCATCGCCGAAGCCGCGGGAGGAATGCGGTTCCTCGCGCGCATCACCGGACCGTTCTTTTCGCGTTTGTTCCCTGACGTGCCTAAAGGGCATCCCGCGATTGGCCATATGGTGATGAATTTTTCCGCGAACCTGCTGGGGCTGGACAATGCGGCCACTCCGTTTGCGCTGAAAGCGATGGAAAGCCTGCAGGAGATCAACCCGAATAAGGACACCGCATCGAATCCGCAGATCATGTTCCTGTGTCTCCATCAGTCTGGGTTGCAGTTGATACCGGTCAGTGTGATCGCCATTCGCGTGGCGGCGGGGTCCTCAAACGCGACGGATGTCTTTTTGCCGATCGTTATCGCGACGTTCCTGACGACGCTGGCATCGATGAGTGTCGTAGCGATCCGGCAGCGCATCAATCTTTTCCAACCTGCCATCCTTGCCTGGATCGGCAGTCTGTCACTGTTGATCGGTGTGCTCGTCCTGTATCTCAGGAGCCTGAATGCTACCGGCGTCCAGTCGTTCTCCCGCGCATTCAGCGGCGGCCTGATCCTTTTTATCTTCTTCATCATCGTCGCGGTGGCCATATTTCGAAAGGTAAATATTTTCGGTGCTTTCGTCGAAGGGGCGAAAAGCGGCTTCGATACCGCAGTCCGCATTATTCCCTATCTTGTCGGCATCCTGGTGGCGATCAGCCTGCTGCGGACGAGCGGCACCTTCGATGCCATCCTCGAGGCGCTCAAGTATCTCTTTCACCTGACCGGCGTCGATACCCGTTTTGTAGACGGGTTGCCGACAGCGCTGATCAAGCCACTCACGAGTGCGGGCGCCCGCGGTATGCTGGTGGATACGATGAAGACTTTCGGGAACGATAGTTTCGCCGCCCATCTTTCGGCGATTTTGCAGGGATCTTCCGAATCCACCTTCTATGTTGCTGCAGTGTATTATGGTGCGGTGGCGATCCGCAATACCCGCTATTCCATTGGCGCCATGCTGGCTGCCGACCTCGTGAGTATCGTCAGCTCGATATTCCTTTGTTATTTGTTTTTCGGCCAACTGCACTAGCGCAGGGCGCCGCTCGCGCTCCCACACTCGAAATACCCACAGATCCCTCTAATGCCCGAATGTGAAGCGGGCCGTCAGGCCAAAGGCATCCGGAACAAAATTGATAGCGGGCACCAGGTCCAGTTCAGGTTTCCAGTCCAGCGAAAGGTTCACCGGCGCGTTGGGGAATTTATAATCGAGGCCCACCACACCGGTAGGACCGAACCAGGTCTGGCCGCTTTCGAAACCGACATAGGCGCCGCCTCCATAAAACCAGGTGAAGGCGGGCGTCGCCCCGATCAATTGGTGCCGCTCGTAGAGTCCGCCCAGCCCGAACCGGGAGCCGAATGACGCCAGCCCTTCCACGGCATTGGTTTGGTCGATGAAATATTTGAAGCTGATCGAATTATTGATCGTCGGCGCGGCCGTACTGAACCGGATACCGACGGCCATCTTATAATCCTGTGCTGACAAAGTATTGCAAAGCCCGCTGACGAGCAGCAGGGCCAGGCAAAAGGCTAGCGTTCGCATATGAAGGGTTTGTCGTGTTTGAACGAAATTAGTGCCCGGTGTATTAAAAGGACTCTGTTAGAAGTTTCTTAAAATGGACTGCAGTGCGAATGCGGCCCCGGTGGTGATGCAGTGCGGGGCGCGGCGGTCGGGGATGACGGCGTTCGGAGTTGACGTCCGTCCGGGATGGCGGCGGTCAGGGATGGCGCTTTGGTCGTTGTTTAGGCTTGATGATGGGGAT
>DATNBP010000028.1:0-20123 GCA_035572015.1 Puia sp. | reverse complement strand
GGTCAGGATGCAATCGAAAACTGGGCCGCCGGTCAAGTCCTTCGGGCCGCCGGTCAATTCCTTCGGGCTCTCCGGCCAATCCTTTGTGCTACCCGGCCAATCTTCCACAGGGCCCGTAAAAAACTCCACTTTGTTCCCGCCCCAATCTCTCTTCTTCGACCGCTCCATCATCTTCTGGCTGCTCTCGACATAAACGATCGTCAACCCCTCCGGGTAGATACCGGCGATCTTTTCCAGGATCCAGCCCGTGCCGCCGCCCACGATCAGCAACCTGTCCCCCGCGCGGACGTGATCCAGCAGTTCGACCTGCGCGTTTACCTCCGATTGACCATAAAACAAGTGGTGAATGCGATCGTAGACGGCCGCTATCGGATCGTAATTGTTTGCCACGGGCCGAAAGTACTGAGTTTTCTGTAATTTGGAGTATGCTGAGCCCGAACCGGCGCTTGTTCACCCTCATCCTTGCCCAGCTCCTGCTGTGCTGGCTGGAGACCTACCTCATCTCCCGGATATCCCTATTCGGAAAGATCGGGATCGCGACGGTCCACAAGGAATACGCGCTGCTTCGCTCTTTCTGGAAGACCTGCCTGCTGCTGTCGGTTCTGCAGCTTGCCGTCATTCTCGTCCTTTATTATGTGGGAAAGAGGTCCGCCAGGAGGATGACGAACCTCGTCAGTACGGTGCTGCTCGTCGCAGGCTTGCTGGGCCTGGTCCTCACCTTTTCGGATTTCATGAATACGTATAGCCACCGGCTGCTCAAGGAGCGGTTCCATTTGGGGTTCTATATCTTTTGGCTGGCGTGGATAGCGACCTGCTGCTTCTTCCTGTTTTCGGCGCGGCATCCAAAGCCGGCAGTTGATTCCTATATGGTTTCGGCAGAAGAAGAGTCTTTACCGCCCGGTCCAGTCTGAGCAGTCGCGCCAATTTGTAAAGTGTCACCATCGGCCGCATCCACCGCCCGGACGGTAAGCCCAGCAGTTCCTTCACGCGTGGCGGCACCAGCAGCGCCTGTCCCCCCAACAGGATCTTATAACGCAGTCCGCCAAGCGCGATCCGGTAACGGTGATACAGGTCCTTCGTCAGATCACCGTTCTCGAGGTTCCGTTCGAGATATGTTGCGCGCATTTGTTCCCAGGCGGAAAAGTCCGGCGGCAGGCCTTTGAGATGCATGCTGGTCCCAAGGCGGAGAAATACGGCGTAGATGTCGGCCTTTTCCCGCGCCGTCAGCCGGCGTTCCAGCAATTCATAAGACCTGATCGTATAGTCGATCAGCATGAACAATACGTCGAGGTATGCGCTGTCGGGGATCTTCCTGCCGCGCTGCCGTTCCACACCGCCATGTATCTTGTTGATCTGGTCGATCGCGGCAAGAGCCTCTTCCCGGGGCCAGAAGACAATGGCCTGCGCATATTTGACCGTCGAGAATAAGCGGCCGATCGGATCGGCCGGCAGTTTCCCCGTGTAGTATAGCCAATCGACCGATTTATTGAGGGCGAATTCCGCTGCCGACCCCGCGAAAACGAGCAACACCGTGTCGCTCGATCCCCAGATCGTCCGAACGATCGAACCCGGCTCGACGAACCAGATTTCCGGCTTAATAGAATGTTTTTCCACGGACTGTGTTTTAGAAAGTACTTTGAATTGCAAAGTAATGAAAAGTTACGTCTTGCCCAAGTAAAATCGTTATATTTAAGTATGTATCACTTCCACTTTTTCCATTTTTGGCCGTTAGGTCCCTTGGGGTGGATTCTTGGGGCGTTTTGTCTCATCCCGTATTTTCTGCCGACGATTGTGGCCATGATGCGCAATCATCCCAGCGCGGGCGGTATTTTCCTGGTCAACTTCTTTTTCGGTTGGACGGTGTTGGGCTGGATCCTCTGCCTGGTCTGGGCTGTGTCCGGTACCAGCCGCACGACGATCTATAATTCCTACCCCCCTTACAACCCGGGGGCGGATTCCCAGGACCGCGTCATCGCGCAGCTTCGCCAATTGCAGCAGTTGCGGGATGAGGGAGCGTTGACGGAAGAAGAGTTTAATCGCCAAAAGGCTTCCATTTTACGGTAGGGGCGCGGGACGCGGGGCATCAGATCAGCCCCTTGCCTGTGATCCGCAGGGCACAGGCATACTCGCAAGGTTTGTGCCCGGGCAGTTGTACGGAAAGCCCGTTCCCGTCCTGGCGGAAGCTGAGTTGACCGCCGCCGAGCAGTTCCACTTTTGCGATGCCGGCGCCGGACAACGCCCGGATATTGACCGCCTCGCCCGGGGCGGGCCACCCCATAAAGAACGCATACAGCGTATCTCCTTTCGTAGTAAAGCGGATATCTCCGGCGGTCATGTCCTGTCGTTTCGCCTCGTTGAAGGAACTTCCGCGATCTGATTTTTTTTCAGCGGAGGGCCCCTCCCCGAATTGGCGCCAGGGCCTGGTGGCGTAGATCGCCTCGCCGTTCACCGTCATCCAGCCGGTGATACCCTCCAGCACAGCGAGTTCATCGGCATCAGGCATGCCGCTGGCGGGCAACGGGATGTTCAGCATCAGGTTGCCGTTCTTGCTGACGATGTCCACCAGCATGTCGACAACGGTCTTTGGGGTTTTGTAGTGGCCGACCATTTCGCGGCTGTAATGCCAGTCGCCGATACAGGTATCGGTTTGCCAGGGCAAGGGCCAGATGTCACTGACCACGCCCCGCTCCACATCGAAGACGCAAATGGCCTTCCCCTTTGCCGAGTCGGCGGCCCGCTTGCTGGTGTAGACCGCCTGTGTCTTGCCGCCATTTTTCGCCGCGTTCTGGTTGTAGAGATGAGCCAGGAGGTTCTGACCGTATTCTTCGAACGGGAGGTGGCCGTCGCAATAAAGGAGGTCGGGTTCGTATTGATCGACCAGGTCCCGGATGCGATCGTACCAATGCCGTTTCCAGGTTTCCGGAATTCCGTCCTCGTTCCACTCGAGGTCGCCGTCCAGCACTTCCTCGCAGCGCCCATAGTAATCAAAGTTCTTTGGATCCGCACCGTCGTAGGGGATACCCGCCATGGCGCCCTTTGCATCGCTACCCTTACTGCTGGAGAACCATTTATAAGAGATCCAGAGGTGGTCGCTGATCGCGAACCGCAGCCCATGCCGCTGTGCCGCCTGTTTCCACATGCCCACGATATCCTTTTTCGGGCCCATGTTGACCGCGTTCCATGGATTGTGCCTGGAATTCCACAGATCAAAATTGTCGTGATGTACGCCCATCGTCATAAAGTATTTCGCGCCGGCCTTTTTGTAGAGGCCCATCAGGTGGTCCGGATCGAATTTCTCCGCCTTCCATGCCGGGATCGTGTCCTTGAAGCCAAATTTGGACGGGTGACCGTAAGTTTTGAGGTGGTACTCATACTGGGCGCCGCCTTCGAGATACATATTCCGCGCATACCAGTCGCCATCCCCAACGGCCGACTGCGGTCCCCAATGCGCCCAGATGCCGAATTTGGCATCGCGGAACCAGGCCGGGATTTCATACGTTCTTAAAGAAGCGCGGGTCGGTTGGAACGGGCCTTCGGCAATGGCGGGAAGGACGGAGGCGGGCTCGCCGGCGGCCAGGCGGGATCTCTGTCGCGTCAGGCCGGCTAATTCAATGGGATGCAGGCCTATAGCGGCGCCGCCTACAAGCCCCGATTTTATCAGGTTTCTTCTGGAAATAGACATAGCCGAATGTACTAATTTTATCACAAAACCGCCCGCTTGGCCAGATTGCGTTGCCTGCTGATTTGTCTTTGCCTGCCGTGGATGCGGTTGTGGGCGCAGGATACCTGCCACCGGGTCCCGCTGACGCCGATCTTCATTTTGAACAACCCCACCCTGTTGCCGGGGCCGGGATGCAGTTCCACTTTTCGGGGCGTCCCATACTGGTATCCTGCTTCGACCGAAATGCTGACGTTTTTTCTGAGCCCCTGCACCAACTATCTCGTGAACGATACGAGTTATATTGCCGGCACCAAACAGTCGCCCGTGGTCGGGATCCTGCCTATCGTCCCGCAGCCCGTTCCGGATGGTAAGGGCGTCATCGCGGTCGGAGACTATGGGTTTGCGCCCGGTAGCATTCACGTCAACCCGACTTATAAATCCTTCGCGAGCACCTGTCTGACGCAGATCCTTCAAAAAGATTCTCTGTACCGGTTCGACTTTTACGCGGGATTCGGCGAGCAGGGGAATCAGTATATCCAGTTGAGCAACGACTATTTGGGTCCGCAGTTCTCGACCACGCGGGAGACGTTTGGATTGTTCGGGATGGCCGACTGCTCGGGCGTTGACAATCCGGTCGGTTTCTACGGCTGTGTCGGGCGGATCGGTTGGATCCCGCTGGGAGAGGTCACGGTGACGGGGGTGCGGGGGCACTGGACAAAGGCTTCGATGTTCTTTACGCCGCCCATAGACGTCGCGGCCATCTCCATCGGGCCGAGCTGCGATACCAATTTTTCAAACCTGCCTTTCTTCAGCACCGCCAACGGTAAAACATACAGCAGCAACCGCTATGCGTTCTTCCTGGACAGTCTGCAGTTCTATGCGGCGGTGGCGCCGCCGCCCCTCGTCAATCTTGTTTCCGGCGATTCCTGCGCCGCCGATGTCGTACTGGGGTTTCAGCCGGCCGTTTATTATGCCCGGTCCTCCTTGCAATGGTTCCAGGGCGACAGCCTGCTAGGCGGCGAGACGGGCGATCAGATCACGATCCCGCACGGGGCCAGCGGCGCCGATACCTTCCGGTGCCGGGTGCAGAACGATTCGCTTTGCCTGGTCTCGAATCCCATTGTGGTCGATTGGGTGCCTGTTCCCGGCCCCGCGGCGTTGGGTTCTCCCGACACGACGGTCTGCCAGTCGGACACGCTGGTGCTGCGGGACGCGGCGGACAGCAATCTGAGTTTCCGCTATCAGTGGCAGGATGGGTCGACGCTGCCTTTCCTGACCGTTACGCAGCCGGGCACCTATAGCGTGAGCATCACGGATGCCTGTGGCACCACGACTGCGCAAAAAGTGGTGCGCTTCGCGGTCTGCGACTATGAGGTCTTTGTACCCAATGCCTTTTCGCCGAACAATGACGGGCACAATGACCTTTTCCGGGCGACGTTCTTCCACCCGCCGACGCGGTTCCTGCTACAGGTATTTAGCCGGGATGGTCTGGAATTGTACTCGAGCCGGGACCCTGGCCGGGGATGGGATGGGAATTTTGGCCGGCAACGGCAGCCGGCGGGCACGTATATCTGGACGGTCCGATATACAGACGGCAAGGGGAAGGAGCGGTCGCTGACGGGTACCGTCATCCTGGTGCGGTAGCGGGGCGTGTGAGGCACGGGGCACGGGGCACGGGGCGTGTAGGGCTCGGGGCATCAACGGGAACGCGAGGAGTCAGTGCGCAGGCACGGGCGTGTGAGGCGCGTGGGGCTCAGGCACGGGGCGCGGCTCAGGCACGGGAACGCGAGGACTCAGGGCTCAGGACTCAGGGCTCAGGCCTTCAAACTTTTCAGATACGCAATACTCTCCGGGACCGGTACTGTTGGGTCGGCGCTTTCGTCTTCGATAAAACAATGCCGGATGCCGATCTTTTTCGCCTCTTTCAGGATGGCAGGAATATTTTCCTGGCCCTGGCCGAGGGGTACGTCGTTCTCGGGCCCCGTCAAACCCGTGAGATTGGTTGGCGCGCCCTTGCGGAGGTCCTTTAAATGGAGCAGTTTCCAGCGGGAGCCGTACTTTTTCATCAGCGCGACCGGGTCGCCTCCACCAAAGCTGATCCACATGATATCCATCTCAAAGGAAACATACCTGGGGTCTGTATGCGTAATGATATAGTCGAGCAGTGTGCCGTTTTCGTATGGCTGAAATTCGTACCCGTGGGCATGGTAGCAGAATACCAGCTCCTGGCCCGCGAGTTCGCGGCCGATCTTGTTGAAGTCCTGCACCGCCTTCTCCGCGTCCTGGAAGGTTAGCACGCCATCCTCGTGGGGTATCCATGCGCACATTACATATTTTGCCCCCAGTATCTTTGCCTGCAGGATCACCGAATCGGGGTGCTGCAGCAGCCGGTTGTAGTCTGCGCCGATCGAAGGAATGCGGATTCCGCGCTCGTCGCACATTTTCCGAAATTCGCGCGGGTCCATTCGCGCGCCGCCTTCCAGCTCTGTAAAGCCGAGGTTCCTGATCGTATCGAGGGTTGGTGCCACTCCTTTGGGCCAGCTGTTGCGATAGGTGTATCCTTCGACACCCAGCGGCCAGGTATAGAGCGGCTTCTGCGCGAGAAGCGAAGTACAAACCGTCAGCAGGGTCGCGGTCGTCAGGAGCAGTCGTTTATTCATAGTCATATATTTCCCTTTTTTCTTTCTTCGACGGCGTGGTCCACCGCCCTTGCCGTCAAGGCCATGTAAGTCAAAGTAGGATTCTGGCAGCTGGTCGAGGTCATACAGGCGCCGTCCGTTACAAAGACATTCTTGCACAGGTGGAGCTGATTCCACCGGTTGACCAGCGAGGTCTTCGGGTCCCAGCCCATCCGGACCCCGCCCATCTCGTGGATGTCGCTGCCCGGCGGTGAATGCGTATCGGTCACGTGAATATTGACAAAGCCGGCTTTCTCATACATGTCGGTCATTTGCGCGATATAGTCCTGCACCATTTTCTCGTCGTTCTCCGACCAGTCGCAGGAGACGATCAATTGAGGGATGCCG
Source organism: Puia sp. (assembly GCA_035572015.1). Lineage (GTDB taxonomy): Bacteria > Bacteroidota > Bacteroidia > Chitinophagales > Chitinophagaceae > Puia. Next base: position 13,436 of record DATNBP010000028.1, on the reverse strand, counting down.
TATTTATCCGTCAGGGCCGGATGCAGCCGCACATGATTCGATTCGACGGGGACACATTCGCCCATCATCCAGCTGCTAAGGTACCAGTTGCCCAGCCGGGGGTGCAGAAGATTCTCACGAAGCCGGTCGCCTGTCACCGAGGTGTCCGACCAGGGCGATCTGCCGCCGCCGATCCCGATCGCATACCCGCGCAGGAAATTCGTGTCCCGGCGGAAGAGGTTGCGGAATCGCGGGATATAGCTGTTACTGGGATTCCGGCCATCGGTCGTCCTGTCCGTGAGACCTTCGAATTCAGCGCCGCCTTTCCCGCGGTAGTTGTGCCAGGAAATGAATTTCCCCAGGAGACCGTTGTCATTCCCGAGACCGGCGGGGAACCTGCGGGACTTCGAGTTCAGCAGGATCGCGTTGGTGTTTAGCGTGCTTGCGTTGACGAAGATGAGCGGAGCATGGAATTCGATCGTTTCCTTCGAAGTCGCGTCGATCACGCGTACACCCGTGGCCTTTCCTTTCACGTCGTCGAAAATGACGGAATGGACGACCGACCAGGGGCGGATGGTACAATTCCCGGTCTTCATCGCCCATGGCAGGGTGCTTGCGTTGCTGCTGAAGTACGCGCCGAAGATACAGCCGCGGTTGCACATCGTCTGATTCTGACACTTGCTGCGTCCTTGCTGCACATGGATGGGCTGCGGGTCGGTCAGGTGCGCACAGCGGGCCTGGATAAGGTGCCGGTCGGGAAAGTGTTCGCGGAGGGAATCCTTCAAATGAAGTTCGATGCAGCTTTGCTCGAAGCCCGGCATCACCTCGCTATCCGGCAGTTCCGGCAGACCGTCGCGGTTTCCCGCGATGCCCGCGAACCGTTCCACATAGCTGTACCAGGTTTGGAGGTCCTTGTACCGGATCGGCCAGTCGACCGCGAAGCCGTCGCGGGCAGGCCCTTCGAAATCGAGATCGCTCCACCGCTGCGTCTGGCGCGCCCAAAGCAGCGACTTGCCGCCCATGTGGTAGCCGCGGACCCACCGGAAGGGCTTCTCCTGGATAAACGGTTGTTCATCGTCGGGGAGCGCCCAGTTGTACGTTTCTTCGGTCATAAATCTCGACTGGGCATGGTTCTTCTTTTCTTCGACCGTCACCGTTCCGCGGTGGGGGAAGAACCAGGGTGGCTTGCTGGCATTGGGGTAGTCACGGATATGTTGCACTTCCCGGCCCCGTTCCAGCACCAGGGTCTTCAGTCCTTTATCGCAAAGCTCCTTCGCGGCCCATCCACCGCTGGCGCCCGACCCGATGACAATCGCGTCGTAGGTGCGGGAGGTGGCTGAATCCGTTTGATGGTCGGGCATGGGTTAAGCTTGAGATTTGACCGGGACATTTCCATAGTAATGGCCCGGGGCGATTTTGTAATGGAGATAGTCCGTCATGACCTGTTGCGAAGTATTGAAGCCCCTGATCGTTTCGCGCTTCATCAGGTCGAAAAATTCCTTTTGGTCCTTGTCGGCGGAAACGGAGAATCGCTGCAGGCTGGCTGCGATGTCGGGTGCGGGCTGCACCGCCTGCAACTGGCGCTTCACCCCGTCGCGGGCCGCCGGCTCGAAACAATCATCGATCAGTTTCTGAAGGTATTTGTCTACGCCCACTGCCAGCGCGCCGGGCTCATGGTGCGGCCCCGCTGGAATTATTGCGTCGACGATCGCGGCGAGGGTCTGTTGCTCGTGCGGCGAAAAGCCGGACAGGTGGCGATCGGTGTCGCTCATCCGGCATGCGACCATCCAGAATGGCAAACTGATCCAGGCGCCCGAGGCGACGGCAAGTTGGATTACGGCATCACGGCGGTTCATCAGAAAAAAGTTGATAGTAATGTAAGAAAAAATCCCGGTCTCCAGGTCAGTAATGCCATCGCGCCGTTAAAAAGCAGCAGGTATGCCGGAAATAGCACATATATCGCGCTATGGCCGACACAGATCGCCAACGCAAGCAACGCGGAAACCACACCCAGTATCCAGGCCGGCGACCGCTCCAGCGCCGGTTGGCGCCAGGCCTTCGCGATCGTCGGAATGCCCAGCAGTAAATCCGCGACGATGGCAAACACGGTCGTCACCCAGGGGTTGGCGGAGACGATATAGACTGTCACGCAGGCGAGCCCCGCGAACAAAAAGGACAGGTCGACGCGGCGGAATGAAAAATTGCGGCTCCACCATGCCACGACGGCGATCGTCAGGCAGCCTACCGCCGAGCTGGCGATCCCGGTCATGCTCCATTGCCAGCCCTTGTGAACGATCTGAGACACGAGGCTGGTGCCCATGAGACAAGACCAGCCAAACCAGGAAAGCACGCTTGGAGTGATCTTCCGGCGGAGGCAATTCAATATATAGATGACCTGGGCGGTGCTGATGACCAGGGCGCCGAGGATGCCGATCAACCGCTCCCACCCGGGTGTCATTTGGCGGTTTGGATAGTGATATTCCGGTATTCGATCGGACCATGGTCTCCCTGCAGGTAGATCGGACCCGGCTCACCTTCGCGGCTGTCCAGCGCGCCGCCGGTAATGCCCGGAATTTCCGCATTGCAGATGACGGTTTTCCCGTTAAAAACGATCGTCACGAGTCTTCCGATCAGGGTGATGTCATAGGTTTGCCACTCGCCGGGACCTTTCGAGGCCACCGTGCTTGGCGGGAGGAAACCATACACCGCGCTGATCACGTCATTGGGTGGTTCGGCCCCCTCGAGGTCCTCGATCTGGACTTCATACCGGCCGCGCAGGTATACACCGCTGTTGCTTCCCTTCGGATACCGGAATTCGATATGCAGCCTGAAATCGCCATATTTTCCGTCGGTGATGATGTTGGAACCGGAATGCGGGCTGCGCAGGACGCCGTTTTCCGCGAGCCATTGATTGGCGCCGGGGGTGTGCCATCCAGTGAGTGTTTTGCCATCGAAGATCGCCACCGGGCTGTTCCACACCGGCTTTCCGGAGCGGTGAAGGGAGGGCGCCTTGTGTCCGACCCAGTTATACTGCTTGCCGTTGGGCTGAACGAGCGTGCCGACAAGGCTGTCGCCCTCGAAATGGCCCTCCACCGACAGGTCGCGGTCTTCTCGCTCCCACTGCGGCGGAATGGAAAAGTGGAGTTTGCCGTCATCGAAGTAATAGCGCGAGACCGGTCTGGCGCTGCCGCCGCCACCCACAAATCTTCCCACCAGCATGCGGGTGCCGGATTTGATCACTTCGAACCAGGAGGGAACCGGGTGTCCGCCCATGTTCACGGTGAGGTCCCAGCGCCCGAGGAGCGCGGCGGTGTCGGAGGGAGGGGCGAGGGTTGCGCTTGCGCCGACGATCGCGTTGGGGGTGATGGTCGCAGGCGCGACGGGCGTGGCGGAGGCGAGGGTCGCGTCGGGGGCGAGGGTTGCGCTTGCGCCGACGATCGCGTTGGGGGTGATGGTCGCGGGCGCGGCGGTTGAAGCCAATGTCGAAACGTACAAGGTCAGTGCCAATAGAAAAGTTGTCATGCCAGGGAATTTGCGGGGAAGTTACAGCATTTTTTTCCGTAGTTTTCCGGCGAACAGATTCCCATGAGACATAATCTCTTTTACGCGCTGCTATTGCTGTTGCCCGGCCGTGTGTTCGCACAGGTGAAGTCCGGCAATCCTATTTTTCCAGGCTGGTATGCCGATCCCGAAACCGCGGTCTTTGACCACCAATACTGGGTCTACCCGACTTACTCGGCGCGGTACAACCAGCAGGTATTCTTTGATGCTTTTTCGTCGCGCGACCTTGTTCATTGGGTCAAGCATCCGGATATTCTGGATACCGGCGCCGTGCGCTGGGCGCGTCGCGCTATGTGGGCGCCGGCGATCGCGGAAAAGGGCGGCAAGTACTATTTCTTTTTTGGGGCAAACGATATTCAGAACGACTCGAGCGTCGGAGGTATCGGCGTCGCGGTGGCGACCAGGCCCGGCGGACCTTATCGGGACTATTTAGGTCATCCGCTCATCGATGAATTCCACAACGGTGCGCAACCCATCGACCAGGCGGTGTTCCAGGATCCCGCCGATGGAACCTGGTACCTGCTGTATGGCGGCTGGAAGCATTGCAATATTGCGAAAATGCGATCGGACTTCACGGGTTTTATCCCGTTTGCGGATGGGACCGTCTTTAAGGAAATCACGCCGGAAAGTTATGTGGAGGGGCCCTACATGATCTACCGGAAAGGCAAATATTATTTTATGTGGTCGGAAGGAGGGTGGACCGGACCGGATTATTCGGTCGCCTATGCGATGGCGGACAAGCCAACGGGGCCTTTTCAGCGGATCGGCAAGATCCTGCAGCAGGATATGGCCGTTGCGACGGGTGCGGGTCATCACTCGGTGCTGCATATTCCGGGGACGGATGACTATTATATTGTTTATCATCGGAGGCCGTTGGGCGAGACCGATGCGAACCATCGCGTGGTTTGCATTGATAAAATGGTGTTTGACAAGGACGGGAAGATCATGCCGGTGAAGATCACCCGGGAAGGCGTGGATGCGCGGCCGTTGCGGTAAGGAGGGGAGAGGCGAGGGAGTAAAGGCGGGGAAGCGAAGTCGGAAGGCGTTATGGCCTGCGGCGAGGTTGTTTCGCAGCAGGGGGGTGCGGAGCAGGTGTCTAACGGGTGGCGCCGCGAGGGCGGGTAGATGGCGCCCGGATAGCACCGCGGGGGTGGGGCAGTGTTTTTCTTAATTGAGTCGAAATCGACCCAATTAATACAGGCAATAGGTCCCGGCGGACAGGGGCGCAGCCAGTGGTGTTGGCGGGTTCGCGGGCGCAGGTGCGGGCGGGTGCAGGCCCCGTCGGTCGCAGGCGAGGGCGAGGACCAGGGGGGCGCGGGGCGTCGGCGGTTTGCGCTCACTCGGTGCGCAGGCTCTTCGAGGGGTTCGCCACCGCGGCTTTCACGCTGTGGAAAATCACCGTCATCATGGCGATCGCAAGCACAGTCAGCGCCGAGAACACGTAGGTCATCGGCTGGACGCCGGTACTGTCGGTAAAGAGCAGCAACCATTGCCGCATGAACCACCATGCGATCGGGAAGGCGAAGAGGCACGAGACACCAACAAGTAACACGAAGTTCCGGGTGAGGAGGGGGACGATCTGGCCGACGCCGGCGCCCATGATCTTCCGGATGCTGATCTCTTTTTGGCGTTGCTGGGTCGTAAAGGCGATCAGGCCCAGCAGCCCGAGGCAGGTGATGATGATGGTCAGGATGGAAAAAGTGGTGAATATCTTTCCGCGTTTCTGATCGGCCGCATATTGGGAGTCGAAGTCGCGGTCGAGGAAGGTATAGGAAAAGGGAAGCGCGGGGAAGTCGGTCTTCCACGTCTTTTCGATGCCGGCGATGGTGCCGGGGATGTCCCTCGGGTCGAGTTTCAGCTGGATCTGGTAATTGTTTGGACTGTAGACGATGATCAGCGGCGCGATCGGGTTGTATAGCGACGCCTGGTTGAAGTCATGCACGACGCCCACGACTTCGAAATACCGGCCGGATGTATCGCCGGGGAATTTTACACGTTTGCCGATCGGGTTGTCCCACTTGAAGAACTTCACCATATTCTCGTTGACGATGATGCTGTGGAGGGTGTCGGACAAACCGGTGAAATCCCGGCCCTTGACGATGCGCATGCCAAGCGTCCTGAGATAATCTTCGTCCGCGCCATAGACGTTCACTCCCTGGTCGACATAGCCCTTATCGGTTTGAACCTCGAACAGGTTAAAGCTGATGCCCTGCCCCGGTACGGCCTGAGCCGTGCTGACGGAGCGAACCTGCGGATTCTTCCGCATATCATTTTTAAAAGCGATGACCTGGCTGTGTACATCGCGATCGGCGTTGACGGTCAGGGACAGCACCTCGTTCTTATTGAATCCGAGATCTTTGTTGCGAAGGAACTCGAGCTGGTTGGCAACCACCCAGGTACAGATGATCATGATCATCGAGATGGTAAACTGCAGGACGACCAGGACCTGGCGGAGCACGACGTTGCTCGAACCCTTGGAAAGGCTGCCCTTGAGGACGGTGACGGGATTGAACTTCGACAGGTAGAAGGCAGGGTAGCTGCCGCCTACAATGCCGACGAAAATGACGACCGCGACAAGTATGACGAATGTGCTGGGCGCCAGCAGGGAACCAAACGTGATTTCCTTCCCCGCCAGCGAGTTGAAGAGCGGGAGCAGCAATGCGATACAGCCGATGCTCAGCAAGAGGGAAAAAATGGCGGTCAAAGTGGATTCCACGAGGAACTGGGCGACCAGTTGCGGTTTGGTGGACCCGGCCACTTTCCGGATTCCGATTTCCTTGGCCCTTCTCGCTGAACGGGCGGTCGCCAGATTCATGTAATTGATACAGGCAATCAACAACATGAACAGGGCTACCGACCCAAAAATATAAATATAGGACATGTTTCCAAGTTCCTCGGGCTCGCCCGAGAAGTCGGAGTGCAGGTGTATCGAGGCAACAGGCTGGACGCCGTAGTGGATCTTGATGTTGTACTTGGCGAAGATGGGTGCCATGTATTCATCATACATCGGCAGCAGCTTCTTCTCAAATGCCGCGGGGTCTACGTTGGGTTTCAGCAGGACATATGTATAGATATTGAAGCCGCCCCAGTTCTGATCGAAGTCTTTCCCGAGCGTGCTTTGTGAAATAAGAAGATTGAACCGCAGATGGGAATTCTTCGGCACGTCTTCGATCACCCCGGTGACTTTGTAATTGTCCCCTTTCTCGCTTTTGAGCGTTTTGCCCACGACACCGCGGGTTTTGCCAAAATACTGTTCGGCGACGGATTCCGTCAACACCATCGAATTGGGCGCGACGAGCGCGGTGTTGGGATCTCCCTCGACGAAGGGATAGGTAAACACCCTGAATACCGTGCTGTCGGCATAGTATACCTTGTCGATGTAGAGCTTCAGGTCGCCCACCTGGTACATGTTCTTGCCATTCTGGACCAGCCGCACGGACTGTTCCACCTCGGGGAACTCGCGTTTCAGCGTGGGGCCCAGGGGATGTTGGGTGGAGGTCCACTTCATCACCGGTTTGTCCTGTTCCTTGATAAAGGACGTGATCCGGTAGATACGGTCCAGTTTTTTGTTGTACCGGTCATAGCTCAGCTCATCCTTGATGTAGAAGATCAGCAACAAACCGAACGTGATCCCTATCGTCAGCCCCAGGATATTGAGCAGACTATACCAGATATCCCGCTTGATATTGCGAAGGGCGACGAGGAAGAGATTCCGTAGCATGGTGATATTATTTGGAATAAATATACGATCCCTGGCGGGAACCAACCTTTAAAAAACGTTAACTTCATTCGCATGAGAAAATTTCCGCTAACCGTTCTGCTGGCCGGCCTGGCGCTGGCGCACGCCGCTGCGCAATCCGGAGCTGACGGGCGATCCGTTGCCGTTGTGGTGCAACCCGCCGCTGCGCAGTCCGTTGCCGCCTGGCAATCCGCGGGCCCCGGGCTTTCGCCGGCGGAAAAGCAGCTCGTCGACTATATCGACGCGCACCTCGACGCTTCGATCCGGCTCCTGGCCGAATCGGTCGATATCAACAGCGGGACCCTGAATATCGAAGGGGTGAAAAAGGTGGGTGCGCTCTTTGCCGCGCAACTGGAGAAACTGGGGTTCCGGGTGGAATGGGTCCGCGAACCCGACTCGCTGCACCGGGCGGGGCACCTGGTCGCCACGCATTTGGCAGCAGGCGGCGAGGACGGAAGACAGGGCGGGAACGGAAGGCGGTTATTCCTGATCGGCCACCTGGACACGGTATTTGAACCCGATATGCCTGCCGGACCCTATGTCCGGCTCGACGATTCGACGGCCACCGGGCAGGGGGTGAACGACATGAAGGGCGGGGACGTCATCATCATCGCAGCCCTGCAGGCGCTGGCCGCGACGGGGCAGTTAAAGGACATGAACTGCATCGTGTATCTTACGGGGGACGAAGAACGGTCCGGTACGCCGCATGCCGTTGCCCGCCAGGACTTTATCGAGCGGGCCCGGACTTGCGACGTCGCGCTGGCCTTCGAAGGAGCGAAAGGACTGGACACTGTAGCCGCGGCCAGGCGGGGCGCCAGCGGGTGGGTCCTCGATATCACCGCAAAGACCGGGCATTCAGCCGGCGTATTCGGCGACTCTTCAGGTTTCGGTGCCATCTACGAGGCGGCCAGGATACTCAACAGCTTCCGGGAACAGCTCGGGCATGAGGAGTACCTGACGTTCAATCCGGGTTTTATCGTCGGCGGGTCGGATATCCAGGTCGACCCGCAGGATGCGCGCGGCACGGCCATGGGCAAAACCAATATCATTTCGCCGGCGGCACATGTCACGGGCGATCTTCGGTTCCTGACGAATGGCCAAAGGGATTCCGCCCGCAACAAAATGCGCGCGATTGTCGCCGCCAGTCTTCCCGGCACGCATGCCAGCATTCGATTCTCCGATGGCCTTCCCGCCATGCCGCCGACGCCCGGCAATCTCCGGCTGGTGGCAGCGGTCTCGCAGGTGACGACCGACATGGGGATCGGCCCCTCTTACCCGGGCGACCCCGGATCGCGGGGGGCGGGCGATATTTCCGACATCGCGGATGAAGTGGATTGCCTCGACGGGCTTGGCGCCTCGGGAAAGGGCGCACACAGGGCGGGGGAGACCATCAACCTGCGGCAATATCCCTGGCTGATCAAACGCGCGGCAATACTATTAGGGCGTCTGGCTGCTCAGCCGTCTCCCGGCCGGCAATAAAAAAGGCGATGCCGCATACCGCCAGGGCGACGAAAAGGCTGGTCCACTCCGGCTCGACGGACCATTTCGAGATGGCGCGCGGCGAATGCAGGACGATCACCCAAAGCCCGAACATGATCCCCAGCATAAGCGCGGCCGGTCCGATCTGCCGCCCGATCGCAAAGCTCACTCCGCAAAGGATATAACCTGCGATCACGATATACGCCAGGACTATTTTCGCCGGCATCCAGGCAGGTATCAGCGAAACGATGTAATCAAAATACAGGATATGCTGCGTCGCGAAGAGGAATAGCGCCAGCGCAAAAGCATAATGGGCGATGACCGCCGCCGATTGAACGAATCTTGTCCAGCCCGGGCCAAACCCGGTATCCGGCGGCAGTCGGGCCGCGATCATAAAGGCGCCTCCGCCCAACATCACCGCTTCGAAGGTGACCGCCCAGTCATTGCCGCTGTGCAGGTGCGTGAGGAGCGATGGAAGATGTAAGGTAAGGAGGAACAGCAGGTACATCAGCCCGACCACGACCATCGCCAATTGGCGCCGGATGCGGAAGAAGATCGCCGCGGCGCCGCCGAGGAAGATTACGATGGACAATGCCACTCCCAGTCCGCGGAGGGGAAGCGAGGCCGGAACCGCCAGCGCGCTCGATAAGAAGTCGCTGGTAACCAGTTCGATGATGCCGAAACCGGCCAGGGCTGCCGCATAAATATAAATGCCCGTTGCTGTCAACTTGCTCATAAAGGAATGTTTTGGGATCCTGTTATGGCTAAGTTCCGCAGCAGCGGGCACCTCTTCCAACCCGGCACTTGTACAACCTGGTACAAGTTGGTACAACTCCTAGTTCTTATTGGTTCCTTGCAGCAACGGTCGGGGATCGAAGAGTACTTTGAGGGATGTAAGATGGTCTTCCCCGACGTGATACCAGGCAAAATTCTCGACGGTTTTGCCGGAGATGGTCAGGTCCATCAGGACGGCGATATCGTCGCCGTTGGTGAAGACCATTTTCACCGCATATTTCATTTTCATTTTCTTCATGTCGTCCATATACGCGTCTGCGCCGTCGCGTTTGCCCAGCACGCCGACAAATTGAAAGTCATCGCTGAGCATGTCGCGGGCTTCCGCAAACCGCTCCCTGTTCAGCGCATTGATGAAGTCCAGGACCAGTTGCTCCGAGGCCGGTTTCGCGGGTTCGTCGTGCATGTCGGGTTGCATATGATGGTCGCGTTTTGTTGATGATTGCAATCCCCGTACCAGGCTATTGGATGCGGCCGGTGCGGCCGGTGCGGCGGGTGCGACGGAAGAAGCTGATGAAAAGGTTGATGGTGAACAGCAACTGCGCAGCCAGGAGGAGGGCGGCCATGACCTCGTAGCCCCAGGTGGTCGTCCCGAGGGTTTGGAATTCATGGTAATCGAGATATTCCTTCACCTGGTAGGCCGGGTTGAAATATTTCATCCAGAACAGGACAAACAGGGCCGCGTGGGTAATCGTGAAATGCAGCAGTCCGAGCACCCGGTTCATGGCCCGACCGGTGTAGTACAACACGCCAAGCAATACAAACAGCAGGATCACGCCGCTGTACACGTGCGTGTGAGGAACGACAATATAGGTATCATGGATTTGCACGTCCATGTCCTGGATCACGCCTGTCCGCCAGTTGAACAGGCCCTGAAGCGACCAGGCGACGGCTCCGCTCATGAACCAATCGCCGGGCATCATACGCTTCCCGGTCCATCGCCGCAACCCGCGGGCGGCCAATACGACCACGGCGGCCAGGGCGAGACCGGCGCCAAACCGGATCCAGTACGTCGTCTGAACGTCCTCGCCCAACATCAGCATCATTCGCACCTGGTCCAGCCAGGTCCCGATCGCCCAGAGGGGGACTCCCCAGACCAGTATGGCCGTGGCCTTTTTCATGTTATCGCTTTTCGAGGGCGTCCTCGAGATCATCCTGTTTCGGGATGATTCGGAACTTCGTGCGGCTGCCTGGCCCGGCGCTTCCGGCCGCGATCAGCCGGGAAGCCGGGACGCTGAATTGATCCTGGAGCAGCTGCACGACCGCTGCGGCCCGCCGCACACTTACCCCCCAACCGTCGGGCACAGCCGCCACCGCGGCCGCCGCCGAATCCTGCCCGGTGCTGTCGGGGTGTCCTTCGACGGTGCACGAGACGTCGGTCTGGTCGTTGAGGACCCGCGCCAGTCGCAGCAGGAAGGTTTTGCCTTTTGGGGTGACGGTCGCGCTACCGCTGCTGTCGGTGCCAAAGAGAATGCTGTCGGAAACATCGAGATTGATGACGCCTTTTTCGACTTTGATGGCCAGATCGCCGGAGGAGAAACTGCCCATTGCGGCCTTCATTTCCATCAGCGCCGAAAGATTGATGGAGTCGCGGCGGGAGATTGCCGTCCGGAGTTGTTGCAGATACAGGTCCTTGGCGCCGATATTGTCGATCGATTTTTTGATGCTTTCGGCCTGGGCACTGCTGATGGCCGACAGGTCCGCGAGTTGTTTGTGCAACGCATCATTGTTGTCCCTGTATGCGGTCATCTGGATGGACAATTCCTTGTCGTGATCCTTCATGGCCGTCATTTGCTTGGTGAGCCGGTCGTTGTCGCCCTGGCAGGTTTTGAGGGTCCCCATGGCCCAACTGTACAGGGAATCGCTTTTATCCTTGTCTTTCTGAAGGGACTTGTAGGCGCCGCTGCTGACGCACGATGCAAACGCAATTGGAATAACGACAAAATAATTGTAGATCGGTTTCATAGCTACGCCAAAGATATTTATTTCTTCAACACTATCTCTTCTTTGGCTGCCCATTGGGATACCCGGCCATTTTGGCTATCTTCCGATACAAATATGGCGCCCCGGTATATAAATAATGAAAAAATAGCATCTCTCCTCCCGATGCGTGATTGCATCGGGCTGATGGAAAAAATGTTTCGCGACCTCGCGGGGGGAAAGATATTGCAGCCACTGCGCTCGCTGATGTGGCTGCCCGACAGGCGCGGGTTGCTGGGGATCATGCCCGGTTATGCGCAGGGACCGAATATCGCGGGGATCAAATTGATCACGATCTTTCATGGGAACAGCGCCGCGGGGTATCCTTCCCACCAGGGCCTTGTCATCCTTTTCGACGCGACGCATGGGACACCACTGGCTATCCTGGATGCGCAGGAGATCACGGCTATCCGCACCGCGGCGGTCAGCGCCCTTGCCACTCGGTTGCTGGCGCGCGAGGATGCGACCACCCTGGCGATCCTGGGCACTGGCGAGCAGGCCGTCCGGCATATCGAGGCGGTTTCGCTGGTCCGGCAGATAAGGGAGGTGAAGGTTTGGGGGCGTAATTGCGCACATGCTTATGCGCTGCGGGACCGGATGGGGACGCGGTACCCGATCGAGGTCGCGGGCTCTGCGGTAGCTGCGGTTGAAGGGGCCGATATCGTTTGTACGGTGACCGCGGCTCCGCAGCCGGTGTTGCAGGGAGATTGGATCGCGGCGGGTGCGCACGTCAATGTAGTCGGCGCTTGTACGCCGTCCACGCGGGAGGTAGACACTGCGGCGATGGTCCGTTCGCGGATCTTTACCGATCGGTATGAATCGCTCTTTACAGAGGCCGGGGAATTTATTATTCCCTTTCGGGAGGGGCGCGTCGCGGAGTCGGACGTGCGCGGCGAGATCGGGGAGGTTCTCACCGGGGTTAAGAAGGGACGAACGGGGCCGGAAGAGGTTACGATTTTCAAATCGCTGGGGATTGCGGCGGAGGATCTATATGCGGCCTGGCAGGTGTATGGGGCGGCGAAGGAGGAAGGTGAGGGGTAAGGGGCGCGGAACGCCGGTTGAAGCCCGGCGCGGAAGCGTTAAAAAGAGGCGGTGGATGATTGAAGGGATTTTTCGGGCGTTGGACATAAACCCACATTTGTTGGCTAAATCGACGCTTATGGAGTTCCATCCCATCCGGGACCTTGTCCTCACACTGCTCGCAGGTCTGCTCAGCATTGCCACGCACGGGCAGGGGCCATCGGAAACCAAGGCCGGCGGGAATCATAACGCCTCCGTCCCGATGATCGATGCTGGTGCAACAGCGCAGCCGTTCGCCCCCGGAATTGTCGCCTCCAGGTACGACGAGTGGGCGACTTCTTTTTCTCCCGATGACAAAACGGTCTATTTTTCCCGCGGCGGGTACTATTGGACCATTTGTTTTTCCCAATATAAAAATGGAACGTGGCAGCGGCCCCACGTGGCCTCCTTTTCGGGCAAATGGAAGGACACCGATCCTTTTGTCAGTCCGGACGGGAAAAAGTTATTTTTTGTGAGCAATCGGCCGATAGGGGAAATGGCAGGGGATGCGTCTGGGTCGCCGGCGCGCGGCGCGGGCGCAGTGGGAGGCGGGACAGGCGTCGCAACCGGCACGGCTGCTGCGGAAAGGCCCCATCCCAACTTTCATCTCTGGTATGTCGAACGGCTGGCTGGCGGCAACTGGGGGAAGCCCCATCATATCGGCGACGCTGTCAACATTGATTCAGGCAACAACTATGGTCCCTCGGTCAGCGCAAAGGGAACGCTCTATTGGTGCAGCCGCAACCGGCAGGGTAACCCCGGAATGCAGGGGTACGCTGCAACCTGGCTGGGGGACCATTATGATCAGCCGAAAATGGTGCGGGTGCCGGGGGTCAACTCGATCCAG
>DATNBP010000027.1:0-25721 GCA_035572015.1 Puia sp. | reverse complement strand
CGGGCAGTCGAGCGGGTGGTTGATCAACAGCATTTCCACGATCCCGTTCCGCGCGTCGATAGCCTTCTCGCTCGTGATATTCTTAACGACCATCCCATCCATCACATTCGTCCGGCAGCTCGCCACCAGCTTGGGCATCGGCCGGGGGTCGGCCGTCGAACCCTGCGACACTTCCACCAGGCAGGTCCGGCACTTGCCCCCGCTCCCCTTCAGCGATGTATAATAACACATCGCCGGCGGCGCCACGTCCCCGCCGATCTTCCGGGCCGCATTTAAAATGGTAGTGCCCGGTTCCACCTCAATGGTGATATTGTCGATGGTTACCTTAAATAGTTTCTTTTCTTCAGGCATACATATTTTGTTTCAAGCCGTTCTTGTATGTTGTCTACGCGCCCGCCATCTGGGGATCCGCGTATCCCGCCAACCCGTAGTTCCGCACGAGGCACTCCTGCGGGTTATCCACGTGCCACTCGAATTCATCCCTGAAATGCCGGATCGCTGCCGCCACCGGCCAGGCCGCGGCATCCCCGAGCGGGCAGATCGTATTCCCTTCGATTCGCCGCTGGATATCCCACAACAAATCGATATCGCTCTTCTTCCCTTTGCCCGTTTCGATGTTCCGGAGGATCTTCTCCATCCAACCCGTCCCTTCGCGGCAGGGGCTGCATTGGCCACAGCTTTCATGCCGGTAGAAACGAGCCAGCGTATAGGTATGCTTCACCACGCACTGGTCTTCGTCCAGCACGATGAACCCGCCCGACCCCATCATCGATCCCTTCGCAAACCCGCCATCAGACAGGCTTTCATAATTCATCAGGCGCTTTTCTCCCTTGGCGGTCTTCAACAACAAATTCGCCGGCAGGATCGGCACGGACGAGCCGCCCGGGATACAGGCTTTAAGCCGCTTCCCGTTGGCAATGCCCCCGCAATATTCGTCGGAATAGATAAAGTCTTCGACGGATATCGTCATATCGATCTCATACACCCCCGGCTTATTGATATTGCCGCAAGCCGAGATCAGCTTCGTACCGGTCGACTTCCCGACGCCGATCTTCGCATACTCCTCGCCCCCGTCGTTGATGATCGGCACCACGGCCGCCAGGGTCTCCACATTGTTGACCACCGTGGGACAATCCCAGACCCCTTTTACCGCCGGGAAGGGCGGCTTGATCCGCGGGTTGCCCCGTTTGCCTTCCAGCGATTCGATCAACGCCGTTTCCTCGCCGCAGATATAGGCACCGGCGCCGGTGTGGACATAGATCTCGCAATCGAACCCCGTCCCGAGGATATTTTGTCCAAGCCAGCCCGCGGCCTTCGCCTCGGCGATCGCCTGTTCGAGGATCTCCGGGATCCACGCGTACTCCCCGCGGATATAGATATAGGTGCGCTTGCTGCCCAGCGCGTAGGAGGACACGATGAGACCTTCGATCAGCAGGTGCGGCAGGAACTCCATCAGGTACCGGTCCTTAAAGGTCCCCGGCTCCGATTCGTCGGCATTACAAACCAAATACCGCGGCACCCCTTCCGGCTTCGCGAGGAAGCTCCACTTCAGACCCGTCGGAAAGCCCGCGCCGCCCCGTCCGCGCAACCCGCTCTTCTTCACCTCGTCCGTCACCTGGTCGGGTGTCATCGACTTCAACGCCTTCTCGACGCTGCGATAACCCCCTTCCCGGCGATAGACTTCGTAGCCGCGGATACCCGGGATGGTTGACTTTTCTAATAATAATTTTTTAGCCATAGGTCGCTTCAATTGTTCAATGCCGCCTTCTGCCGGCATTCGTCGATAATTTGATCCACCCGTTCCGGCGTGAGGTTCTCCCGGAAGTATTTTCCAAGCTGCATCATCGGCGCGTAGCCGCAGGCCCCGAGACATTCTGCAGTCCTGAGCGTGAACATCCCGTCCGGCGTCGTCTCCCCCACCTTGATATTCAGCCGCCGTTGGATATGTTCGATGATGCCGTCACAACCCTTTAGCATGCAGGGCCCCGTCTGGCACACCTCGAAGATGAAACGCCCGACGGGCTTCAGGTTGTACATCGTATAGAAGGTCGCCACCTCGTACACTTCGATCGGCTCGAGCTTGAGCAGTGACGCGACATAATCCATCGTCTCCGCGCTCAGCCAGCCGCCAAACTCATCCTGGGCCAGGTGGAGCACGGGTAGCAGCGCGCTCTTTTGTTTTCCCGCGGGATAGCGGGCGACAATCTCATCCACCTTCTTTAATTTCTCGTCCGAAAATTTCACCATAAGAAAATTTTTATATCCCACCGGCCGCCTTCAAATCCCACCGGCGGCCTTCAAATCCCACCGGCCGCATGTATATCCCCCGGCCGCGATCGCTTTCGGCCCGTCACGCATCCATTTCCCCTGCGATCAGGTTCAACGACGACATCACGATCACCGCGTCGCTGAGCATCGCCCCCTTCGTCATCTCCGAATAGGCCTGATAGTATATGAAACAAGGCCTGCGGAAGTGCAGCCGGTATGGCGACCGCCCGCCGTCGCTGATCAGATAAAATCCCAATTCCCCGTTCGCCCCTTCCACGGCGTTATAAACCTCCCCGGCGGGGATCTCCGTCTCGCCCATCACGATCTTGAAGTGCCAGATCAGCGCTTCCATTTTCGTGTACACGTCCTCCTTCGGCGGGAGGTAATAATGCGGCGCATCCGCATGGTAGACCTCGGCTTCCGCGCCCTTGAACTCCTGCACTTTCCGGTAGGCCTGCTCGATGATCCGCAGCGACTGCCACATTTCCCCGTTCCGGACGAGGAAGCGGTCATAACAATCTCCGGTGCTGCCGACGGGTATCTGGAACTCGAAATCCTGGTAGCTTGAATACGGCTGATGCACCCGCACGTCGTAATCGACGCCGGCCGCCCGCAGGTTGGGGCCGGTAAATCCGTAGTTCAGCGCCCGTTCCTCCGAGATGGGCCCCGCGCCGATCGTCCGCTCCATAAAGATGCGGTTCCGGTTGAACATGTCCTCGAACTCCTTCAGGACCCGCGGATATTCGTTGAGGAACTTCTCGATCTTCGACATCGCCGTATTCGAAAAATTCCGCTCGAAACCGCCTATCCGGCCCATATTCGTCGTCAGGCGCGCGCCGCACACCTCTTCATAAATTTCATAGATCAGCTCACGATACTGCATCACATACAGAAAGCCGGTGAACGCCCCGGAGTCGACGCCCACGACCGAATTGCAGATCAGGTGGTCGGAGATCCGGGCAAGCTCCATGATGATCACCCGCAGGTAGTCGACCCGCTTCGGGATCTTGACCCCGAGGAGCTTTTCAACGGTCATGTGCCAGCCCATGTTGTTGATAGGGCTGCTGCAGTAATTAAGACGATCCGTGAGCGTGGTGATCTGGTACAGCGGCCGCCGTTCCGCCAGTTTCTCGAAGGCGCGATGGATATAGCCCACCGTTTGCTCCGCACTGACGATCCGCTCTCCGTCCAGCTCCAGGATATTCTGGAACACGCCGTGTGTTGCCGGGTGCGTGGGCCCCAGGTTCAACGTCGTGGTGGTCTTCTCGATACTGCCTTCCGGCAGCTTAATATGTTGCTCGACACTCATAAATCAGGTCTTTGTCGTTTGCGTATCCCAATGTTGCTTCCCTCCTGAACTTCGGAGGGGCTGCGTTGTCACGCCCCTCCTCGTTCGTAATCTTCGCTTCACTCGATTACTCCCGGCGTCCCGCTGGCGGGTACCCGCGGCTCCTCCGGATTTCTGAAGGTCTCGACATCCCCGACATTTGCCGCTTCAGGCAACGCGCCGCGTCCGAACATCGCATCGTCCTTGTCGATCCTTGTCTGGTCCTCCAGCGGGTATTCCTTCCGCAACGGGAAATAATCCATCTCGTCGACGTTGAGGATCCGTTTCAGGTTGGGATGACCGACGAAATTGACCCCGAAAAAATCATAGGTCTCCCGCTCCATCCAGTTGGCGCCGGAATACAATTGCGTCGCCGTAAACACGTCGGGCTTCGCGATATCCGTGAAAACCTTGAATCGCAACCGCACATTGTCCGTAAGGTTATGGAGATGATAGACGACCGCCAGTTCCCTGCCCTTCTGGTCGGGATAATGGACCGCCGTGAGATCGGTCAGGAACTGGAAACTCAGCTCCGGATCTTCAAAGAGGAACTGCATCACTTTCAGATTGAGCTCTTTGGGTGCTTCGAAAGTCAGCAGGCCATAAGGCTCGTCAAACTGACTGACCTGGTCGCCGAACTTCCCGGTCAGTCGCTCCTTGATTTTCTCGTTGGTTAATCCCATATTCTTCTAAAGTCTTATTGTATGCCGTACTCGTGCATCAGGTTCTTGTATTCATCGCTGTTCCGCCGCCGGACGCTTTCCTTCCCTACCAGTTCCTGGATACGCATGAACCCATCCAGGATCCCCTCCGGCCGCGGCGGACATCCGGGGACGTAGACGTCTACGGGCACCACCTGGTCGATCCCCTGCAACACCGAGTAGGTGTCGAAGATCCCGCCGCTGGACGCGCAGGCCCCGACCGCCATCACCCAGCGCGGTTCGGCCATTTGCAGATAGACTTGTTTGACGATCGGCCCCATCTTTTTAGCGATCGTCCCGATCACCATCAGCAGATCGCACTGCCGAGGCGTGAAGGCCAGCCGCTCCGCGCCGAAACGCGCCAGGTCGTAGTGCGAAGCCATCGTGGCCATGAACTCGATCCCGCAGCATGACGTGGCGAAAGGCAGCGGCCACAGAGAGTTTTTCCGGGCCAGACCGACGACGCTGCTGAGCTGGGTCGCAAAGAACCCCTCGCCGGTGTAGCCGTCGGGGGCATTGGCGTAGCTGATATTTTCAGTGATATCGGGCTTGATGGGATGAATATTGAACCTAACCGGACGTGCCATATTGTAAAAGATTTAGTCCTCCCAGGTGAGCGCTCCCTTCTTCAGGATATACACGAACCCGATGAGAAAAAGTACTACGAACAAAATAACTTCACCAAAACCGGACCACCCGAGTGCCCTGAAATTGACCGCGTAAGGATAGAAAAAGATGACTTCCACGTCGAAGAGGACGAAGAGGATGGCCACAAGGAAGTATTTGATTGCCATCGGCGTACGGGCATTGCCGACCCCCTCGATGCCGCTTTCGAAGTTCTGGAGCTTTTCGGCGGTCCGCCGCTTGGGGCCCAGGAGATGGGTGACCCCGAGCACTAAGGCAACGAAACCAACAGCGAGAACAAATTGGACACCTATGGGATAGTAGCTGACAGAATTATTTATATTAGAATCGGTTGCAAGGGTATTGGCCTGTAGCAGAAAGATGTCCATTATAAAGGGATTTCTTAAGCTGTGATGTCTGCGCCTCACGGCGCGAGCCAGGCATCGCCCGGCCCCGCAAATTTAAGCCAGCCTACCGAATTTCCAACCAAATCCTAATAAAAGCCTAAAATAAAGCGGTCGGCCAAGCTTAGCTTGGCCGACCGCAGTCCCTGCATAATCAATGGGTTCTATCGCTGTCGGGTCCCTCCCTGTCTCCTCGCGGGAGCGGGCGCCGGCTTGGGCTTCCTCGTAAGGATTTCAACATATTTCGCAGCATCCGGGTTCGTGGGCTCTACTTCAAGCACCTGACGCAGCCAATAGATGGCCTGCTCGCGGTCCTTCTTGATGTTGTTGTAATAGAATGCGAGACTGAAATAACATTCGACGACATATTTCTGGAATTCAGTCGAGTCCTTTGAATTGGCTGCCTTCGCGATCGAGTCCTTGGCGCGGCCGAATGCGGCCATCTTCATCTCCGCGTCCACCGCAAGACCCTGCGATTGGTTGCTGTCATCCTGCGCGATCATACTCCGCCAGCACCAGAGATAACCATATACCTCATCCGGATATTTCTGTTCATAAATGCCGCAGAAAATACTGTCGGCGGTCTTGTAGTTGCCTGCCGAATAATTGGCGTGGCCCCAATTGTACAGGTCGGTGTTGGTCGGGTTCTTGATACTCATATAGACGATCCGCGCGATCTTCGCCTGGGCCGGCTTATCGTCCAGTTTCGTGGCGAGATTCGTTGCCTGGGCGATATACTTGTCCTTATTGGCCTGCAACGTATCTTTCTGGATCGCGAGCCCATAGTCATCGAACGCCTTTTCCCGTGTCACGGAATCCGTCGACTTGCCCTCGATCGTCGCCCGCTCGACATAATCGGTGGGGATGATCTTGGAAGTGTCTTGCTTCTGGAAGTACGTTGCGATGTTTTGCTGGGCGCAGGCCGCATCACCCGTGGTATCGCAGCAATACGCGATCAGCTTGTACATCCGCGGGTCGACCTTGTCGCCGAGCGAATTCACGAGCGCCTGGGCATCGGTCTTGGCCCCTGCAAAATCTCCGTTGACGACTTTGAAGTCGATCTTCGTGTATTCCACGTCCGGTCCCGGGTCGGAACTGGCGATATAGTGATCCAAAGCGTCTTTTGCCTTATCCTTATCCGTTGTCCAATGATAATAATAGTAATAGTACAGCTCGAACCAGGCCGGAGCATATAGCGGATCCATCTGGACCGCCTGTTGGAACGCCGGCAGGAAGTAGTCCACATTGTTTTGGGTCAGATAGATCTTCCCGATACCGTATTCGGCTTCGGCAAGTTTCGGATCCAGGGTGAGGGCCTTTTGATAGGCCTGTACCGCATTGCCGCCGTCGATCAGCCGGCGGTAGGCGTTTCCCATCAGCACATAGGTATTGGCGTCGTTGAAATGCCTGACATTGGTCGCCATATTCAGCTTCTCGAGGGCATATT
Source organism: Puia sp. (assembly GCA_035572015.1). Taxonomy (GTDB): domain Bacteria; phylum Bacteroidota; class Bacteroidia; order Chitinophagales; family Chitinophagaceae; genus Puia. Next base: position 18,950 of record DATNBP010000027.1, on the reverse strand, counting down.
GCACATCGCCCTGGGCCGCGTTGATATTATTCTCGGCGACTGCATTGAAGATCGGCACGTCCTTATTCTTGGTCAGGCTCAGCGCCTCTTCGAAATGAGCCCGGGCATCCTGTGGCTTTCCGAACCGAAGTTCGATACCCCCCATGCCGGCGAGGAGCAAGGGAGCGTTCCCGTTGGTTTGTAATGCTTTTGAATACAGGGCCTGTGCGCCTACCGAATCCTTCGTCGCCAGCATGGTCTGGCCGTCGAGGTAGATCGCCTCAATGTTGTTGGGATTGGCAGCCAGTACCTTGTCGAATTCTTCTTTTGCGCTCTTGTACCGGTGGTAGTAGAGGTATTTCTTCCCCTGATCCACCGACTGCGCCACAACGGTACCGCAGAGACCTGCCATACCGGCTACTAAAAACCCTAGTCTCAACTTGTTCTTCATGTTGACTTAGCTTGTTTTGAAGTTAGAAGTGGTAAATTTATTGAAATCGCTTTAAAAATTTCCAAAATTTTCATTCGCCCTTAGCAGCTTCTTCTTCCAGACCCCTTTGCCCTGCCTGCCGCTGCATCCGGGCCCCACTTCCAAATCCGCGCCTGCCGCCGCATCCGCAGGAACCGCCGCATCCGCATGAACCGCTACATCCCACGAACCGCTACATCCGCGCAAACCACGCATCGCTGCCTGCCGCCCCATCCCTGCTGCATCGGCATCCCTTACTGCGAGATCTGAACCTGCTGGATATCGAAGTTCATTTGCGCCGGCCACAGGTAAGCCCGGCGGAAAATAAGCTGCCCGCGTTCGTATTGCAGGAAATTCTCGAAATTATTTCCTATCCCGCTCCAGTTCTCTTTCAAAATGTAATACAAACCTCGCACCAACGGATACCGCCTCGTTGCAATATTGGCCTGGTACGGTTTGACATAGGTCGCGAGCTTTCCGCCGCAGCTCGTGCACCGCACCGCGGCCACGCGAACCGTATTCAGCCAGCTCAGCTGCCGCGGATCGTCCCTGTCCCCGATCCAGCTCACCCCTACGAACCCGATCGCGTTCTCGTTCTTCGACACATAATCCAGGACGCCCTCGCTGTTCCTCGCGGCCATGACGTTCTTTCCGATGGGCTGGCCGCGCAGGATCGAGTCGATCGCGAACCGCACCGTGCTCGTCTCGCTGACGCCGTCCATGACGGCGACATGCCTGGGGTCCTTACCGCTCAACAGGTTCTGCAGATCCGGGATCTCGAAGATGGAATCCGGTGAGTGGTTGTTGACGATCACCGCGATGGCGTCATAGGCCAGGACGCCAAAAGTCGGTTTGAGATGAAAAGAATCGGAATAGAATTTTTCCTCTTCCCGGGTAAGGCCCCTCGTCACCAGCACCATTCGGGTGGAATCGGTGCTCAGGTCCCGCAGGCATTGCGCTTCAGCCTTATAGTGCGGAATGATGTGGGCGTTGGGGAACGAGGACTCGAAGACCTTGATCTGGGAATCGACGACCGGCTGGAACGACTCGTCGACACTTATATTGATGGTTCCCGAAGTGGGGGTTTCCTGGGGAGTTTTGTTCCCACCGCTTTTGCAACCGGAAAGCAATCCAAAAATCGCCAAACACAACCAGATACCAGCGCCTTTCATTAGTGTCAATCGTTGAAATAATTTTTTTGCACTCCCCGGTATATCCGGAACCCGCCATACAGGATGCAAAGCCCGAAGAACATATAGCGGTAGAGATCGTCGATCGCGAGATTGAGCTTCAGCTTCGGCGCCAATAGAACGACGACCCCGATCGAAACGATAACGATCCCCATTCCGAAATCCATGATAGATCGCCGGAGCGCATAACCCTTTCGCTTGAAGTCTCCCTCTCCTTTTTCCATTGAGCCTGATTCATTGAGTTGGACGGGCAAATTAAGGAATAAACCGCAAAAATCCCGTTCCGGTCCGCGATTAAGATGCGCAGCCACATGCGATTCCACAATCTACCCCGCCCCAATCCCCCGCAATTGCCGTACTTTTGCGGCCATGTCGTCCTTACGTGTGTTGATGGTTTGTCTGGGGAACATCTGCCGCAGTCCGCTGGCAGAGGGGCTCTTGCGCGAAAAGGCCCGTGCTGCCGGTCTCGACTGGGAGATCGATAGCGCGGGTACGAACGGCTACCATATCGGGGAAGCCCCGCACCCCCTCTCGCGTAAGGTCGCGCGACACAACGGCATCGATATCGGGAATCAACGCGCGCGCCAATTCACGGCAACTGATTTTCAACGGTTTGACAAGATATATGCCATGGCCGATGACGTGGTGGAGGATATCCGCCGGATCGCCAACCGCCAGGGGCTCAGGCTGACGGGCGACCCGGGCCCCGTGTCGTCCCTGCCTTTTATTTCGCCCGGATCCCCGGCCAAAGTGGACCTCCTGATGAATGAACTTCACCCTGGCAGGAACGAAGACGTCCCGGATCCCTGGTACGGTCCCGAACCCGGTTATCACGAAGTATACGCCCTGATCGACGCCGCCACCGACAAGATCATCTCGCGGTATGGCAAAACCACCCCCACTACCCAACGCCTATGAGCACAAAACCTTCCCTCCCCCAAGGCACCCGCGACTTCGGACCGGAGACCGTCCGGAAGCGACGTTATATTTTCGAGACGATCCGCCGCATATTCGAACTGTATGGCTTCCAGCCCCTCGAGACGCCCGCCATGGAACAACTGGACACGCTGATGGGGAAATACGGGGACGAAGGGGACAGGCTGATCTTCAAGATCCTCAATAACGGCCTCGGCGACGCGAAGAATATCGAAAAGGCCCGTGCGGCGTTCGAAAATGTGCTCCTCGGGCGCAACAGCCGTGACCTCACCGAGCGGGCCCTCCGCTACGACCTGACCATTCCTTTCGCCCGCTATGTTGCCATGAACCATGGCCAGCTCACCCTTCCCTTTCGGCGGTACCAGATCCAACCGGTCTGGCGTGCCGACCGGCCGCAAAAGGGGCGCTACCGCGAATTCTGGCAATGCGACGCCGATGTGGTCGGCAGCTATTCACTCGTCAACGAAGTCGAACTGGCGGCCATTTACCAAACCGCCTTCAAAACCCTCGGTATTCCGGTCGAGCTGAAGATCAACCACCGCAAGATCCTGGCGGCCCTTGCCGAAGCCTGCGGCGGCGGGGATAAGATGACCGATATCACCGTCGCCATCGACAAGCTCGACAAGATCGGGCCGGAGAAGGTCATGGCGGAGCTGGCCGAACGCGGCCTCCGTCCCGACGAGATCGCCGGCATCGAAAGATATCTCGCGATAGATGCGCCCAACCTGGAAAAGCTGTCCATCCTGCGCAAAATGTTCTCGGCGCCCCCCTTTGTTGCCGCGGCCCCGCAGGCGCTTGCCGGCATTACCGACCTCGAGGAGATCCTTCGCCGGAACCCTTCCCTGACCGTCGACCTGACGCTCGCCCGGGGACTCAATTATTATACGGGGGCCATTTTCGAAGTCAAGGCCCTGGGCGTCCGGATGGGCAGCATCGGGGGCGGCGGCCGCTACGACGACCTCACCGGCAGCTTCGGCGTGCCCGGCATACCGGGCGTGGGCATCTCTTTTGGGATCGACCGCATCTATGACGTCATGGAGGAGCTGAATCTTTTTCCCCCCGGGGTCCATACGGGAACGAGGGTCCTTTTTTTCCATCTGGGCGAAGCCGAATCCCTTGCCGCCTTCGATCTTTGCCGGCAGTTGCGGGAAAGCGGCGTCCCGGCCGAGCTTTATCACGAACAGGCCAAATTCGACAGGCAATTCAAATACGCCGAGAAAAAGGGCATCCCCTATGTCGTCATTATCGGCAGCCAGGAGCTGGACGCCCGGACGGCGCAGCTGAAAGATCTGCGTACCGGTACCCAGACGGCCGTCGGATTCGATGAATTGCTGCATACCGATTTTTTGCAGAATTGATACGGCCTTTTTTGTTCGCCTAGAATCCCCGACTTACCTTAGGGCTACAATCAACACAACCATGAAAAAAGCCTTATGCTTGTTCCTTTCATCGATCGGCCTATTCCTCACATTTGCAGCCCGTTCGCAGTCCCCCAATCCCCTTTATCAACACCTCCCGCCCAACGCGGACCACATAACCGAGATCAACTACAACCAGATCAATTCGAAAGGCAATCTGGGCGCCGTGCTGAACGCATTGCCGCCGATGCACGATCCGAAGGCCGACCTCGTGGTCGGCATCCTCAAGGACCCCGGCTCTGCGGGGATCGACCTCAGCCATAACGTGGTCATGGCATCGAAAGCCGCCACCGGCGATGGCGCGGATACGCTTACTTTCACCAACATCATCATGCAGCTGTCCGATTCCGCCAGGTTCCGGACAGCCTTTACCACCGCGTTCAGCGGCGTGCATCTTCACCGCTCGCCCGGGAAGGCCACGACGGCCAGTTCGGCAAAAGACAAATTCGGGATCGCCTGGAACGATAAGGTCGTCATTCTCACGATCGCTTCGCGCGATGCCTTGTCGGCGCTGGAAAATAAACCGGCCCCCGCGGCCGGACCGCATCGCAGCTCCGCAGAGCTTGCCCTGGAAAAGAGCGTAGCCGCACTGGCGGGCTTTACCGGCACCCCCTGGGAGAACGATCCGCGTTTCCTTTCGGGCTTCGCCACGGATGAAGACGTTCATTTCTGGAGCACGGGCTTCAATTTCGGCGCCTTCATGAGCAAATTCATGTCGAAAATGAACAAGAATTCAGTGGACATGAAACGGCTGTCCACCATGATGAACGTCGCCTCGAAATACCCCAAGCCAATAGTGCTGTCCACCTTCAACTTCGGAAACGGCAAGATCGAATACCACATGACGACATTCAACACCGCCGATAACGCGGCGGCCATGAAGGCGATGCTCGACCAACCCTTTAACAAGGATCTGCTCGCACGCGTACCGGACGGCCTCCTGCTCGGTTTCGTCACCGCTCACATGAACCCCGCGGCCGTTGAGGGACTCATGGATAAATATGGTACGCGGGCCATGGCCGATTCCTTGCTGGCCAGGTCGGGTTTGACGGTAGATGACATCGTTGCACCGTTCACCGGCGACATCATGGTAGCGGCAGTCGCCACCGATTCCACGATCACCGCCGATTCATCAAAAAAGAAGGTCAAATTTTATTTCGCGGCCGGTATTAAGGACCCATCGCGCCTCATGGCGCTCGGTGCGAAACTCGCTGCAATGATGCCCGCGACCACCGGGTCCGGCAAACCCAGCCCCTTCGCAGGGTTGAAGGACAAGATGCTGATCAAGGATAACCTGCTGATCGTTAGCAGCAGCAAGGAAGACGCGGAGCATTACGCCAACAATACGAACCGCCGGTCCACCGACCTGCTGGGGGACAACAACGCGATGATGAAGATGGTCGTCGACCTCAAGGCCGTCGGCTCCCTGTTGGGTAGCTCCATGTCCGGCGACCCCAAAATGATGATCGCCTCCCGCCTCCTCGACCGCCTCGACAAAATCATCTTTACCAACGGCGTGATGGAAGGAGACAACATGACCGCCGACTTCCAGATCACCACGGGCGACCCGGCCACCAACAGCCTGCAGACGCTGCTGGGGATAATGCATTAACGCGGGGCCCATAGTCCATGGCTGCAGTACCCCCTAACCTTCTTCGCGCGCGCCTCCGGCGCGCGCTTTTTTTACTGGTCCCTCAGACTCTCCACCGGATTTGCGCGCGCAGCACGCCAAACCGTAAAGCTGACCGTCGCCAGCCCGATCAGGAAGGCCACGGCACCCACGACCGCAAGCATCCACCAGCGGATCTCAATGCGGTAGGCAAAGTCATCCAGCCATTTATTCATGAGCCACCAGCCCAGGGGCGCCGATATCAAAACAGCCAACCCTACCATCCTGACGAAGCCGGAGGTCAGCGAAGCAAGCAGGTCATTCAGCTCAGCGCCCAGCACTTTTCTTATCCCGATCTCCTTTGTACGGTTAGCCGCATTGATTGCGCTGAGGCCGAACAGCCCGAGGCAGGCGATCAGGATGGCAAAAAGACAGGAGACCTCAACGGTTTGCTGCCAGCGTCTTTCAGGCACGTACATTTTGGCAATCTGCTCGTCAAGAAACGTGTACTCGAGCGGGTAATGATCTGCCATTCCCGCCCATTGCTTTTGAAGCGCTGAGATCACTCCCCCCGTCTTACCGGGCGCGATCTTCAAATAATAATACCCGATCCAGCCGGTAGCCAGCGTCAGCGCGGCCGGCTCGATCTTTTTGGAAAGCGAACTTAAATGATAATCCTTCACGACGCCGATAATTGTCGATTGAAGCGGCGCGCAGAAATAGCCAAGCTTCGCCTGATCGCCTAACAAATTCCACAGCGTTTCATTGACGAGCACAGGCCGCGTCCGCCGAACGGTATCGGTCGGATAATCGGTGGAAAAATTCCGTCCCCGTACCACCTTCAGGTGCAAGAGATCGATATAATTGTAGTCAATTCCATATTGCCGGTACCAATACCGCTGGCCATTCAACTGTAGTCCGTTCATGCTGCCGATTCCGTTTAATTGACCATTGACGCCCGAAAGGCCCGTCACCCCTGGCTGGCTGGCGGCAAAATCGCGCATCGCGTCATGCAGCCTGGCCGAAAACCGACTGTCAAACACTGGATTATGCACCACCAGCACCTGTTCCTTGTCGAATCCGAGATCTTTATGGTTGATATAACTCATTTGACGGCCTATCACAAAAACGGCCATCATCATTAAGATGCAACAGCTAAATTGAAAAATCACGAGAACCCGTGAAAACCGCGGGTCGACCCGGAAGGTTTGGAAACTTTGCAGTATCCTGACCGGCTTCAGCCGTGACATCAAAAGGGCCGGATACAACCCCGCGATGAAACTCAATATCAGGGTAAGCATCAATGCAGCGATGCTCACATCCCGCCAGGAGATGGCGGAAGCCGTGACGCCCGAGTCGATCGCCATATGCAACAGGGGTATGCCGGCCCGGGACAATACCACGCCCGCCAGAGTGGCCAAGCCGACAATTAACTGCGTTTCGGTCCAGGACTGCAGGACAACGGACCATCTGGCCGCACCCATCACTTTACGGACACCGATTTCCTGCGACCGCGCCGCCGCTCGGGAGACGGTGATCAGGATATAGTTAAGGGCCGCCAGGGCCAGGATAATAATCACGATACAGCACAGTTGATAGATGGAGTCGGCATCCGTATAGTGACCCCAGTCCGAAACGTTGTAATGGCATTCAGCCAGTGGACGGAATGACCAGTGGTAATGGCTCAAATCGAGATCGGGGGCGAACTTGAGGTAGCTTTGCACGGTCGGGAAGTAATACCCTCTCATCCAATCGTTCAACTTCTTTTGGAAGGTCCCCTGATCGGTGCCCGGCCTCAGTTCAACAACCAGGTAATGATCGCTGTGATTGAACTTTTCGTTGATATTCATCAGATACCGGGAATCGGCGACCAACGGCAATATCATTGAAAATTGAATGCTTGAGTTCGCCGGGGGGTCGGCAGCGATAGCCGCAACGCTGAACAGCTTGTTGCTGTCGCTCACCAATTCGATCGTCTGGCCGATCGGATCCTTGTCCCCAAAATATTTTTTTGCAGTACCCGCCGCCAGTATGACCATACGCGGGTGAGCCAGCGCTTTTTCAGGGTCCCCTGCGATCACCTTGAAAGAAAAATTGCGGAAGAAGTTACTGTCGGCATACACCAGGTCGTTCTGACGATACACCGTGCTACCCGCTTTGACAAATTCTTCCACCCCCTCCTTCCATCGCGTATAACTTAGGATCTCGGGGAAGACAGTTTGCATATCGGGCCCGACCGCAAGCGGAAAAATGTCGCTCATCCGGTCGTCATTTCCCCTTGACAGGAGGCTGAAAAAGCTCTTTTTAGGTTGATGCCTCGGGTCCGCGAACTCGTCCGTTTTTTCGACACGGAACAACCGGTCCTTTTTTACATGAAACCCGTCAAAAGATTGCTCGTACCGGATGTGAAAGAAGAGAAGGAGGCAAAACGCGATGGAAACCGAAAGCCCGAACAGGTTGATCAGGCTGAAGGTACGATGACGTAGCAGGTTACGCCAGGCAATTTTAACATAGTTCCCGAACATGGCGAATAGTTGTGGTGACTAAAATTATCGAAAATCTTCCTTATTTTCCCCCGACCGGGCGGGCAAACCGGCCGTCAAAAAAATCCGTAGATTACACCGGATTCCCGACACATCAAACCTGACACCGACATGAAACGTCTCGTTCCCAAGCACCCTCTCGCGATCCGCTGGATGCACTGGATCAATTTCCCGATCCTGGCTGCCATGATCTGGAGCGGCATGCTGATCTACTGGGCCAACGATGTCTACAAGATCCATGTCGGGCACAATATCCTGTTTTCCTTTTTCCCGCAGGGATTCTACAAATCACTCAACATCTCCTTCAGGCTGGCGGAGGGTATGGCTTTTCATTTTGTGTTCATGTGGATTTTCTTTCTGAACGGACTGGTCTATGTGACCTATACGCTGGTTTCAGGGGAATGGCGCTATCTGTTTCCGGACCGCCATTCTTTCCGGGAGGCCTGGCTGGTCGTATTACACGACCTGCACATCAGGAAAACGGCTCCGCCCCAGGTAAAGTATAACGGTGCGCAAAAAATCGCCTACACGCTGGTCATCCTCATGGGGCTTGGCTCGGTCCTCACCGGCCTGGCCATCTTTCGGCCCACCCAGTTCGCCTGGCTGACCGCGATGTGGGGCGGCTATGGCAACGCCCGGGTGATCCACTTCATCCTGACCCTTGGCTACTGCCTTTTTTTCGTCATCCACGTCATCCAGGTGATCCTGGCCGGTTGGAACAACTTCCGCGCCATGGTAGCCGGCTTTGACGTGGTCAACGACCCGCCTCCCACCGCCGTCCGCGAACCTTCGATCCTCAATCACGCCCAAAATCTGGCCGATGGAAAATAACGAGAGCCCCCTTGACCCTTCCGCTCCGCCGCCCCAACAACACACTCCCGGCGACCCAAGGTCCCCCCAACAACACACTCCCGGCGACCCGACGCCGCCCGGAGCCGCACCGGCCCGCCACCCCCTGCGCGAGAGCTTCCGCAAAGCCATTGGCACCAGCGACCAGCTGACCGCACAGCAGCAGATCAATCGCCGCACCTTCGTATCCTTCGCCGCCTTCTTCGTCCTGGGCGCCGCCGCCTGGAAATCCTGGTTCTTTATCAAGGACGCGGGACAAAGCGACGGCGTACAGGGTCCGCTTCGCAAGGTGCTCAACGTCGATGACAGGATCTTCGGCCGAACCTTTTCCCCCAATCACCTCGCACCCACCTTTCCCAAAACCGCGGCCGCCCGCAACGTGCGGTACAATAGCGGAATAGGGTTGGGGAGCAACGGATTCGACCTCGCCAAATGGGCCCTGGATGTCCGGCGGGACAATGGCGACGCTCTCAGCATCGGCATTGATGAGTTGCGCCGGTTGCCCAAGACCGAGATCGTATACGAATTCAAATGCATCGAGGGGTGGAGCCAGATCTCCTGGTGGGGCGGCGTCAAATTCAGCGACTTTGCGGCGCATTACGATCTCCGGCCCGAAACCGCCCGCGAATACGTCGGTCTCGCCACACCGGATGACCGATACTATATCGGCATCGACATGCCCAGCGCCCTCCACCCCCAAACCATCCTCGCCTACGAAATGAACGGCCAGCCCCTGCCCGTCCGCCACGGCGCCCCCCTTCGCCTCATTATCCCCGTCAAGTATGGTGTCAAACATCTAAAACGCGTCGGTCGCATCTTCTTCTCCGACACCCGCCCCCGCGACTACTGGTTCGAACGCGGATATGACTATAGTTGCAGCTTATAAATTAACATCCATTTTCCACCCATCCAATCCCCCGTCCCTTCGGGCCCAAAAAATCCCGCTCCGGCATAAAAACCCTTCCAAAACGCATCCGGACGTCCTATCTTATACAAGCTAACAATCACTGTCAACCAAAACCAACACCATGCAAGCTCAAGCAGCCATCCGCCGGTCGTGGACCCGCGGCCTCCCCACGCTCCTGTTCGCAAGCGCTTCCCTCTTCGCCACGGCCCAAACCAACTACAACCTTTCGCTCCCACGGGTGCCAAGTCCCGCTGCCAGCGTGTCGCAAACGATCGGCATCTCGACCGTAAGCGTCAAATATTCGAGGCCATCGGTCAGAGGGCGCGAAGTCTGGGGCAATCTGGTTCCATATGGTTGGAATGTACAGGGTTTTGGTGCGGGTAATAGCGCCCCCTGGCGGGCCGGGGCCAACGAGAATACGGTCCTCCACCTGTCCGACCCCGCAACGATCGAAGGCCACCAGGTTCCCGCCGGGGACTATGGCCTTTTCTTCGTCATCAACAAGGACAATACCGGCGAGGTGATCCTTTCCAGGGAACATCGTGCCTGGGGCAGTTTCTTCTATGACCCCAGGTATGATGAAATGCGCGCCAATATCAACGTACGGCCCGCCGCCTTTACCGAGTTATTGACCTACGATTTCCGCGACGTCACAAAGAATTCCTGCGAACTGGACCTTAGCTGGGAAAAAATGCAATTCCCGGTGAAGATCCAATTCGACGTGGACAAGCTCGTCATGGAAAATGCGAGACAGGAACTGACCAGCACCGCGGGCTTCAACTGGCAGGGATACGCTTTCGCGGCAAACTATGCGCTCGCCAACAAACTCACCGACAGCTATGACCAGGCGCTGAAATGGGTCGACCAGGCGATCGCCGCAAACTCCAACTTCACCGACCTGAGCATCAAGTCCGGGATCCTCAAAGAAATGGGCAAGACCGCGGAGGCCGACCTGATCAAAAAGGATGCGGTGGCGGTCGGAACGGAAGCGGAACTCAACGCCTATGGATATCAGTTGATGAACCAAAAAGAACAGGACAGAGCCATCGAAGTCTTCATCCTCAATACCCAGCGCCACCCTTCGAGCGCGAATTGTTTTGACAGTCTCGGGGAGGCGTATGCGCTGAAAGGGGACAAGAAGAACGCCATTATCAATTTTAAAAAATCCCTGGCGCTGAATCCGCCGGCGGCCACGAAGGCCAATTCGGAGAAATACCTGAAACAGCTGGGCGTCATGTGAGCCGCTCCGCTTACACGGGGTATCCTTCGCGCCGCTTCATTTCCTCAAGTTCCTTTTTTGAGGTTACCTGGCGGAAAAGGAATGTCGGTCCGCCGGGGTTGCATTCACGAAACGGGATTCCCCCTTCGTAGAAGGTCCGGAACACCTGGCTCAATTGCTGCATGGCAAAGCGGTCCGGCAAATAGAACTGGTGTAGGTAGCGGGTTCCGCCTGCCCGGAAATGGATCTTGTTGTTGGCGCCGCTGATCGGGCGTCTCCGTCTGGCGCCAACCCAGCCCCGCCTGATCGTAGGCATACCGTCGTAACCTTCGACCAGGAAGTCCAGGTTGGTGATGTGGTCCATGGGAAATGTTTGAGCGCCGATTTGGATTCCTGCTGCGTCCACGACCAGTTGCGTATCCGACAAACCGATTTGATACAAATTTCCTTTGGCAATGAGTCGTCCGGCGATCGAGGCGATGACGCCGGCGGCAAACGGGTACAAGAGATACCCGGCATAGCTGTCCCAGGCGTTCGATAATTCAAGGATGACAAAGACCATGAAACTGGTCGTCAATAGGTAGCCGCCTATCTTGGCGATCTGCGCCCCGGGGTTCCTGACCCTGACAAAAATTCTTGTGTGAAACTGCATAACAAATGGTATGTATGGTTAAAAGTAAAATGGGTTCACCGGCCGCAAATCTACCGGTACCCGTATCTTTCTTTGAACTCCGCCAGCTCCCGTTCATTCAACACCTTGAACATATACGTCCGTGTCGACCGGTTGCGCTCCACAAACGGAATATGTCTTTCGTATAGATCCGAGAACAGCGTGGCGAGTTGTTGTACGTGCTCCTTGCTTTCGAGGTAGAACCCCACCTCGACCTTCGCCCCGCCCGAATTAAAGCTGAACGAATTCGTCATTCCGTCGGAATTGCTGCCCGAGACCATCGCCCCGTCGTTTACATACATGCCGTTAAAGGCCTCGACATTGAAGTCCATGTTCGAGACCAGCCGCATCGGGTAATGAACCGCTCCGACCCTGATACCCTCGGGGTCGACAACCAGTTCGTCCTCCGACAGCCCGTAACTGCGGACGTCTCCCCGGGCGATCACCGCGCCGATGACCACGATCGCGATTCCAACGCCGAAAACGTAAGGAATATATCCATTCATGCCGGGAATGAAGACAAGGAGCAGGGAAGAGGCCGCGACAACAAGACCCGCGTACGCCAGATATGCCCGTCTGTTGCGCCTGGAGACAACCAACTTTGACCGAAACTCCATGGCCCAATATACTACAAAATCTCAACCCCCGTCTGGCCGCCGCCGCCCGCACCCCCGTCTGGCCGCCGCCGCCCGCACTCTTAAACTTTCTCATAGACCACAGCCGCCCCCTGCCCCACGCCGACGCACATCGTCGCCAGACCATGCCTGGCCCCGCGCCTCCCCATCTCGTGCAACAGCGTCGTCGAGATCCGCACGCCGCTGCAGCCCAGCGGATGCCCGATCGCAATCGACCCGCCATTGACATTGACGCGCGAGGGGTCCAGCTCCAGTTCCTGCTGGCACACCAGCGCCTGCACGGCGAATGCTTCGTTCAGTTCGATCAAATCCAGGTCCGGGGCCGCCAGACCGGCACGTTGCAACGCCTTTTTCGTCGCCGGGATCGGCCCGACGCCCATGATCGCGGGATCGACGCCGGCCACTGCCATGCTCACCACCCGCGCCATCGGCCGCAACCCAAACCGCCGTACCCCCTCCTCGCTGGCCAGCAGCATAGCGGCGGCGCCGTCATTGATGCCCGCGGCGTTCCCGGCCGTCACCGTCCCATCCTTGACAAAAGCCGGGCGCAGCGCAGCCAGTTTCTCCATCGAGGTCTGGCGGGGTTGCTCATCCGTATCGAAATAGATCTTTTCCTGTTTCCCTCCCAGGATCTCGACGGGCGCAAGTTCCGCTTTCCACTTTCCCGCCGCCAAAGCCGCAAAATATTTTTGCTGGGAGGCCAGACCGAAGGTATCCTGCGCCTCGCGCGAAACCTTCCATTGACGCGCCACATTCTCCGCCGTCTCCCCCATCGAGAAGGGGTGATAGGCCTCGGCAAGCCGTTTGTTGACGAATCTCCAGCCGATCGTGGAGTCAAAGGTTTCCGCATTCCGGCTATATGCGCTGCCGGCCTTGGCCATTACGAAAGGCGCCCGGGTCATGCTCTCGACCCCGCCCGCGATATAGATGTCCCCCTCGCCGCAGGCGATCGCGCGGGAGGCATCCATGACCGCCTGCAGCCCGGAGGCGCAAAGGCGGTTCACCGTATTACCCGCCACTGTAACCGGCAAGCCCGCCAGCAACGTCGCCATGCGGGCCACGTTCCGGTTGTCTTCGCCCGCCTGGTTGGCATCTCCCGCGATCACATCCTCGATCGCCGCCGGGTCGACCGCCGTATTCCGTGCAAGCAGAACCCGGATGACGTGCGCCAGCAGGTCGTCCGGCCTGATCGTGCTGAGGCCGCCGCCGTATTTTCCTATCGGGGTACGGACCGCGTCGATAACATATACCTGATTCATAGTCAATGGCTAAAGTTTGGGCCGTAAGTTACATAATTCCCTGCCCGGATACACGCGTTCCCTTCTGCTCAAAATCCCTTATCTTTAAAACACTCACCAAACGCTGCTCATTATGGGATCCCAAACCGCTAACGCCAGGCTCTGGGGCCGTCACGCCAGGGACTGGGCCTCCATCCAGGAGCCCTGTCACAATTCCGGTTATGATTATGCCATCCGGGCCCTCAACCTGACGGGCAATGAAACCCTGCTCGACATCGGCTGTGGGACCGGGGGTTTTTGTGTAAAGGTCGCGCCAAAGGTCCGGTTCATCACTGGTATCGACGGCACCGTCGAGCTCGTGGAAGAGGCGCGTCGCCGGCTTCCCGCTTATCCCTTCCTGGTTGGCGAGATGGAATCGCTTCCTTTCCCCGACGAGGCCTATGACATAGTGACCGGGTTCAACTCCTTTCAGTACGCGGCCATCATCGACCATGCGCTGGCCGAAGCCCACCGGGTCCTGAAGCCGAACGGACGTCTCGTCGCCATGATCTGGGGCAACAAGGAAGATTGCCAGGCAGCGGTTTCGCTGGGCGCCATGGGTCGGTTACTTCCTCCGCCGCCACCGGGCACGCCGGGCCCCTTCGCGCTCTCCGAACAGCACCTGCTCGAACGTACCCTCGAAATCTCCGGCTTCACCATTCTTTCCACCGCCGACGTCGATTCGACATGGGACTATCCCGATGTGGCCACACTTCTGCGCGGCCTGCTCTCCGCCGGTCCTTCCGCAAAGGCGATCGACGGGGTGGGCTACGACAAGGTTGCCGCCGCGGTCACCGCCAGCCTGCCGCCCTTTACCCGCGACGACGGACATATCGTCTATAACAATAAATGGCGCGTCGTGATCGCGCAGAAACAAGGATGACGGGAGAAAGCAGCCCGTTTTTACCAACCTGCTTCACAATGACTTGACTACCAATTATTAATGCGTCGCCGACGCCCGGGCCCCGTCCGTTTTCAATACAGGGCTGTCCGTTTTCGATACAGCCCTCGCGTGCGCCTGATTTGTCGTATCTTTGCGCCCCCATGGAAGTGAAGCAGAATATCAGGAACCTCAACTTCGCGGAGATCGAAACGTATTTCGAGACCCTCGGCGAGAAGAAATTTCGCGCGAGACAAGTCTACGAGTGGCTCTGGCAGAAACATGCCCACAGTTTCGAAGACATGACGAACCTGAGCAAGCCGCTCCGCCAGCAACTGGCGGAGACCTTCAGCTTCCCCGCCCTTCGCGTGGATGCGACCCAATACAGCTCCGATGGAACGATCAAGAGCCGCTTCCGCACCGCTGACGGTCATCTGGTCGAAGGGGTGCTGATCCCGACCGACGAACGCAAGACGGCCTGTGTCTCTTCGCAGATCGGGTGCTCGCTGAGCTGCAAGTTCTGCGCGACCGGCTATATGAAACGGGAACGCAACCTGGAATTCGACGAGATCTACGACGAAGTCGTGCTCATCAACCAGCAAAGCGAAAAAGCATACGAAAAAAAATTGACCAATATCGTCTTTATGGGGATGGGCGAACCCTTGCTCAACTATAAGAACGTCTTGCGGGCCATCGATCGGATCACCTCCCCCGACGGACTCGCCATGAGCCCGCGGCGCATCACCGTCTCGACGGCGGGCGTCGCCAAAATGATCCGTCAACTCGGTGACGACCAGGTCAAATTCAAACTGGCGCTCTCGCTTCATGCCGCCAACGACAAGAAGCGCAACGAGATCATGCCCATCAATGAGACCAATAACATCAAGGCCCTCATCGATGCGCTGAATCATTTTTACCAAATGACCGGCAACGAGATCACCTTCGAATATATTCTCTTCAAGGATTTCAACGACAGCCGCCAGGATGCCGACGAGCTCGTCAGGATCTTCCGGCAGGTGCCCGCCGATCTGGTCAATATCATCGAGTACAACCCGATCGACCAGGCCCGTTTTTCCAAACCCGACGAGCAGGCCATCCATCAATTCATGTCCCATCTCGAAAAGAACCGCGTCAACGCGCGCCTTCGCCGCAGCCGCGGAAAGGACATCGACGCCGCCTGCGGCCAGCTCGCCAACAAGGCTTAGGGGAGCCGGGCCGATCGTCGCCCCGCCTCAGCGCGCCCCCCGATCCTCGCCGGAGCCTACCTCGTCTCCCCGGCCTTCGCCACCTCTAGCTGCTGCAACGCCGCCTCCGTTTTGACCCAGGACCTGTTGCCCTTCGCGTCCGCCGGCGCGTTCCGTCGGGAATAAAACTCTTCGATATTCTCCCTCAGTTCGTCATTCAACCGCCTGAACTTATTTTTTTTCAGCCGGACAACCAATTTGTCATAGTTTCTATCCGCCATACCATACTCTCCGGGCGTGGTGAAGTTACCGGTATCATAATCGACGTTTGGCAGCCGGCTGGTGCCGGCGCGACAGGCTCGCAGCGCGGCGGTGTATCTGGTGACGATCGTGTCGAAACTGGAGTAATAAAGTTTCGCCACCGCCGGCCCCGGCGTCCTGAATTTCATCGCCCGCAAGGGGCCGATCTTGGGAATGACCGTGACCAGCAAGGCGAACACACCCGAGAAGACGTTAGCCCTGTAGCCTTTCCTTCCGGCCCAGCGGTAGTCGTTGGCCGGGTGAGCTTTCTTCAGCTGATTCTTTTTCAGGATCCAGGCCGTCCCGGTCAGCATCGGGAAGAAACGTTTGAACGACCACCTCAACATCGCCGAAGAAAGGGAAAAGACCGGAAAGACTTTGTGTATATCCAGGCCGTACACTTCGGTGAAAGCCCTTGCCAGCAACCCGTCCGAAATCTCAAACCCTATAAAGTCATGATAGGCGATCTTCGTATAATCGCCCTCCACCGTCTGCATCACATCGAACCCGAACTCCACGCGCTTGTGGGAAATATGGTTCTCTTCATACGTCACGACATTCCCGAATTTCTCCCGCTCCTTGGGATATAGCATCGGAACGGATTTGTTGGTGGCCAAAGAATGACCGTATTTATCCGCCATGTAGTGACTCAGGAACCCAAGCGCAAACGCATATTCGTCGATATCCCGCGCGTCGGCAAGCAGGGCGTCTACAAAATCTCCGCTCCTGACGTAGTGGACCAGGTTGGTAAAAAATGGACTTCCGAAAGGAAAATAGCCGATGTCCGGCGCTATGGCCCCGCCGTATGCATACGCGTGCGCCTTTTTCAAGTCCGCCGGAGTCGACCCCGGAAATTTGGCCAAAAGAAGCGGCCGGATGGTGCTTGCCCAGCAGGAATCGATCAGGGCCTCATGGGCGAGTATAGAATACCCGTAAGAGGTCTTCGCGAAAAAAAGGATCACCACGAGGATGAACGCCCGGCCACCCATTTTGGAGACAGTCATACATGAAACATATTAAAATTACCCCGCTCTGCTCCGCTGCGCATTCACCACAAAAAATGGGGATTTTCTTCCTTACCTACCCGTTCATCCCCCAACCGCACAATCGGTAGATGTCTAGCCTTGTTCCTCGGCTGGGCAGCCCATGCGCAGACGGCAGGCCACGATCTGCCCGCCGATTCCACCCATCAGCATCCGATGCACCACCATTGGAATAATCGCGTCGGTGGCCCCGATAGCCTGATTAGCCATCACTACAACCGTGCCGAAAGCTCCCATGCCAACGGAATCGACCGGGACGACCAGGCCGGCCGTTTCGACCGATCCGACCGTTTCGCCCGCGGCCGCCGTTTCGACCGCCGCCACCACAACTTTATCCGCTATACGCCTGAGCAGCGCCAACAAGCCATGGCGGTCAACAAAGACTTCCGGCAAAAACGCGAGGACCTCTTCAGGCAGGACAACATCACGCTGCGATAATACAAGGACGCTCTCCTCGCACTGGAAAAAGACCGAAAGACAAAAATGCGGTCGCTTCTGACACCGCAGCAAAAGTCAGCCATGGCCGCGCACCGCAAACAGCGCCAAGACAACGCCCGGATCCGGGCGGCGGCCCGGCTGGAGCGTCTTCGCCTCAACCTCAACCTGAGCGATGACCAGGTGGCCCGCCTCAAGACAGGCCGGGAGGACTTCCGCGGCAAAGCCCGCGCCATCCATGAGAACGACAACCTGTTGCCCCGGGAAAAACGGGCACAAATGGAGGTGCTCATGGCGTCGCGCAGGGACAACCTGAAATCGATCCTTACGCCCGAACAACTCAATAAATTTCAGCAGATGGGCCACCACCGGTTCGGCGGCCCCTGGCAGGGTCATGGTACCTACAGCGGGAGAACGACCTGATCGTTCTTCCGCCCCCCTTTTGCTTTTTTTATGCTACCTTCGCACCTCAATACTGTTGTAAAACAGCAAATTCGCAATCATGAAAAAGCATTCCTCCGGCGGGGAGCGTCCCACTCTCGGGAAACGCAAGACCGACAATTTCAGCAAATTCTATAATAAGAAACGCAACAGCGCCGTAAAGGAGGAGTTGCGCCAGGAGAAAAAGGCCGCCAAGAAAGAGCGGGAAGAGGCCATCCGGAAACACTTCGAAGACCGCCGCCAGTCCCGCGCCGTCCCGAACCCACCCCTCGCCGCCGCGACTCCATCCCGCGCCGTCCCGAACCCACCCCTCGCCGCCGCGAACCCATCCCGCGCCGTCCCGGCTCCACCCCGCACGCGCACTAACCCTTCCCCCGCCCGGCCCGCGCCCCCTACCGGTGAAACCATGCCGCTTAACAAATTTATTGCGCACGGCGGCATCTGCTCCCGCCGCGACGCAGCGGAACTCGTCCGCCAGGGCAAGGTGACCGTCAACGGCCAGCTCGTCACGGAGCCCGGCACCAAAGTCCACCCCTCCGACACCATCAAGGTGGGGGGCAAAAAGATAACGATCTCGCATAACCTCGTTTATATCCTCCTCAACAAACCAAAGGACTATATAACAACGACCGACGATCCCCAGGGCCGCCGGACCGTCGTCGATCTGATCAGGAACGCCACGACCGAACGCGTCTTTCCCGTCGGCCGGCTGGACCGCAACACGTCGGGGGTGCTGCTGTTTACCAACGACGGCGACCTCGCGCAGAAACTCGCGCATCCCAGCCACCAGATCAGGAAGATCTATCACGTCACCCTCGACAAACCCCTCAACAAGGCCGACTTCGACAAAATAGCCGCGGGCGGCATCACGCTTGAAGACGGTCCCGCCCCGGTCGATGATCTCGCCTACGCCGATCCGAAAGACCGCACCCAGATCGGGATCGAGATCCACAGCGGCCGCAACCG
>DATNBP010000026.1:0-27249 GCA_035572015.1 Puia sp. | reverse complement strand
CCACCGACGGAATGGAAATGCGGATCATGAAGGAAATGGACAGGCAGACGCCCAAAAAGCCGATCAACGGGCTTGAGACGGCGGCATTCCAGGCCGGTCTGTTCGATAGTATTCCTTACAAAAAGCAGGCGAAGGAACTGGTCGATTATATCGACAGCGCGGATCAGAACAAAAAGATCACCCAACAACTCGCGGGCCTATACAGGAACCAGGATCTTGACGGCATCGAAGCGCTGAGTGAAAAAGACGATCCCGGCATGGAGAAATACATGGACATGCTGCTGTATAACCGGAACCGGAAGTGGGCGCGGGAACTCGACACGCTGCTTCCGGGCAAATCGTTACTGATCGCCGTCGGCGCGGGTCACCTGCCGGGAAAGAAAGGTGTGATCGAACTCCTGAGAAAAGAAGGATATACCGTGGAACCGGTCTTCGACAAGAACTAGACCCTTTCCAGGCTGCTGAAAAAGAAATCGCTTTCAATGCGGGCGTTCTCGTCGCTGTCGCTGCCATGGATGGCGTTTTCGCCGACCGAAGCCGCATAAAGCTTCCGGATCGTACCGGCGTCCGCCTTGGCGGGATCGGTTGCCCCGATCAGCTTCCGGAAATCGGCGACGGCGTTTTCCTTCTCGAGGATCGCCGCAATGATGGGACCGCTACTCATGAAATCCACCAGTTCACCATAAAATGGCCGTGCTTTATGGACGGCATAAAATTCTCCGGCTTTTTCCCGGGATAGCCGGGTGAGTTTCAGTGCAACAAGAGCAAAGCCGCTTTTTTGGATCTGGTCGATGATGGCCCCGGAATGCCCTTTGGCGAAAGCATCCGGCTTGATCATGGTGAAGGTTCGATTGGTCATAATTCCTGCTTTTTTGGCTCGCAAATGTAGTACATTGTTCCCAAAGAACTTTTACTTGGGAGTTGGGATTTAATTCTGCAACTTTGCAGCCATTTTAGCATGTCCCCCATCGAAGAAATATACCCTTTATTGAGCCAGCCGCGGAATGTCGTGATTGTCATGCATCAGAAGCCCGACGCGGATGCCATGGGATCTTCGCTTGGTCTCTTTCATTTTCTTCGCCATCTCGGACATGAGGTTACCGTCATTTCTCCCACGAACTGGGCCGAATGGCTCAAGTGGATGCCGGGCTGCGGCGGCGTCATCGATTATGAATTCAATTCCGAAAAGGCAGTTTCCGTTTTGGACAAGGCGGAATGGCTATTCTGCCTGGATTTCAACACCTTATCCCGAACCCGGCATATGGCGCAGCGGCTTCGGAACACGGACGCGACCCGGGTACTGATCGATCATCACCAGCAGCCGGAAGCAAATTGGTTCGACTACGGCATCAGCGACACGGGAAAAAGCTCGACCAGCGAAATGGTCTACGATTTGATCGTGGACTCGGGTCATGCCGCCGTCATCGATCTTGACATGGCCGCCTGCCTGTATGCGGGCGTCATGAGCGACACGGGGTCATTTCGCTTTCCGGGCGCCTCCGCCGCAGTTCACCGGATGGTGGCGGCCCTCAAGGATACCGGGTTGAACCATACACTGATCCACGAACATCTGTTTGATAATTTCCTCGAAAATAAGCTCCGTTTTACGGGATTTGTACTGCAAAACCGTATGGAAGTGTTCTACGAGCACAACGCCGCGCTCATCGCGGTTCCCTGGAAGGACCTGGTCCGCTATGAGATCAAGACGGGGGACACGGAAGGACTTGTCAATTATCCGTTGTCCATACAAGGTATCCGGATGGCTGCGCTGATCATCGACCGTGACGAAGAAGTAAAATGCTCTTTCCGTAGCAAGGGCGACTTCGATGTCAACGTGTTTGCACGCAAATATTTCGAAGGCGGCGGCCACGTCAATGCGGCCGGCGGCAGAAGCACCGAAACGCTGGAAGCCACCGTCCAGCGCTTTGTCGATGCACTTAAAGAAAATTCCTCACAACTTCAATAATTTCATGAGAATGAAAACCATCTCGTCGTATTTGATGATTAGCCTGGCGCTGCTGGGAGCGGTGGCCTGTAATAATTCAGGCTTTAAGAGAACCCAGAGTGGGTTGCGGTATAAGATCTTTTCGGATGGCAAGGGCCCGGTTGCGAAAAAGGACGAATTCGTGAAGATGGAAATTTTGCAGAAAGTGCGCGACTCAGTTTTTATGAGCACTTATGGCAGCGTTCCCTACTATCTTCGCGTGGACAGTCCCCGGCCGATCTACAGCCCGACGGAGATCCTGACCCTGATGCGCAAGGGTGACAGCGCCATCACCGTCCTTTCCGGCGATACCATCAGGCGGCACAACGGCGGACAGCTTCCTGCCTTCATGAAGAAAAAGGACAACATTACGATCACGATGAAGATCCTTGATATATTCCCCACCCAGGACCTGTTGATGGCAGACCGTAAGACGGAGCTGGACAAGCAAAAGGATAAGGAGATCAGGGATGTGGAGAAATACCTTGCCGACAGCAATATTCACGCGACGAAGACGGAGCTGGGAACCTATGTCGTCGTGAAAGACCCCGGCAACGGGCCCCGGGTGGACAGCGGCAAAGAGGTATTTATCCGGTTTACGGGAAAGTTGATGCCTTCCGGAAAAGTATTTCAGTCCAACATGACGGCACCCGCGAACGAACCGCTGAAGTTCGTGATCGGTCAACATGCCGTGATCCAGGGCTGGGACGATGGGCTGAAACTCTTCCATGAAGGCGGAAAAGGGACGCTCTATATCCCTGCGTTCCTGGCCTATGACCAGCAGCCGGGACCCGGCCATACGCCGTTCGAAAACCTGATCTTCGACATCGCGGTCGATAGCGTCAGGGACGCACCGCCCGCTCCGAAGCCACGCCCGGGTATGCCGACGGCGCCCAACTTCCCGCGCGGACCGATCCCGATGCGGCCCGGCGCGCGCCCCGCAGTTCCGGTGCCGGCTCCAAGACACTAGGACCATTCCGACTAATCGTTTGGAAACGCGTTGACCCGGTCAACGCGTTTTTTGTTGTGCCTCGCGGTAGGCAGCCAGGAGCCGGATGGCTTCGCGCGCTTCCCTGGGATCGTGAACCCTGAGGATGTCTGCCCCGTTCAATAGCCCGATCGTATGCAGCACTGTAGTGCCGTTCAGCGCCTCGGCAGGACCCACCCCGAGCGTCCTGTAAATAGTGGATTTGCGCGAAAGCCCCAGCATCATTGGCCGGCCGCAGATCCGCAGCAGGGACAATCCGTGCAGCAGCTGGAAATTGTGCGCCGCGGTCTTTGCAAAACCCCACCCCGGATCGAGGATGACGTCGTGAATTCCCGCGAGGCGGCAGGTCTCCAGTTGCCGGATAAAGAAATCCAGGACTTCGCCGACAACGTTGTCATAGTGAGCTTCTTTATTCATGGTGGCCGGCAATCCTTTCATGTGCATGCAGACAAAGGGCGCCTGCAGGCGCGCCACAGTCCCGAGCATGGCCGGATCCATTCCGCCGCCGCTAACATCGTTGACGATCGATGCACCGGCCTCGACGGCTTCTTCCGCAACCCGGGCATGCCAGGTATCCACCGACAGGGGTAGTTGCGGCCATTCCCGGTGCAGCAATTCAATTGCACGGATCACCCTCCGCAATTCTTCCTCCACGCCGACCAATTCCGCTCCCGGGCGGGTACTTTGACCGCCGACATCCAACCAGTCCGCACCTTCAGTTATCATTTTTTCGCCCCGCCGTAACAATTCGTCGTCGTTCATGAAGCGACTACCGCCGTAGAATGACTCCTGTGTCCGGTTGAGCACCCCCATCAGCACCGGTTGATCGATGGTTAATAATTTCCCGCGGGCATTGAGTGTGAACATATCGCTGTCTTTTTATCTTTACCTTTACAAATCCCGATCAGTGGCTCAAAATTCAACAATAAAACCATAATGGAGAAATCAGCCCCCGTGAAAGGTACCGAACGGCAGTATGACCAGGCACTGGAAAGGTGCCGGAATATCTTTTTGAAAAAAACGCGGGATTACGGCACTTCCTGGCGCGTGTTGCGCACCATTTCAATAGCCGATCAGCTCTACATCAAAGCCCGGCGGATCAGGACGCTGCAGGAAACCCCGCAGCAGCGGGTGGGGGAGGACAAGGAAGGCGAATTCATGGCTATGGTCAATTATGGGGTCATCGGGCTCATCCAGCTTTCTCTTGGCGCTGACGGCGGAGAGGATGTCGACCCGGGAACCGCTGCCAGGCTGTACGACGAAAAGGCCGCAATCGCCAGGCGCGTGATGCTGGACAAGAATCACGATTACGGGGAAGCGTGGCGGGAAATGAGCCAGGAAAGCTTCGCGGATCTTATCCTCATGAAGATCCTTCGGGTCCGGCAGATCGTAGCCAATGACGGATCCACCCTGATCAGCGAAGGCATCGATTCCAATTTCATCGATATCGTTAATTATTCCCTGTTTGCCCTCATCCTGATCGGAGAAGGCAAACACCCTGCATAAATGATCCCGTCATGAAAATCCTCGTTGCAATCGCCCGCGTCCTGGTTGGCGTCCTTTTTATCTTTTCCGGTTTGGTCAAAGCCGACGACCCGCTGGGACTGAGCTACAAGATGCAGGAATTCTTCGAGGTTTGGAATTTCCATTTCCTGGATCACCTGACACTGGCCTTTTCCATACTGATGATCGTCTTCGAGATCATCGCCGGAGTCGCCCTTCTCCTGGGTTGGCGGATCCGGTTATTCAGTTGGCTGCTCCTGGTCCTGATCGTGTTCTTTACCTTCCTCACCGGCTACGCCTTCCTGTCGGGAAAAGTCCGGGAATGCGGTTGTTTCGGCGACTGCATACCCCTGACCGCGGGCCAGTCTTTTGCAAAGGATATCATCCTGCTGGTGCTGGTCCTGTTCCTGTTCCGGTGCCGCAACATGATACGGCCGGTCCTGCCGGGCGCCGGGGCAACGGCAATCATAACCGGCGCCACCATCTTTGCCTTTATATTTCAATGGTATGTGCTGGTCCACCTTCCGGTCGTAGATTGTCTCCCTTACAAGCCGGGCACCAATATCCCGCAAGCGATGCGACCGCCGCCGGGCGCCGTACAGGACAGCACTGTCATCACGCTGGTCTATGAAAGAGGGGGCAAAAAGATTGAGTTCGACGCCACTCACTTTCCGGCTGACTTCAACGACAGCTATCATTTTGTCACCCGGTACGACCGGCTGGTCCGCAAGGGTAACGCGGAGGCCGCCATCAAGGATTTTCACCTGACTACAGGTCCTGGCGCCGACACGACCGACGCCGTGCTGGGTGCCAGGGGCTTTAAACTCTTTATATTCATGAAAGAAGCGCAGGACTTCCATCCGTCCTGGAACAAGGAACTCAGTGTCATCCTGGCGATGGCCAGGGCGAAGGCGATCCCCGTCTGTTTTATCACGGCAGGTTATGAAGATATGATGGAATGGGTGAGGCGCCAGGGTTTGGCCGGCGAAGTGACGGTTCTGAAGTGCGATGCCATCGCGATCAAGACCGCTGCCCGGGCGAATCCCACACTTTTCCTGCTCAAAGGCGGGACGATCCTGCATAAGTGGAGTTATGCCGATTTCGATCGTGCGATCCCGGCTGTCAACGAGCTGCCTTCACAATAAAGCTTCCGCCGGATGTTGCGCTACCTGATCAGAAGAATGACTTATGGAATGCTGGTGCTACTCGGCGTAGTAGTGGCGGTCTTTTTTCTATTCCAGGGTTTCGGCGATCCTACCCGGCTGGTGATCGGACAGCGTGCGGATGCGGCTACCCAGGACAATATCCGCAAGGAACTCTACCTCGACCAGCCCAAATGGAAGCAGTTCGTTTTTTATCTCGA
This sequence comes from Puia sp., assembly GCA_035572015.1. Taxonomy (GTDB): domain Bacteria; phylum Bacteroidota; class Bacteroidia; order Chitinophagales; family Chitinophagaceae; genus Puia. The sequence continues at coordinate 21,411 of DATNBP010000026.1, read as the reverse complement.
CGATATTTCCCCGATCGCCATCCATACGAGAGAAGGGATCAGGGAAAAAGGCCTCAAGGGCATCTTTATCGGAGGGGAGACCTGTCTGGCCCTGAAATGGCCCTATCTGCGGCGGTCTTACCAGTCCAGGCGGGAGGTTTGGGACATCCTGATGGAGGCTTTGCCCGGCACGATCCTGCTGGCCACAGCCGCGATGATCCTGGCGACGATCGTGGGCATCGCGCTCGGCGTATTCGCGGCGATCCGGAAAGACACCTGGTTGGACACCTCTTCGATTTTCCTGAGCGTGATCGGCATCTCCGCGCCATCGTTCTTCATGGGCATCGTCATTGCCTATCTGTTTGGATTTGTCTTCAGCGACTGGACCGGCCTTCATATGACAGGCAGCCTGATCGACACCGATCCGTTCACCGGGCGGCATATCGAACTGCGCAACCTCATTTTGCCTGCTTTCACGTTGGGGATCAGGCCGCTCGCCATCATTGCGCAGCTGACCCGCGGCGCCCTGCTCGACGTCCTGAGCCAGGACTATATCCGTACGGCCTATGCCAAGGGACTGTCCGCACGTACAGTGGTCTGGAAACATGGCCTCCGGAATGCGCTGAATCCCGTGATCACCGCCATAACCGGCTGGTTCGCCGAGTTGCTGGCCGGCGCTTTTTTCGTCGAGACGATCTTTGGCTGGAAAGGGATAGGGAAGGTCACCGTCGATGCGTTGGAAAACCTGGACTTCCCCGTGGTCATGGGTTCGGTGCTGATCACCTCCTTCTTTTTCATCATGGTCGGGCTTCTGTCCGACCTCTTGTATGGCATGATAGATCCCCGGGTGAGACTCGCCCGATGACGCTCCGGAGTGCCAGGGACCACGCGTGGGGAAGCCTATTTGACGACGACTTCCCGGATCACGGCTTCCCCGAGTGCTTCATTCACTCGCCTGAGAATGGCCTCTTTCTGATACAGGAGTTCCTGGCGCAATGGCGCAACCGCTGTCTCGATATACAGGGTATGACCATGGATCCGGATTTTGTCCGTATACCTGGCGACCGTCTTTCCCATGATCTTTTCCCAGACTTCGCCGATTTGCAGCGCCTGGATCGATCCTTTCAGCTGGCTTTGGTGCAGAAAAGACCGCAACGCGTCACCTAACGAATGTTCACCCATTGGCGCAAGTTAGGAAATGCTTTGAGAGTTGCCAGCATCAGGAGGGCGCCGGTTATGCACATAATGACGAAATATAATGCCGGGCTCCTTCCCCGCCGTGCCCTGGGCGGAACGACCGCTTTCCCGCTGCCGTTGAGAATTTGCTGCCGGGACGCGTATTGAGGCAAGACGCCCGCAATCAGATTATATCCGGTTTCGCTGAACATCCAGTCATGCGGGCTGAAGAACAAGGGCTGTTCTTCAGGCGGTTCAACCTCCATTTCAAGGGATTTCTTCAGCAGATCGACTGCATAGAGCCGGAGCCCTTCTTTGTTCGCTTTGATCAAGCCATATTCCCCGCTCTCATCCACCGAGTAGGAAAAATAGGCTTGTTCGGGGTTATTTGTTTCTTCCAGCTGTCGTATAGAAGTCTCAAGGTCGGAAGGCATGGCAATCAGATTTTCGAGGAGTTTTTGTCGATGTGTGTGAGTAAATATAGGTTTTTTTTGGGCAGATCAGCGGTGCCGCTGGTAAAAAAAAGCTGCTTCCAAAGGCTAGAGCGTAATGATCTGAAAAGGCACTGAAAGGCTCTCGAGCTGCTCCCTGATCCGCCCGGCATGCGTATCGGTGATAAAGATCTGGCCCTCGCCCTGCGAGGCCACGCGGTCTAATAAGTTGCGCATCCGGAACTCATCCAGCTTTTCAAATACATCATCCAGCAGCAGCAGGGGCGCATACCCTTTGGCCCGGCGTAAGGTGTCATATTCGGCGAGCCGCAAAGCAAAAAGGAGGCTTTTGCGCTGACCCTGCGAGGCCATCGTTTTAAAAGGCAGGCCGGCAAACAACAAGCCGATATCGTCCCGGTGAGGCCCGCTGCCCGTCCGCTGAAGGAAAAGGTCCCGGTCCAGTCGCTGGGCAAGCAATTGGGGGAATGGCCCGAAGTGCAACTGACTCTCATAGGAAAGCGATATCGCCTCTTCCGCGCCTGCTATTTGACTATAGTATTTGCCGGCAAGGGGCAAAAAATCCTGTAGGAACCGTCGGCGTTCTTCAAAAATGCGCATTCCCGGCCGGACGAGTTGCGCGTCGTATACCTCGAGCAGGCTTCTGTCGGTCACTTTTCCCTCCGCCAGCGATTTCAGGAAACTGTTGCGCTGCAACAACACCCGGTTATATTCAATGAGTGCCTGCAAATAGCCCGGGTCGAGCTGGGACAGCAAGGCATCGAGGAATCGGCGTCGCTCTTCGCTGGCGCCGGTTACGATCTGAATATCGTCCGGCGCGATGATCACGCAGGGAAATCTGCCGATATGGTGGCTCAGCTTCTCGTAAGCTTCTCCGTCCACCTGGAATTCCTTTTTGCCGTTTTCCCGGAGGACACAGACGATATCGGCTTCCTTCCCGCCGACACTGAAATGACCCTCCAACCGGAAGCCGGCCTGACCGGTCTGTACATTGACCTGATCGGATCTGGAAAAATAGCTCCGGGTAAAGCAGAGGTAGTAGAGCGCATCCAGCAGGTTGGTTTTGCCGACCCCGTTCCTGCCGCAAATCCCGACGATCCTTTCGGAAAACCGGAAACCGGCCCGGGAATAGTTCCTGAACTGAACGATAGATATATCCTTTATACGGAGCAACAGCTTCTAATTCCCCGCAAAATAATTACCTTTCAGCCTAAACAACGCTGCAATGAGGAAATTTTCCGCCCTGGTCCTGCTGATGGCCATTCTGCTCCCCGTCCTGGCAGGCGCCCAGGAAGAAAATCCCGGGAAGCTCGATACGACGACCCTTGCCCGCATCCGGGAAGAGGCGCTCCACCATTCGCGGGTGCCCTGGATCGCGCACGAACTGACGGATGTCGCAGGCCCCCGCCTCACGAATTCACCGGGCTGGCATCATGCCGCCGAGTGGATCGTAGAGACGCTGAAGAGCTGGGGACTCAGCAAGGCGGCGATCGAGCCATGGGGCAAATTCGGTTATGGATGGGCTGCCGAAAAGACCAGCCTTTCCATGCGGACGCCTTACTATAGTCCGCTGATTGCCTACGCGATCCCCTGGAGCGGCAGCACGAACGGCCCGATCACGGCCAATACTTTTCTTGTCGAAAAAATGGATTCAGGATGGGTCTCCGCGCACATTTCCCAAATGAAGGGGAAAATCCTGCTGATCGCCGATCGGGACACTGTCAATCATCCCCGGTTTACACCCGATGCGGAACGGTTTACTGACAGCGCTCTCGCCTTCCTCGGCGATACCTATATGATGAGCAAGGAGGAAGTATCAGGTTTACTCCCAATGTTTGTGAAAATGGTGGCTGTATCTAATATGTTGCGGAAAAGCGGCGCCCTGGCCATGTTGCGCGACGGCGGTGGCCGCGACGGTACGGTATTTGTCCAAAATTTCATTGGCTACCGCAAAAAAGATCAGCCGGAACTGCCGGCGCTTCAGGTATCGCGAGAAGACTTCCTGCGTCTGCAACGTCTGACGGAGGACGGTCATTCCGTTACCCTGGAACTGCAGAGTGATACCCGGCTCTATGACCAGGACCTCGACGGGCACAATGTAGTAGCCGAGATTCCGGGCACGGACCCGGCGCTCAAGTCGGAGATCGTCATGCTGGGCGGTCACCTCGATTCCTGGTCCGCCGCAACGGGTGCGACCGATAACGGCGCGGGCTGCATCGTCGCCCTCGAAGCCGTCCGGATCCTTCAATCCCTGGGCATTCACCCGAAACGGACGATCCGCATCGCACTCTGGGATGGCGAGGAACAGGGCTTGCTGGGATCGTTTCACTACGTCAAGAACCACTTCGGCGACCCGGCGGACATGAAGCTAAAGCCCGAACAGGCCAAAGTCTCCGCCTATTACAACCTGGACAACGGCTCGGGCCGCATCCGGGGGATCTTCGCCCAGGGCAATGAAGGGGCGGCTGCTATATTCCGGAAATGGCTGGTACCGTTCAACGATCTGGGTGCGTCAACGGTCACCCTCCACAACACGGGTTCCACCGACCACCTCGGCTTCGACGCCGTAGGCATCCCCGGTTTCCAGTTCATCCAGGACCCCATCGACTACGAAACCCGGACACATCACAGCAACCAGGACAACTACGACCACCTGGTTATGGATGATCTCCGTCAATCCGCGCTGATCATGGCCGCTTTCGTATACAACACGGCGATGCGGCCGGACATGATGCCCAGGAAACCCCTTCCAAAGCCTGAAAAATTCATATTCGACGATCTTGTCCCCTGATTGGGTTTTCGCCGTATATTTGCACCCGCGATTCCAGCCCCTCCGGCCAGGGGTGGAACCGGTATATCAAAATATCACAACATAGTGGCTACCACCAAGTTTTCAAAAGAGACCTACCTCTACTGGTACGAACTGATGCAGCTGATCAGGCAGTTTGAGCTGACCGCCGAAGAGAAGTACAAAATGGAAGGCAAGATCCGCGGCTTTTTCCACGCCTATGTCGGTCAGGAAGCGATCGCGGCCGGCTGTATGACGGCCACCCGGCCCGAAGATCCCTTTATTACCGCCTACCGGGACCATGGTCTCGCGCTTGCAAAAGGCGTACACGCCAATGCCTGTATGGCTGAATTGTACGGCAAGGCTACCGGGGCCGCGAAGGGAAAAGGCGGCAGCATGCACTTTTTCGGCGTCGACGTGAAGTTCTTTGGCGGCCACGGCATCGTCGGCGCCCAGATCGGCACGGGGGCCGGATTGGCCTTTGCTGAAAAGTACAAGGGAACGGATAATGCCGTGCTCACTTTTTTCGGGGACGGTGCCGCCCGCCAGGGTATGCTGCATGAGGTTTTCAATCTCGCGATGTTGTGGAAACTTCCGGTTGTCTTTATTTGCGAAAATAACAACTATGCGATGGGCACGTCGGTCGAGCGTACCTCCAATGTAGTCGATATCTACAAGCTCGCCGATGCGTACGAAATGCCTGCGGATTCCATCGATGGGATGAGCGCGGAAGCCGTACATGACGCGGTGACCCGCGCGATCAAACGCGCCAGGCAGGGTGACGGCCCGACGCTCCTCGAGATCAAGACCTACCGGTACAAGGGTCATTCCATTTCCGACCCGCAAAAATACCGTACCAAGGAAGAGGTCGATGAATACAAGGCCAAGGACCCGATCCAATTGGTGCTGCAGACGATCATGAGCAAGAAATTCGCCACTCAGGAGGAGATCGACGCCATCAATGAGCGCGTGAATAAGACGGTCGCCGAAGCAGTAAAATTTGCGGAAGAATCTCCCTGGCCCGATGATTCGGAAGTGCTGAAGGACGTTTACCTGGACAAGAACTATCCGTTCATCACCGACTGAAGAAATGGAAATTCAACTTTCAATATTAAAAGCTAAATCAATAATCTAACCGATGTCAGAGATCAAACGTCCCGCACACCTTGAGGAAGAAAGGAATCCCGTCGCCGAGCTCCGGAACCTGTGGGACAGCTACGGAAAACAGGCTTCCATCGTTCTGGCGGTCATCGTTGTGCTGATCGCCGGCTATTTCGGCTACCGGAATTTTATCAAGGAACCGAACGAACAACATGCGACGGAAGCGATGTTCCGCGCCGAGGAATACTACCGGATGGATTCCGCCCGCCTTGCGCTGAACGGCGACAATATCAACTATGGTTTTCTGAAGGTTATTTCGCGGTATGGCGGTACCAAGGCTGCCAATCTGGCCACCTTCTATGCGGGAAGCTGCTACATGAAAATGGGCGACTTCAACAATGCCGTCAAATACCTGAAGGATTTCACCACTTCGGTTCAGCTGCTTCAGGAGCGGGATTATGGCCTGCTCGGCGACGCCTATTCGGAACTGAACAAGAAGGAAGAGGCTGCCGAGCAATACAAAAAGGCCGGCACCTATTATGAGAAGGACGAGCTCTTCTCGCCGGAATATCTTTTTCGTTCGGGATATTTGTTCGAAAGCATGGGTAAGACGCAGGATGCGATCGCCATGTACCGCCTGATAAAGGATAAATATCCGAATTCGCAGCGGGGGGCCGAGATCGATAAGTACCTTGCCCGGCTTGGAGCGTTATAATAAACGGCAATTTCATGGCTGAGGTCGACAAGAGCAATTTATTAAAAACGGCTGCCGAGATCCCGCATCTGACAGGTGCGGTGGTCGTCGTCGTTCGGACCGAATGGAACGATCGGGTGGTGAGCGAACTGGAAAGGGGGTGCGTGGAAGTCTTGCAAAAGGCGGGTGTCCCGTTCCGGGTGGTTACGGTCCCGGGTGCATTCGAGATCCCTTATGCGGTCCGCGCCTACTGGAATGCACATAAATACAAGGACGACCGTCCCCGGGCTTTTATCGCGCTGGGCTGCGTCCTCAGGGGAGACACGCCGCATTTCGAATACGTATGTCGCGCCGTAACGGACGGTGTGCTGCATTTGAACATGACCCTGCCGTTGCCGACCATTTTCGGCGTCCTCACCGTGGATGCTCAGGCCCAGGCGGATGAGCGGATCGGCGGCAAACATGGCCACAAAGGCCAGGAAGCGGCGGTGACTGCGCTAAAAATGATATCGCTCCAAACAACGTTGTAGTGACTATTCAGCTATTCATACCGTGTTTCGTGGATCAGCTCTATCCGCAGACCGCCTTCAACATGGTGAAGGTGCTGGAAACCGCCGGCGTGGAAGTAAAGTACAATACCGGTCAGACCTGCTGCGGCCAGCCGGCCTACAATGCCGGGTTCCGGAACGAAGCCCGCGATGTCTGTTCCAAATTCCTGAAGGACTTTGCGGGCGCCGATTACGTCGTTGCGCCCAGCGCCAGTTGCGTTGGTTTCGTCCGCAATTACTATTCGACGCTTTTCGATAACTCCTCGCTTCATAATGAAGTGCGCGATCTTGGCAGGCGGATCTTCGAATTTTCCTCGTTCCTGGTCAACGTCCTGGGGGTGGAAGACTTTGGAGCCAGCCTCTATGGGAAAGCCACCTATCATGACTCGTGTGCCGCGCTTCGCGAATGCAGGATCCGCGACGAGCCGCGCAGGTTATTGTCCAGGGTAAAGGGTCTGGACCTGGTAGAAATGGCCGATACCGAAACATGTTGCGGGTTCGGGGGTAGCTTTGCCGTAAAGTTTGAATCCATCTCGATCGCCATGGCCGACCAGAAAGTCAACAACGCGCTCCAGACGGGCGCGGAGTATATCATCTCCACCGACATGTCCTGTCTTATGCACCTGGACGGCTTCATCCGGCACAAAGGGCATCCTATCAGGACCATGCATATTGCCGACGTCCTTGCGGGCACTGAGTGATAAATAGTTGCATAATTACATGTAATCAACGGAATTACATGCGGGGACCCGGCAACTGGTGGATTTCATATACAAAAAATTTCTTCGTTATGGCACATTGGCTGGTCAAATCGGAACCTTCAGTCTACAGCTTCGATCAACTCGTGAAGGAAAAAACCACCTGCTGGAGTGGCGTCCGCAACTATGCGGCTCGCCTCCACCTCCGCGGCATGAAAAAAGGTGACGAAGTCTTCTATTACCACAGCAACGAGGGCACCGACATCGTCGGCATTGCAAAAGTCGTTCGGGAAGCCTACCAGGACCCGACCACGGAGGACGATCGCTGGGTCGCCGTCGACCTCGCGCCGGTCCGGCAGTTAAAGAGCCCCGTTAGTTTGGAGCGGATAAAAGCGGAGAAGCGCCTTGCGGAGATGGCCCTGGTCCGCATCGGCCGGCTTTCCGTGCAGCCCGTCAGCGATAAGGAATGGAAGATCGTGCTCGGGATGGCGGGGGAAAAATAGGGTCTTCTTTCCTGGATGGGGGGGGACTTTGTCAGCTCTGTTGCTCTGGGACTCCTCAGCGTGTGGCCGTTATGGCTCCTGGCAGCTGTCGCCTGGGGCGTCTGGAGGCGACGGCGAAGCCGGCTTGCCAGAACGCAGGCCTGATCCAATCGCCTTCCAATTCTCCCCATTCGTGTGGGGAGAATTTTATATTTTGCAAACATGTCACCGGCTCCCAGGAAGAAAAAGGTGGTGGTACTCACCGGCGCGGGCATCAGCGCTGAAAGTGGTCTAAAGACCTTTCGCGACTCCGACGGTCTCTGGGAAGGCTATGACGTCACACAAGTCGCCACCCCCCGTGCCTGGCGGAAGAACCCCGCGCTGGTCCTCGATTTCTATAATATGCGGCGGCGCGACGTTGCGAAAGCCGAGCCAAATGCGGCCCACTACGGTCTTGCCGCATTGGAAAAGGATTTTGAAGTGCAGATCATTACTCAAAATATCGACGACCTGCACGAGCGGGCGGGAAGCACCCGCGTCCTCCATCTCCACGGCGAGATTTTCAAGATGAGAAGCGAATCCGATGAAAGTCTGGTTTACGACATCCGGGAAGACATCCTGCCGGGACAACTCGCACCCGACGGAGAGCAGTTGCGTCCCCATATCGTTTGGTTCGAGGAACCCGTCCCCCTGATCGCGGAGGCGGTCCCGCTGGTGCGGGCGGCCGACATCTTCGTGGTGGTCGGCACCTCGCTGGTGGTCTATCCCGCGGCGGGCCTCGTTGACTTCGCGCCACACCACAGTCAGAAATTTGTCATCGATAAAAAGATTCCCTACACGTCAGGGATTCGGAATGTCACGGCGATCGAGATGCCCGCATCGCAGGGCATCAGCGTCCTGACGGAGAAATTATCCGCCATATGTTAACGCTGGCTAGTCCGCCTGCGGGCGTAACGCGTCATTTTGTCCTGTACGGGCCGGCGGCGCCCGTTTTATAGTTTTACTAACAATCCATGTCCTATTATTGCACCTCATGCGCATCGTAAATCAGTTTTTGCTGCTGATCGGCTGCATCCTCGCCCCGGCGGCCGCGCAGTCACAGGACCTGTTTCCCGCGGTGCAGCGCCTGAAGAACTATTGCCGCATGACGCCTCCCATCGGCTACAGCCCGCGTCTGGAAGTCCTGACGCTGACGCCGAAGAACAACCTCCACTATCTCTTCCCGCTATATCATGGGTTCCGGGACGAGACCAAATTCCGCCGTATTTATACGGATAAGGGATACTACGAAGAAATGGCGCAGTATTTTGCGTTTGCGGGAGATTATGAGACCGGCCTCCAGTACCTCGACAAAAGCTTCGACACGATCGACAATTCGGCCATCCGCCGGATTTACAAGACGGCATCCGGGCTGAAGGACATTCAGCACGTCAATGCGCAGCGGTTTATTCACTTGGAGGCAAAAACGCGCCGCGTCATCATGATTAACGAGGCTTTTGCAAAACCCGTCGACCGGGCATTCACCCTTTCTTTGCTGTCAGGCCTTTACCGGCAGGGCTTCCGGTACCTGGCGATGGAAATGCTGGACAACTTCTCCAACCATACGCTCACGCGGGTAACCATGCATACCGGCTATTATGCTGCGGAACCTGTCGCGGCGGAGCTCATCCGGACCGCTTTGTCGCTTGGCTATACCCTGGTTTCCTATGAAGACACTGCGGCCGCGGATCACAGCGCCACTCAACGCGACTCCATCCGCGCCGAAAACATCTACGATATCCTGCGACATGATACGGCGGCCAGGATCCTTGTGCACGCCTCGTTTGCAGATATCAGCAAGCGTCCCGGCCCCGACGGGTTCATCCCGACAGCGCTGGCCTTTCGCCGGATCTCCGGTATCGATCCGCTGACCATCGACCAAACGGACATGACGGAGGAAAGCAATTCGGCATACGGCCGGGCCGTCTATCAGGCTTACCTGGCAAAGTTCCCGTTGACCGAGCCATCCATCGCTCTTGTAAACGGCGAACCGGTCAACATCATGAACAAGGACCTGTATGACCTTTCGGTTATCCATCCTCCATCGCAATACAAGGATGGTAGACCAACCTGGCTGAGCCTGGGCGGGCTGCGAAAAGAATTTATCGTCAAGCCGCCGGTGGAGGGGGTATACCTGGTCCAGGCCTATTATCTGAAGGAGATTGAAGCCAATAACAATGCGCCCTGGCAATTGGTGCCGGCCGATCAAACCTACATCACGACAGGTGCCGGCAATTACCCGCTCTACCTGAGAAAGGGCAAATACAAAATCTATTTCCGGGATATCAATTATCAGATTCTCGACACCCTTATCGTTGAAGTCGATTGACGGCCTGCTCCTGGCCGATGGAGCGCTATCCGACGGGACCTTCTTCTTCAAACCCGATTCCCTGCAATTCCAGTTCTTTCAACACAGGTACATACAACTCGGGGGAAACGGGGATCTGCAAGCCGGTCAGGGATAGCTTGCCATCGAGGAGCAACTTCGCCGCAATCCCCAGGGGAAGTCCTACCGTCCGCGCCATCGCGGTATCCAGCGAATCCTCGCCCTTCACGACCAGGGTACTCTTATAGGACGCGCCCGACGAGCATCCGATCTCGTGTTGCATCACGATCATGTCGCGGTCGCGGGGCCGCATCTTCAACCTTGTTTCCAACAGGAACTGCAGGACATCAGCCGACGTGCGGGCATTGGCCGGTACCGGCGCGGGGCTGAACAGACCCAGGTATTCGTACAATTTCCGATTGTGTTCATCCACATAGGGGAGGAGCGGGGCGGACCAGTGGGCTATCGTCAAGGCCCTGGGCGCGAACACCGAGCCTCCGGCGTCTTTCAGGGGCTGCACGTCATCGGTCAGGCCCGCACGCACGATCGGCGCCCAACCTTTGCAGAAAACGGGGTAGCGCAGCGTGGTGCGGATAAAGGTCTCGACTCCTTCCAGACTATACAGGGCCATATAAGGCAGTGAATCGCGGTTCGGATACCAGGCCAGGGGCCCGGTTTCCTTCAGGTTGATCCGCCCCGTCTGCTCGAACAGTTCGGCATAACTCCGTTCGACCACGCGGCCGTCGGCCCTGAACCGGGCGCCCGACGCGCCGGCTCTTACGACATTCCGCGGGTTCCAGCTGATCTTGTAGTGCCAGGGATTGTCATCGCTCTCCGGCGCGATCAGTCCGCCGGTATGCGAATGGAAGGAAACGATCGCCTCGCCCAGCCGCCGCACTTTGTCGATGAAATGTAACGCACTCATATGATCTATCCCGGGATCGAGCCCCATCTCACACAGGAACAGCTTTCCGCTCCGGTCGATATCGGGCTTCATGGCCCGGATAGAATCGTCGGTGTACGACGCGGTCAGCAGGTGTTTACCCGCCCGGAGACAAGACCGCGCCACGAGGTGATGCAGGGAGGGAGGCAACAGCGAGATGACCACATCGGCGGTACCGACTAACCGGTCCCGTTCGGACTCCTCTTCGACAGAAAGCGACGCTGCGCGGGCGTTCGCCGCGCCTCCGATCTTTGATTGAACGAGTGACAGGTTACTATCGGCAACGGTCAGCTGCCAACCCCGGGGACCGGCTGCCGCGATCAGGTAGCGGATAAGACTCGTAGCTGATTTGCCCGCGCCGAACAGTAATATACCTGCCATATGCAAAAATAAGGCTTTGTGCGCCAAATGCGGTCGAAACGGCCCGTGGGCCTGCCAAAATTTTTGTAGTCCGGGAGAAAATTGTACGTTTGTGCCACAGTCGTTCGCTCTTCTTTTCTTCTCTCCTTAATCCTGCTAACAGTCGACATTCTATTTTTCTTTAGGAGTTTTCGCGCATATTCGGGCATTCTTCATTTTCCACGCGCATATGCGCCTGGGATATATCGATCACGCTTAACTCTAAAAGTTGATGAAACCCACTGCTTATGTGTTTGTTTTGTCGATGGCCATTATCGCAGCCTTACCGGCGCAGGAAGCGAATGCGCAGCTTGCGATGAATCCCCGGGACTCTGTATACACCTATATTGCCGCCGCCGCGGCCGGTACGCCCGCCAACCCCTTCCAGCCCGCGCCCGGGAAGATCGGCAAATGGGTCCGTACCGTCCGGATGTCCTGGAACACCAACGAGTACAAATCGTATATCTACAACGGATCGGCATTCCGCATCCACTTCCCGAAATCATACAACCCTACAGCCAACGATGGCAAACGGTATCCCATCCTCATCTTCTATTGCGGCGATGGTGAGGAGGCTGGCGTCTACGATAACGAGGATCAGCTGGCGCACGGCGGCCAGCCTTTTATGTGGGGCATAGACGGAGGCAAATTCGACGGCTACGCCATTTTTATGCAAACCCAGTACGGCTGGGGCACGGCGCAGTGGTTGAATTACCAGGCGCTGATCGATTCGCTGGTCGTCGGCTATAAGGGCGATCCATACCGGGTGATCCAGAACGGGCTTTCAGGCGGCGGCCAGGGAATCTGGAATCACCTGGCTTTCAATCCGACCTATTTTGCGGCTTCGGTCCCGATGTCCGCCACCCTGACCGGCAACGGCGCCGCGTCCTTCATCAACCGGGTGCGGTTCCTGCCGATCTGGAACCTGGATGGTGCGCTGGATAACGATCCGCCGCCGTATCTGGTCTACCAGGTTCAGGATTCCATGCTGAAATACGGTGCCGATTATACGCTTTATGAATTCCCGACGGAAGCCCATGATACCTGGGACAGCACCTGGCTCAAACCCGGTTGGTGGCCTTATTGCAACAATGCCTATCAGTCAAATCCCTGGGCTTTGTACGGCCGGACCAAATTTTGTCCGGGGCAGTCAATCCATGTGACGCTGGGCGTGATGGGCGGGTTGCACGGCTATCAATGGCGAAAGAACGGGGTCAATATCACGGGCGCCACAGCCGATACACTGGTCGTCACGGGACCGGGCACCTATGACGTGCAGGTCAGGCGAGGCAACTACTATTGGTCGGATTTTTCGCATGCACCGGTCGTCATCACCGTTCAGTCGGCGACCCAGGCGCCGCCGGTCGCGACGCTCAACGGTGCAAGCGCCGTATTGCCGGACGCCGCGGGCGACACCGCGGTCACACTGACGATGCCTGCCGGCGATTCGATATATACCTGGAAAAATCTTCGTACGGGCGCAATCGTCGGCCGGAGCCAAACCCTGACCGTCGGCGAAAGTGCGGCCGGGGACTACAGCGCATTGATCATTCCCTTTCAGGGTTGTTCGGGAATCTACTCGGCCGCCTTCCCGGTTGTAAGCGCCGCGGGTCCGAACGCGCCGCCGCCGGCCACCAATCTCCTGGCGCAGGCCCAAAGCTTCACATCGGTGCGGCTGACCTGGACCGTGAATCAAAATACCACGCACAGGCAGACGGCATTTGAGATCTATCGCGGAGCCAAAACCGGTTCCTATAAATATGTACTTTCCGTGAAGGCCGATTCGCTGGGCTACACCGACATGGCCGTACAAGCAGGCACAAAATACTACTATGCCGTTCGTGCCGTTGACACGACCGGCGCCGCAGCGCTGTCCAACGAGACTGCCGTCACGGTCGCGAAGGATGTCACGCCGCCGACAGCACCGGGTAATCTTACCATCGCGTCGACCACCGTCAACTCCATCGGGTTGTCCTGGGCGGCGTCCACCGATAACGTGGGGGTAGACCACTATGCCGTCTATGTCAACGGTATTCTCACCTATGTGACCCGTAATCTGAATATCCTCGTCAACGCACTCACGCCGGATAAACTGTACTCTTTTTATATAAAAGCGGTGGACGCCAGCGGCAACTATTCCGCCCAAAGTAATGAGGCGGATGCCCCGGCAATCAACACCGGATTGAATTACAGCTACTATACTACGCGATCGGCGTGGTCCGCACTGCCGGACTTTTCTACCCTGGCGCCGGTCAGGACGGGGCAAATGCCGAATGTGAGCCTGGCCAATGCCACGCAGGCTTTCAATTTTGCGTACGTATGGAGCGGGTACATCACGATCCCCGTCACGGGTGCCTATACCTTCGCGACTACCTCGGATGACGGGAGCGCGCTCTGGTTCGGCCAACTTACGCCGGGCAGCAACACATCCGCCGCCACGGTCGACAACGACGGCCCGCATGCATCGGCGACCGTCAGCAGCAAAGCCCTCAGTCTGACCGCGGGTCAATACCCGATATGCATCGAGTATTTTCAGGCGACCGGTGGGTCGGCCATTACGGTATCCTGGTCAAGCGCACAGGCTTTTGGAAATGGTACCCTACGGGCGATCGCCAGCCAGTATTTTACGGGTGCCGCTTCCTCTGGCGGTTCTGTGCCGGGTAAGCCCACGCAACTCAATGCTGTGGGCGTGTCATATGACCGGGTCAACCTGACCTGGAGAGATAACAGCAGGAATGAAACAGGCTTTGAGATCTATCGCGCCACCGCTGCGGCCGGGCCCTGGACGTTGATCCGGATGGCGCCGGCAGGCAGCACGAGCTATTCGGACACGGCGGGTTTATTGCCCAATACGCGTTACTTCTATAAAGTGGCTGCCGTCAATCAATATGGTGGCTCAGGGTACGACAGCGCATCGATGGGCGGGCTTAGTTTCAATTTCTATAAGGGAGTGTTTAACCCGTTGTACAACTTTGACTCCGCACACACCCCCGTCGTTTCTTCAGGCGTGCTCGACAACGTTTCGCTTTCACCGGCCGGGAGCGTGCCCTCATTCTTCGGCTTGCTGTTCGCAGGAACGATCCGCATCCCCAAATCAGGTACCTGGACCTTTTACACCAAATCCGATGATGCGAGCGAACTCTTCATCAATGGCTACAAGTGGGCAAATGTTGTCGTCAACAATAATTTCCAACAGGCTCCGACGCAACGGTCCGGCACGATCGCGCTGGCCGCCGGGACATATCCCATTTATCTTTCCTACGAGCAATCCACAGGCGGGGACATGCTCGCGGTGAGCTGGTCCAACACTGCTGCCGGAATCCCGGTGTCGGCAATCCCGGATTCGGCATTTGGCAGCGCGGGCTGGACGACAACGACGTTAACCCGACCCGCAGCACTGGCTAGTCCGGATAAGGTTCCCGTCATCAATCCGATCCCGGATGTCCGGACCAACTTCAACCAGGTAGTGATGGTGACTGTGACTACGACCTCCGACAGTACGACCGCGGTTCGCCTGACCGCCGACGGTCTTCCTCCCTTTGCAACCTTTACCGACAATGGCGACGGAACAGGGACGATCAGCGTAAAACCCACGCCCGGAACCGTCGGAAGCTTCCTGAACAATACGATCACCTGCACCGACCAGGACGACTCGATCCGTACCCGCCCCTTCAGCATCTATGTCGGTGATCCCGGTGTAACTTCCACATTTATTCACTTCTCGGATGGCACGCAGCTGGGCCAGTTCCCGTGGAATAACTTTACTTCCTGGCCCGGGAAGGGCTTCAGCCTCCAAAACCTGCTGAACGATCAAAATCGGTCTACCGGAATGGGTATAACGTTCACAAACGGCATGACCGGCAGTTTTGCCGGCGGAATGCAGCCGCACAACGGCGCGGGCATATATCCGGACGCCGTCATGCGAAGCGGTGAGTTCGAAAGCACTGCCAAAGTGGATACGATCATGGTCTCGGGTCTGTCCGGCGCCAATGTCTATAACTTTGTCTTCTTTAATAGTATCGACTACGGCGGGAACGGTATCACCAATTTCACCATCGATGGAAAGACGGTTACCCTGAACCCCAACTACAACATTGGCAACACCGCCCGGATCAACCATATCTCACCAGATGCCAGCGGCCGCGTAGCCATCAAGATCTCCAAGGCGAATGGCAGCCAGCCTTATGCCTTTATCAATGACCTTATCGTAGAATCCTATATCGACAGCGCGGCAAAAGTCTTGTCCCCGGTTGGATTGATGATAACGGGCATGTCTCGGAACTCGGTCAGCCTCCAGTGGCAGACGAGGTCGTTTAATCAGACGGCTGTCGAGGTGTGGCGCGGCACCGACAGTACCGGAACCGGCTATCATTTGCTTGAGACGCTTCCCGCCGCTGCCACTTTCTATTCGGATCAAACGGTAACATCAAATTCGAATTACTTTTATGTGGTCAGGGCAGTGAATGCAGCCGCCGCTTCCAACTTCAGTAACCCGGTATCCGCAACGCCGTATGCCTACGAAGTGTACATGAATTTTTCAACGCTTGAGACGGGCTATCCGTGGAATAACCTGTTGTATGTACCGAACCAGGGTTTCGTATGGCCGAGCAACTTCTTCAGGGACGATATCGGCGCGCCGACCAATATGGGGCTCGTCGAGTCCGGACTCTGGGCCGGGGAAGCGAATTTCGGAATGAGTACCGGGAATAACTCGGGTGTCGTTCCGGATGCCGTGATGAAAGGCGGCTATGCGATATTCCCCGGACAAGTCGGCAGTATGCAGATCACGGGGCTGGATATGACCCTTTTGTATGATATAACGGTGTTTGGCAGCAGCGACCTCTATGGCGATCAAAATGCCCTCTATACCGCAAACGGTAAGTCATGTCTGCTGAACGCGCAGACCAACGAAACCGGCGAATTGACGATTTACGGGGTTCGCCCGGACCAGGCCGGGAATATCAACCTGTCGGTTGTTTGTGGTACCCCGGCATCTCAGGATGGAGTCCTTGGCGCAGTGATCATCAGCGGGCATAGTCCCAAAATGGGCGGCAACACACCGCCGGTGCCGGCGAAGCCGGCTTCAGCGGATAACCAGGCCGTGCTGGCCACTGCGCCTGTACTGTCAGCACCGCGGGATAGCAGCCTGGCGTTGAAAGCGCTTGAAGTTTACCCCAATCCTGTCAGGAATTACTTTACCCTTTGTGTTCCTGCGACGGGCCCGGACAGAGTACAGGTGGCCATCTATGATGCCCTGGGGCAGTTAACCTATCACCAGCAGTTCTCAGGCCTCGTGGCAGGCAACAATTTCTTTCAGATCAATTCGGTGCCGGGCATGGCCGGACGAGGAGTTTACTTTTTGCAGGTAACGTACGGTGACGGGAGGACCGTAAAGGTCTTTAGGATCGTAAAAGAATAAGTGGATCCGTGGTAATCTCAACGCCGGATAAGCCGGATCGCTCCCAGGTCGATATCCGTCCGGGAATCGACCGTCAGGTCCGCCAGGTAATCCGTATAGGGCGCTTTTGCCCGGACCCGCACCTGCCAATGGCCTGGATCGATCGTGCGGAGAAAAAAAGTCTGACCGATCCGGGTCATCGGCACCGAGTCGCGACCCCGGACGACAAACACCCGCTCTGCCGCTCCCGCTGGAACAATCCGGATCCGGATAGAGGAAGTTGCCAGTAGCCTGGCAGCATGAATACTCAACACGCCGATGATCACCAGGCATAGTTGGACGACTGCATTTCTCATACCGGTACCTTTTTGGATGATGGCAATGACTAATAACCGTTCCCACTCCGCCGGCGGGAAACCACTATCAGGTCACAGGTAGAAGTAGACGAGCACTAGGGCATCAGGTCCCGGGCTGCGATAAGCCCAGTTGCTTGGAGTTGATCGAGGTGATCTTATATTGGATGTTAATTCCCCTGGAAGTCTTTGGCGCTTCCAGCATCAGGGCAGATCCTGGTCCGATATCCCGAAAATACAGGTTATCGGTTTTATAAATCTTTTTGTTCGCCTGTACGTATGAAATTTCCACTACCACGAGATCCAGCGCAAAAGCCGAACGGTTGCTGACCGTGACTTGCAGGTTGCGGATCCCGCCGAAGGTACCTACTTCGAACTTGTTTGCTCCCACAGATACCTGGTTGGCCAACGCGACCTTCGCGCTTTCTTTGTCGCTGGCTGCCTTAACTTGTTCCGCAACGTCCGACCGGTGTGCCGCTTCGCGATGTATCACAATGGGCTGGCCCACGCCGCTATCCGAGGCCGATGGAAGTGGGGCGGCTATCTTGGACGCTTCCGTCTTTTGTCTCGCCCCGCGCCTTGATTTACTTGCCGCCTGGCCGGCGGTTAGGGCCGCCACCCGTTCAGATTGTTGTTGAGTACCGGCTCCGACCGCACCGCCTGCGACAGCAGGAACGCCGGCTGTTCCGGTTGCACCGGCCGGGTTTGGCGTCGCGGCGCCCCCGGACTGAGTCGCTGCACCCCCGGACTGAGTCGCCGAAGGAGTGTCGGACCCGCCGGCCCCCGGATTGTTATTTTGGTTCTTTGCCTGCTGGTTGGCCGGATCCGCTGACGAATGCTGGACCGGTAACTGTTGTGCAAGCGTCCTGGCGGGCTCACCATTGTCCGTCGCTGACTTTGAAGTGAACGGGTCAACACGCGTATTATCCCGCCGGATGGAAATGCCGATAAAGATGCCCGAAGCCAGGACGATCAGCGCGGCCACAGCGACAAGCGACAATTGACCCGCCCGGTTTACCTTGTGCCGGGGCAGGGGAGACAAGATCTCTGCTACCGGTTCGCCGCCATAGTCCGCCCCGGACACATTATAGCCCGGCCGGCCCCGCCCTGCTTGCGCGTCGTAGTTCGCATGGCCGCGGGTCCTGGCGCCTGCGGTCGGCAGCGTGCCGGTCTTGCGTTCCTCCATCGCCGTTATGGCAGGCCCCGTCTGTAAAAAGGGTTCCACGGCGGCCTCAGGTTCCCGGACAGCTTCCCGCGCGGGTGCGGGGTCGCGGACAGCTGCGGATTCGCGAAATGATTCGCGAGCTCCGGCCAGGCCTCCGGGCATAGTCACATATATATTTCGTTTGCTGGCAGGCGGGTTTGCCGATACCGGTTGGGCGCTCGCGGCAGCAGCGGATGCCGGGGTATTCGCCGATCCGGGTTTTTTGAAAAAACGGTCGAAAGGCTGCTCTTCCACGGCGGGTGCGAATGCGCGGAGTTCGTCGATCTCAGAAGGGTATCGCCAGGCCGCACTACGGCCTTCCACCCAGACGAGGTCGTATGGTTTGAGCCCCTTTGCCTTCAATTCTTCGAATGCGTAGGGGCCGCTTTGCTTGTTGTCACGTAAGAGCAAGTACTTCATGATCCGTCACCGGTTAAGAGGTGTTCAATAGAAATCGGTACGGTACTGGATTGTTATGACATCAAATATTTCACCGGATATTGTGAAGAGTAAGTTATTCTTCCAGGCAGGAAAGCAGGCGTTGGTACATCAAATATATACTTTTTTCAGCGGGAATAAAATAGTGACCCGGAACTTTATCCGGATATTTGCTAATATTCTGAATCTTCCCGAAATTGGCGTTCAAACATACTATAAGCCAATGGATGCTGCGATCAAGGACAAACTGAACACGTGGTTGAACGGCAATTACGACCAGGCTACGAAGGAGGAGATCCGGCGCCTCCAGGAGGAAAATCCCAATGAACTGACTGAGAGCTTCTACCGCAACCTGGAATTCGGAACCGGTGGCCTGCGCGGCATCATGGGAGTGGGTACGAACCGGATGAACAAATACACGGTGGGCATGGCTACCCAGGGATTCGCCAACTATATGAAAAAATCCTTCCCCGGCAAAGAGATCAAGGTCGCCATCGCACACGACAGCAGGAACAACAGTCGGTTCTTCGCCGAAACGACTGCTAATGTGTTCGCCGCCAATGGGATAAAAGTCTATCTCTTCCAATCGCTCCGGCCGACCCCGGAATTGAGCTTTGCCATCCGGCACCTTCGTTGCCAGGGTGGGGTCGTTTGCACCGCCTCCCACAACCCTAAGGAATACAACGGGTACAAAGCGTATTGGGATGACGGCGGACAACTGGTTCCCCCGCACGATAAGAACGTCATTGCGGAGGTGGAAAAGATCGGCGGGATCGATGAAGTGAAATGGGGCGGTGGCGAAACGAATATCACGATGATCGGCAAGGACATGGACGAAGCCTACATTGCGATGGTCAGGAACTTGTCAGTCTACCCGGAAGTCATTGAGCGCCAGCATAATTTGCGAATTGTGTATACGCCGATCCACGGTACCGGCATCAAGCTGGTGCCGGAAGTGCTCCAACGTTTCGGCTTCACTAATGTCCATGTGGTCGATGAACAGGCTACCCCCGATGGCAATTTTCCCACGGTTATCTATCCCAACCCGGAGGAAAGCGAGGCCATGAGCATCGGGCTGCGAAAGGCCCAGCAGATCGACGCGGATATCCTGCTGGGAACGGATCCCGACGCCGATCGGGTAGGCATCGGCGTGAAGGACAAAGCCGGCAAATGGATGCTGATGAACGGGAACCAGACCGCGGTGCTTGCGTTCAATTACATGATCGAGGCCCGGAAAGCTAAAGGCATCGCCGAGGTCAACGATATGGTCATCAAGACCATCGTGACTACGGAACTCATCGACGAGATCGCCCTCCGCAACAATATAAAATGCTACAACACGCTGACGGGATTCAAATACATCGCGGAACTGATTAAGGAGAAAGAGTGGAACGAGAACTATGTGATCGGCGGCGAAGAAAGCTACGGGCTGATGATCGGTAGCCAGATCCGTGACAAAGACGCGGTCAGCGCGGTCGCCCTGTTGTGCGAAATGGCGGCGTACGAAAAAGACAAGGGCCGAACGCTCTACGAGAAACTGATCGAGCTCTATGTTCAGTACGGATTTTATAAAGAGTCTTTGATCTCTATTACAAAAAAGGGGATGAATGGTCAGAAGGAGATCGCGGACATGATGTCCGCTTACCGCATCAGCCCGCCTGCCACGATCAACGGATCTCCCGTTGTCCGGTTACTGGACTACGAGCTGCGCAAAGGCAGGAACCTGACAACCGGCGAAAGCTGGCCGATCGCCCTGCCCAAGTCCAATGTCCTCCAATTCATCCTGGCTGACGGCAGCAAGATTTCGGCACGACCGTCGGGTACGGAGCCGAAGATCAAGTTCTATTTCAGCGTCAACGCCAAACTGCCTTCAGCCGCCGACTATGAGCGCATTGGTAAGGAATTGGCAGGAAGGATCGACGGCATCATCGCCGACATGAAACTAAAGTAATGTCAACTATAACCCGCAAAGAATTTCTGCATTGGAGCGGCGGCGCCGCTCTTGCCGCATGCGTGCCCCGCGCCGGCTTTACCCTCGCCGCTAGGGCCTTGCCGCAGATTGCCGTCCAATTGTACACGATCCGCCAGGATTTCGCTTCGGACATTCCGGCTGCGCTGCACAAGCTTGCTTCCCAGGGTATCCGCCATGTCGAAACAGCTTTTTGGCCAAAGGGGGTAACGGTCAGTCAGGCCGCGCAATATATCAGGGATGCCGGCCTCTCCGTTTGCTCCAGCCACGTCGAAATACCGGTCGGCGATCATAAAGCCGCGGTTCTCGAGACCGCTGCTGCCTTCGGCACGCAACGGGTCATCTGGCATGGGTGGCCGGAAGACAAGCGCTATAGCAGTGTGGAAGGCACGAAAGAGCTGATCGGCATCTATAACGAGGCAGGGGC
>DATNBP010000025.1:0-44097 GCA_035572015.1 Puia sp. | reverse complement strand
TCGATGAATTTCTGCTCCTGCGAATTGCCTTCAATATTGAACTCGGTAGTGACGACCCCTTTGATGTCGAAGACATCTTTATAACGGATGTGCCGTTCATCGGGTCGCGGGTGGACGGTGATCCCCTCGGCTCCGAAACGCTGGGCGTCGACGGCAGCTTTGACGACGTCGGGATTATTTCCGCCCCGGCTGTTTCGCAAGGTGGCGAATTTATTTATGTTGACGGAAAGCCTGGTCATGCCGCAAAATTAGGCAAAAGAAAGAGGGAAATCAGCTCCTGATCAACATGGTCTGGTACAACACTTCGCCGGAAATTGTTTTGATGTCCAACTGGTACTGGCCGGCCGGCAGGGATTCAAGACCATCGAGGGAAAGACGGTTGAGGCCGCTCCTCAGTCCCGCGCCCATCATCCGGACGATCTTTCCCCGGCCGAGGTCGGCGAGCAGGATGATACAGTCCAGGGGTTCGTCGCAGGTCACTTCCAGGAATACAAAATGTTCGAAGGGGTTCGGGAATACCGAAATCTCTGTAGTCAATACCATTGTTCTAAAAATTTGGAATTAGCGGTGTTGGTGGGGGTGAATTTTGGTCACCACCCGTACCGGGATCAACGCCGGCATTTTTTCCTGGGAGAAGGTATGGAAAACTACTTTGATAAGCTGAATGAGGGTTCTCATAGAGGTTCGATTTGAAATAAGAGCGACCAATATACTGCCAGAAACTAACAAATTGACAATCATGAATGTATAATCAAATCCCACTACAGCACATTCCCGAAATGGGAATCGTATTTGGCTTTTGGGAAAATATTTGCGGATTACTACCATGAAAAATTGCGAAAATTCGCAAAAACGCAGCCGCGGAGCCGACGGTAACCGGTACGCGCCGATCGCTGCAGCCCGGTTTGGCGAAGGCAGCAAAACCGGAACGCACGCTTAAATCCGGACTGGCGCAGCCGATCAAAACCGCCCCACCAGCTTGAGGTTGACCAGTCTTGGCGTGAGGCGTTGGGGAAGGGCGTAGGTCGTGTTGGAGAAATCCTTGATCAGCATATAGGATATCGTATTGGCCCGGTCGATCAGGTTGAAAACTTCCAAAGTCGCCCAGATGTTCTCGAAATTCCGGAAGGGGTTGTGACTCCGCCGGTTGCTGCGTTCGCTGTCCAGCAGGAGGGCGCTGAACCCGACGTCGACGCGGATATAGGGGTCGATGGTCAGGTCTCCGCGGTACCGGAGGTCGCCGGGAATATTAAAAGGCAGGTTACTTCCGTACAGCAGGTTCAGGTAGGCCTTGAAATTCTTGTTGGTCGGCAGATAATCCTGCAGGAACAGGCCGAACGTGAAAAGCCGGTCGGTGGGCCTCCGCACCCATCCGGCGGGCACGCGGCTGCTGTCGACAGGCCGGTTCAGGCTATCGAGCGTGTAGGTGTAATAGCTCGTATCGATCTTCTCCATTGACCGCATCAGCCCGAAGCTGACCCAACTTTCCGCGTCTTTTACCAACTGGCCGAAGAGGCGGAAATCGACGCCGGTCGCATATGCCCTGGCGTCATTGAGTCCGAAATACTGGATGTGGACGTTATTGATGTCATACGGATCGACGCGGCTCATGGACTTATAATAGGCTTCGGTGGTGAAGCGGAAGGGCCGGTCGCCCAGCCGGAAATTGCGGTCGAAGCCGAGCACGGCCTGCCAGCTGCGCTGCGCTTTCAACCCGGTATTCAGACTCCCGTTATAGCGGACCATCTCGCGAAAAAAGGGAGGTTGATCATAGACCCCGAGAGCGGCATGCCAGGCGATGTCCTTTGCCGATCCGCGCGGCTTCCAGGATGCGTTAAGGCGGGGAGAAAGAAGCAACTCCTTGCTAAGGGTATTGTAATTGTATCTGAAACCTGCCTGTAGCGTAAAACTTCCCGAGTCGGTGAACAGGATATTGTCCTGCAGAAATCCTGTCAGCCTGGTCAGGCCTAAGGTGTCAATCCCTTTCGCTGCATTGCCGATGCCAGGCACCCCGGGCTGATACGGCAGGGAATAGCCGGCTGAATCCTGGTAGGTCCATTCGTCGATGCGATCCCGGACGGTCTGGCGTTCCGCGCTCACTCCCCACTGAAAATACTGGTGATGAAGGTCCAGGTATCCTTTGTGCGTAAGGTTCCAAACGGTGATGTCCAACTGGTCCCGCGCAAAATTTTGGTACGCACCCGCCCCCAGCGGGCTCACGATCTGGCCGAACGTCGCGCTCGATTTGTCGAAATCGCGTTCACCGAAGAGATAATCGCCCGCAATATCGTAATGCTGTTTCTCCCGGTCTCCGAAAACGGAGGCCATCCATTTCAGCCTGAGCCGGTCATTTAGTGGCTGGATATAGGAAATCCCCAGCATGTCGGTCTGATAGGCATCTTTTTCCTGTCCCTGGAAGAAGACGTCGAGACCAAGGTTCGCGGCATAGTAAGGAGAGAAGACGGACGCCGTCAGTTGTTCCGACTGCGGGGCAAGGTGGAACTTTGTTTGAGAAAGGGTGCCGAGCAATTCGACGCGGTCGCGGCTGTTGACCTGCCAGGTCAGTAAGGCCTGGATGTCGGCTGAGGAGGGGGCATAGGTCCCCTTGGTTTCCTGGCTCGCGAGGAGGCTGCCGTCGGTCCGGTTGCGAGCGCCGATCAGGTAGGTGAATCTGCCGTCGGCGCCGGTGCCCTCCAGGTGGAGCCCCTGTTCCAGGGCGCCGAGATAAACCGAGCCGCCGAAGGCGGTAGGTTTCCGGTACTGAATGTCCAGCGCGGAAGACATCTTGTCTCCATATCGCGCCTGGAATCCTCCGGTATAAAAATTAACGCTTCGCGTCAGTTCGGGATTGATAAAGCTCAACCCTTCCTGTTGGGCGTTGTTGACGAGATAAGGTCGGAAGATCTCGAAATCGTTGACATAAATGAGGTTCTCATCGTAGTTGCCGCCGCGCACCGCGTACTGCGAGGTCAGTTCGTTGTTGGAACCCACAAGGATCTTTAACAGGCTTTCGATCCCGCCCGTCGGCGTCGGTATATTGATGGCATCCCTGGGATTGATCCTGACCAGGCCGGCTTCCCGGCCAGCCTGCTGTTCCGACACGACCACCGGCCGGAGTGCAGCCGTACCCCGCTCCATCCTGATGAGGACCTTTTCTTCTTCCCTTTCGTTAAGCAGGAAGTTCCGCTGTTCCGGTTTGTACCCGGTGAAAGTGAAAACAAGGGCAAGCGCGCGGCCTGCTTCCACCCGTATCCTGAATTCCCCCGAGTCGGAGGTGACGATGCCCGATTGCCGCCCCAGAATGGTCACCGAAACACCACCAAGGGGGCGGTCGTTCTCATCCAACACCTTGCCGGATATGGCGGCCTGCTTTTTTTGGGCGGCGGCCGGTTGCACCAACAGGGAAAAATACAGGAGAGCGGCAAATACGACTTTCAATAATGGTGGCTTTACGATGACCGATAGGGAACGCTCAATTCGAATTTTTAAGTGTGTGGATGGTCGCTTTTGGGTCCCGGGACTGAAATACGGTACTGCCGGCCACGAGAACATCGGCGCCCGCCTTGAGGATATTCCCGGCATTTTCGACGGTGACGCCGCCATCGATCTCGATCAGTGTCTTGAGGCCGCGATCGTGGATCATCCGTTTCAGGTTGCGGATTTTTTGATAAGTGTGGGGGATGAACTCCTGGCCGCCGAAACCGGGATTGACGCTCATGATGAGCACAGTGTCGATATCCTGCAGGACGTCAGACAGCAACTCTACCGGCGAGTGCGGGTTGAGGGCCACGCCCGCTGCCATTCCGAGCGCTTTGATCTGCTGGATATTCCGGTGCAGATGTCGGCAGGCTTCGAGATGGACGGTCAGCCTGTTCGCACCCGCCTGCTTGAATGCTTCAGCGTATCGCTCGGGTTCCTCAATCATCAAATGCACGTCGCAGGTCTTGGTGGTCGCGGTCCGGATCTGGCTGATGACGGGGAGGCCGAAGCTGATATTGGGAACAAAACGACCATCCATAACGTCCAGGTGCAGCCAATCCGCCTCGCTCTCGTTCAACATCTTGCACACCTCCTCGAGCCGAAGGAAATTGGAAGCCAGGAGGGAGGGAGCGACTAGTACCATAGTAAGATAATGTTATATCGTAAAGTTATTGCAATCGTTTGATGCGATCAGCAGCCTCTGTAAAAGTTTTATCGAGCGCCAGCGCCTGCCTGTAGTAGGCCACAGCTTCCTGCACCGAACCCGTGGCCTCATAACAACGGCCGATCCAGAAATACCCGTCCGCATCCGTTTCCGAAACCTTAACGGTCATTTGGAACGACTCCATGGCGGGGTGGTATTGTTGCTGTTTGAACAGGGCGATCCCTTTTTCGAGATAAGCATCCGGGAATTTCCAATCCCGGCCGATACAGGAATCAAACTGGACGATGGCCTTTTTGTACTGGGCGGTATTCGAAAAATAGATACCCTTGATAAAGAACGGGTCCGTCAGGTCGTGACCGGAGTCCTTGCGCAGGATAGCGTCGCAGATGGGGATGGCGGCCGGATCCTTCTTTTCCGCATAAAGGTGCGCCAGCTCCAGTCCGTATGTGGTGAGCGGCTGGATAGCATACGCTTTCCGCAGCGCCGCGATGGCTGTAGCAGTATCGCCTTGCAGTTCCGTCAGGAGCCCCTTCTCGTACCAGGCATCGAAATTCGTCGAATCCGATTGCAGCATGCTGTCATAGATACCAATGGCGTCCTGCATCCGGTTGGATTGCGCGAAGAGCTCGGCCAGCTTGGCGGGAAATGCGGGGTTCCCTGGAAAACGTTTGCGGCAATCTTGTAATATCCGGACGGCCTTTCCGGCCTGGCCGGTGATGATCAGCGTGGCGGCATACCGAAGCCCGGTCGTTTCATCGGGGTGCAGCTTCCAGGATTCGTCGTAGTCATCGGCGGCTAGCTCGTGCTGATTGTTTTGAGAAAGCAGCTCCGCCCTGCGAAAAAACAGTGCCGCGCGGTCCCCCCCCACGTGGCGGTTAAGGCTATCCGTTATGACGGAATAAGGCGGGCGGTTCAGGATGGCCGTAATGTCCTCCTGTTGCTTGTCCCGATGGCCGTTGCAGGCCGTAAATAGCGGCCCTGCCCAACATAACACCAGGAGGAGGTTTCTCAAATATCGGTCCGTCATGCGACAAATCTACGGCTTTCTATCGAAGCGTGAGGGGTAGGATGTTACCTGGTCGGGCAGTGTCGTTTGCATGATGACGGGGGTGCCGGGAAGCAGCTGCGCAGTGGAAGTTGAGGTCGGTGGTCGCAAAGTTTGTGGACCCATCCGAAGTCGACGTATAGGTGTCAACTCCACTTTGCTGTTATTGAAAAGCATGCCGCCGACGGAACTGAAAAGGGAGTTGGCGCATGTTACATTGTTGACATCGAGGGTACGGGTCGCGCCGGCGGCGATCGTAAACGTACAGTGTAGATATGGGAATAAAAGGTTGAACAGAAAATAGTATCATTATCATAACAAATTGATTATGAATATACAACGACTAAGTATTTTTTTGTAACCAATCCCGATATGGGAAATTGTTCCTTTGGCTATGGGCAATGCCCTTGCTGTTGTAGCTTTGGCCCGCCTTTTCACCATAAATTTTCTGCGCATGTCAATCGTATTGTTTCTCCATAGTCTGCTCCGCTGGATCATCCTGATATTGCTTATCGCCGCGATCATAAAAAGCCTGGGGGGAATGCGGTCGGGCAGGGTCTTCAATAATGGCGATCGAAAGGTTGGTCTATTCCTGATGATTTCCGCGCACACGACTTTCCTGTTGGGGCTGATCCTCTGGTTGTTCGGCGCGTTTGGTCTCGCTCTGATCAACAACCAGGGAATGCAGGCCGTCATGAAGAATGGGGTAACGCGGTATTGGGTGGTGGAGCATTTTTTCGGAATGCTCGTCGCCATCGTATTGATCACGATAGGACGAAGTGCAGCCAGGAAATCTATCCCTGACGCTGCCAAATTCAAAAAGCAGTTCTGGCTGTTCCTGATCGCCCTGATCATCATCCTCGTGACGATTCCCTGGCCTTTCCGCGCCGGAGTAGGACGCCCCTGGATCTGAAGCCAGCGTTTTCCGGAATGAAAAAGCCGCCGTGGTGTTCCGCGGCGGCAAATTTTTTGTCAGGGCCAACGATCTTTAAGTTTCAGGCTTCGGGGATCGATCAGGATGGAATCATTTGGACGGATTTCATTTCTTCGGGTTTGTCCCTGGCATCTTCCAGGTTTTTCGCGGATTGGATCTGGTTTTCATTGCAGGATTGGATCTGGTTCTCATTGCAGGATTGGATCTGGTTTTCAAGGATCGGTGGATCGGGTTCTTCAGGCTTTGGATCTAAACGGGTCTTTTCTGGCTTGGATTTAGGTTCTTCGGGATAACAGATCTTGAAAGGTGACGTTCAGCGGATGATTGGATTCGATACTGGATTTTTGGACGTTGGTTTTTCAGGGATATCGTTGCTTGCTGATACAAAGATGTAAAAAGGGCAGGCCTAAAGGAAACTTTTTCGACTAAGGGCCCCGTTTGCCCGACCAACGAAAGAAATCGCCGACGGAGCGATTAAACCGGCACGGAAATGCCTCCGTCCGGCAAGCCCCTTGTCCGGCCATCGGGCTTAATCAGGTCGATTTCGACTCATTTAACCGGAACACCACCTCCCCACCCCCACCAATTTGCGGGCCGCCCGCGGACGCCCCCCGGGAACTTAAACGATAAGGCCTTTTCTTTCAATGCCTGACCTGCAAGGCAAGCACCGTGCGCACCACATCCCGGTAATCCGCCTCCGGTGTAATATGGTTGTTCCCGCGGCGCCTGGGCAGTACTTTTAGGCCGCTAACATCCCATCATTCACCAAAGAACGCTTTGTTATGAAAAAAGGTCTCAATGCCGGCCTCTGGCTGGCGGTTTTGCAATTTGCCATTCTTCCCTGCCATGCGCAGCTCCTCACCGCACCCGACGGTGGAAACAAAAAAGCTTCGGTCACCGAGCGGATCGGCATTACCGATGTAACGGTAAACTACAGCCGCCCCGGGGTAAAGGGACGGGAAGGAAAGATCTGGGGTCAGCTTATCCCGGTCGGGTATTCCCAGGAGGGCCTCGGTGAAACCAAGGCGGTTCCATGGCGCGCCGGCGCGAACGAGAACACCACGATCGAATTCAGCACCGACGTGATGGTGGAAGGACAACCGCTTTCAGCCGGAAAGTACGGGTTGTTCGTCGTGTACGACCCGGCGGAGTGCACCGTCATCTTTTCCCGGAATTCCACCAGCTGGGGATCCTTTTTTTACAACCCGCAGGAAGATGCGCTGCGCGTAAAGGTCCGTCCTGTGCCGCTCGCGGGCGAGGTGCAACGCCTCCGCTATGAATTTGACGACCAAACCGACAACTCTGCAACCATCGCCCTGCAGTGGGAGAAGCTTAGTATCCCGTTCAAAGTACAGGTCGACTATGTCAGGACCCAGCTCGAGTCTTTCCGTCGCGAGCTTCGTAGCGAGAAGGCATTCAACTGGCAAAACTGGGTGCAGGCCGCCCAATTCTGCGCCCGGCAGAACACCGATCTCGATGAAGCCCTTGGTTGGGCAAACCAGGCGATCAGCGGGACGTTCATCGGCGTCAGAAATTTTCAGACCCTGTCCACAAAGGCGCAGATCCTCACTTTACAGGGAAAGACCGCTGAGGCCGACGCCGCGATGAAGGAAGCGCTTCCCCTGGGCTCCGAACTGGAAGTCCATCAATACGCAAGACAATTGATCGGGGAGCGGCGGCCGAAAGATGCCCTCGACGCATTCAGGAGCAATTATGACAGGCACCCGAACGAATTCACGACCAATATGGGCATGGCCCGGGGTTATTCGGCGAACGGAGACTACAAAAAAGCGCTGGAATACATGAAAAAAGCACAGGCACAAGCGCCGGACAAACTGAACAAGGAAAATGTCGACAAGCTCATCCCTATGCTTGAACAGCAAAAGGACATTAATTAAGATCGGAAACCTGCTGCACAACTGCGGCCTGCCGCCTCTGCCGCCTCTCCTGGCGGGTCCGCTCACCGGCGGGCCCGCTCACCTACTGACAGCCGAGCAATTCACATAGCTTCGCCTGCAGCTCGGGACCGCGCAAATTCCTGGCGACGATCTTTCCGCTGGGATCGACCAGCAGGTTTTGCGGGATCGCCTGGATATGATATTTGGCGGCGGCCTCGTTGTACCAGTATTTCAGGTCGCTCACCTGCGTCCACGGCAGGCCATCTTCCCTGATGGCCCTGATCCACGGCTCCCTTGCTTTGTCCAGGCTTACCCCCAGCACGGTGAAATTCTTACCCTTGAATTTTTTATAATTCGACAACACGTTCGGATTCTCCATCCGGCAAGGTCCGCACCAACTCGCCCAGAAGTCCACGAGCACATATTTACCTTTGAAAGATGACAGGGAAACGGCGTGGCCCGCGGTATCGTTTTGTGTAAAGTCGATTTCCTGCGTACCCACCGCCCCGATTTGGGCATCGTCCAGTTGTTTCTGGAGGTACTGCGCGTAAAATCCCTCCCGGACCGCGGGCGACAGAGAATGCAGCCGCCGCTGCTGCGCCGCGACGTCTTCCGTTAGCTGGTTGACCACGATGAGCACGAAAGCTGACACATAGGAATCCGGCTTTCGCCCGATGAATCCGTCCAACTGTTGGAAGATCGTATCCGTCAGGCCCTTATAAACCTTTAACAACGAATCCTGTTTCCCGCCGCCCCCGGGAGAGCGCATCATCCCCATGACGACATTGAGCCGCGCGAAATACGGGTTGAATATGGCTTGGAACTCCATAAAATCGTCGTTGGAGCGAGAGCCCGTCACCCTGATCGATTTCAGGTCCTCGATCGTCCCGCTCACCTTGATGTTGTCATTTCCGATGAAGAGCGGCAGTTTTTTCTTTTGGGCCAGGAAATTCAACTCATACAGATTGGGCTCGCTCAGGTGCCCGGTCAATGTAAAATTCCCGTCCCTGACCTCAGCCGTCGCTACGGTATCCGTCGGATTTGAAACATCCGTAATGCACACCCCGGAATGGTCCGGCAATCCCGCCACTGCACCGCTGATCGTCAGGCCGGTTCCGGCGGCTGGATGTTGTGCCGCGCCGGACAAGGGAACCTGCAGAACTCCCAGCGCTATCGCAAAAAAAATTTTCATACTCCTGTGATTGATTTGTTATTGGTGACGTCCACGCAGAACATCGGTCACGTCTTGTAAATTATACCCTTTTGCATTTAAAAGAATGAGGTAGTGGAAAAGGAGATCGGCGGCCTCATCCAGGAATAACCGGTCGTCATGGTCCTTTGCCTCGATCACCAGCTCCACGGCCTCCTCCCCTACTTTTTGGGCTATTTTATTGATGCCTTTGCTGAACAAACCGGCCACATAGGATTTTTCGGGTACCGCTTCGCGTCGCCGGCTTTCTATGATCTCTTCCAGGCAAACCAGAAAGTCCTCGCGCCGATTTTTTTCGTTCCAGCACGTGTCTGCGCCGGTGTGGCACACCGGCCCGAGCGGCAAGGCCTTGATCAACAATGTATCCCGGTCGCAATCCACCGCGATGCCCTTCAGCAGCAGATAGTTGCCGCTCTCTTCCCCTTTCGTCCACAGCTGTTTGCGGGAACGGCTGAAAAAAGTAACCTTTCCTTGCTCCCGGGTTTTGTCGAGCGCTTCCTGGTTCATGAAACCCAGCATCAACACCTTATCGGTCATGCTGTCCTGCACGATGGCCGGCGCAAGTCCGTCAGAATATTTGCCAAAATTCACCTGCGGATTCATATTGAAAAAATTTATATTCTCACTGCGATCCCCTGGGACTGCAAATATCCTTTTAATTCCGGAATCGCGATCTCTTTAAAATGGAAGATGCTCGCCGCCAAAGCGGCATCTGCCGACCCCGGACCAAGGATCTCGGCAAAATGCGCAGGCGTCCCACCGCCGCCCGAGGCGATGACCGGCACCGGCAAACTCGTTGCCAGCTGACGGGTAATGCCGAACGCAAACCCCTTCTTGGTCCCGTCGTTGTTCATCGAAGTGAGCAGTATCTCCCCGGCACCCCTCCCGACACCGGCTGCAGCCCAATCCATGCACCGGACTCCTGTCCTTTCCCGGCCGCCGTTGAGATAGACGTACCACTCGCCGTCTTCCTCCTGCCGCGTGTCGATCGCCAGGACCACACACTGGCTGCCAAACTCGCGGGCCAGTTCGTCGATCAGCGCGGGCCGCCGGAATGCCGAAGTGTTCACGGATATCTTGTCCGCGCCGCTCTGAAGCAGCAGATGGACGTCCTCTACGCTGCCGATGCCGCCGCCGACGGTGAACGGAATATTGATGCCATGGGCGATCCGGGTAACCAGTTCCCGCAACGTCTTTCGCTTTTCGTTCGTGGCCGTGATATCCAGGAACACCAACTCGTCAGCGCCCTGCCTGGCATACAGGGCGCCGAGTTCCACCGGATCGCCGGCATCGCGGATATTCTCGAAATTCACTCCCTTTACGGTACGCCCGTTCCGGATGTCCAGGCAAGGGATGATACGCTTGGTCAGCATAATTCCTTTAAAGTTATTTTCCCTTCATAAATGGCCTTCCCGATGATCACGCCCTTGCAGCCGATCTCTTCCAAACGGCGCACATCGTCGATCCCGCTGACACCGCCGCTCGCAATAAAATGCAGGTCCGGGAATTTTGCGACGATGTTCCTGTACAGATCCAGCGCCGGACCCTGCAACAACCCGTCCTTGCTGACATCCGTGCAAAATACCTGCCGGACGCCCTGTTCCAGATAATCTTGTATGAAATCATAGACCCAACGGTCGGTCGTCTCGGTCCAGCCGCTAATGGCGATCTTTTCATTGCGGACATCTGCGCCCAGCAGGAACTTGCCGGCGCCGTACGACTGTAACCAGCTGGCGAACAGCGGCGGATCTTTGACGGCGATGCTGCCGATAGTTGCAAGCGCTGCGCCTGAATTGAAAACGATATCCACATCCGTTCCGGTCTTGATCCCGCCGCCAAAATCCACGGTGAGGCGGGTCTTCCCGGCGATTGCTTCAAGCACTTTCCAATTCCGGACCGCGCCTGCTTTCGCACCGTCCAGATCGACCAGGTGCAACCGCTGCAACCCCGCATCCTGGAATGCGAGCGCAACTTCCAGGGGGCGCTCGTTGTAGATCTTTTTTTGTCCGTAATCTCCCTGCGTCAGCCGCACGCACTTCCCCTCGATGACATCGATGGCCGGAATGATCTCCATATTCAATGTATGTTATCGATAAAATTCTTCAGGATCCGCTCCCCGGCCTGCGCAGACTTTTCGGGGTGGAACTGTACACCGAAAAAGTTCCCGCGGTGCAAGCCGGAACTGTACGCCTGCACATAATCGGTCTTTGCGATGGTATGCGCGCCGGGGGCAGCGTAATAGCCATGTACGAAATAACAATAAGTGCCGTCGGGAACGCCTTCAAATAAAGGGGTCTTCAGGCCGTAAATGGAATTCCAGCCGATTTGCGGAACTTTCAGGGCATTATCGCCGGGAGCGAACCTTCGCACCGGCTCGTCGAAGATGCCGAGACAGGCCGTGTCGTTCTCTTCGCTGTGACTGCACATGAGTTGCATGCCCAGGCAAATTCCCAGCACCGGTTGCCGGAGTTCCCGGATGACCCTGTCCAGGCCCCGTTCCCGCAGGTACCCCATCGCCGTGCTGGCCTCGCCTACTCCGGGAAAGATCACCCTGTCGGCCGAGCCGATCTCCCCGGGATCGTCGGTCACCAGCGCGGTCGACCCGATGCGCTCCAACGCGTACAGCACCGAACGGATATTCCCGGCATTATATCTGATGATCGCTATTTTCATAAGATCGACGCTAAAAATTCCTTTGTGGCTTCCCCGATATTCGCCGCGCCTTCGAGGGCCCTGATATAAGCGGTGCCGATGATGGCGCCGTTGGTATGGCGGCAGGCGATGTCAAAGCTGGCCCTGTCGCGGACCCCGAAGCCCACCAGGACCGGGTTCCTCAGGCCGAGGCTCTTTAGCCGCGTAAAATACGGTTCCTGGTCCGAAAGATCCCTGGTTCCCCCGGTTGTCGAAGAGCTCGAGACGGCATACAGGAACCCGGAGCTTAACGCATCCACTTTTTTGATCCGCTCGTCCGGCGTCTCGGGCGTCACCAAAAAAACAAAATCAAGCCCATGCTGCCGGATCACCGGTCCGTATTCGGTTTCGAATTCATAGATCGGAAGGTCGGGAAGGATGAGTCCGTCCACGCCCGCCAGCGCCGCCGCTTCGCAAAATTTCCCGAACCCGAACTGCAGGATGGGGTTGAGATAACCCATCAGCACGACAGGCACACGGATCGAAGCCCTCATTCCGGCCAACTGCGAGAACAACCTGGTAATCGTCATCCCGTTCTCGAGCGCCTTCGTGCCGCTGGCCTGGATCACCGGCCCGTCAGCCAACGGATCGCTGTACGGCATCCCGAGTTCGATAAGGTCGGCGCCACCTTCCTGGAGGGCCTCCATGACCTCGATCGTGCTCTCCAGCCGCGGAAACCCGGCCGTACAATACACATTCAGGACTTTCGAAGATTTCCGCGCAAATAATTCCTTTATTCTGCTCATTGGGTACCGTCCTCCATGGCCCGCATATAGGTGGCCATATCCTTATCCCCCCGTCCGGAAAGACAAAGCACGACCGTATCTTTTTCGTTCAATTCCACCTGGTTCAGCGCGGCGACCGCATGTGCAGATTCCAGCGCGGGGATGATCCCCTCCATCCTCGTCAGCTCGAACGCCGCCGCGACTGCCTCATCGTCCGTGGCGCTCAGAAAGGTTGCCCGGCCGGTGGCGTACAGGTGAGCATGCAGCGGGCCGATCCCCGGATAGTCAAGGCCGGCCGAAATACTGTGCGGTTCCACCACCTGACCATCGCTGGTCTGCATCACGTAACTTCGGCTGCCATGAAGGACCCCGGGTCTGCCCAGCTGAGTCGTGGCCGCGCTCCTTCCGCTATGGATACCTTCTCCCGCTGCTTCCACCGCGATCAGCTCGACGCTGCCCTCATCCAGGAAATGATAGAATGCTCCGGCGGCGTTGCTCCCGCCGCCCACGCAGGCGACGACATGAGTGGGCAGTTCGCTGCCTGTCTTTTCTTTCAGCTGGACCCGGGTCTCTTCGCTGATGATGCTTTGAAACCGGGCAACCATATCCGGATAAGGGTGCGGTCCGACCACGCTTCCGATGATATAGTGGGTGTCGTTCGGATGGTTGATCCAGTCCCTGATCGCCTCATTGGTCGCGTCCTTCAGCGTTTTGCTCCCGCTGGTCGCCGGCACGACCTTCGCGCCCAACATCTTCATTCGTGCCACATTGGGCGCCTGCCTTTCAATGTCCTTTTCGCCCATATACACGATGCATTCGATCCCCTTGAGCGCGCAGACGGTCGCCGTCGCAACGCCGTGCTGCCCGGCGCCTGTTTCCGCAATGATCCGCCGTTTGCCAAGCCGTAAGGCGAGCAGGATCTGGCCGATCGTGTTGTTGATCTTGTGCGCTCCCGTGTGGTTCAGGTCCTCTCTCTTGAGGAAGATGCGTGCATTATGCTTTGCGCTGAGACGCGCCGCGAGATATAGCGGAGACGGCCGTCCCACATAGTCTTTAAGCAGCGCATGATACTCGCGAAGAAAGCTGGGTTCGCCGATGATGTCGAGATATCGCGTGCGCAATTCCTCGACGTTCCGGTACAACATCTCGGGGATGAATGCCCCGCCGAACTTTCCGTAGTAGCCCCGCTCGTCGGGCGAGCGGCAGCTTCCTTCTTCCGTACGTTTGATCCGGTATTCGATTCCCATGTTCAGTTCTGTTTATGATTGGTGTTCCTGATCTCCTCCATCATGGTTCTTACTTTCTTAAGGTCCTTGACGCCCGGACTGATCTCGAATTTGCTGTTGATATCGATCGCAAACAACTTCGCGGAAACCGGTTCTTTCCCAAACGTTCTCAGCCGCTCCACATCACCGGGTTCGATCCCCCCGCTGAGAAAGAACAACTTATCGATCTGCGCCGGCTTCAGCACTTCCCAGTTGAACTTCTTGCCTGTCCCGCCGTATCCGGCGCCCTCGGTATCGAACAGGAACATGTCGCAGGAGTCCTGGTAGGGACGGATCAGCCAGTCTATCGGATCGTTCTCCCCCAACCGGAAAACCTTGACAACGGTAATATAGTTCGCCACCTGCTCACAGAACCTTGGCGTTTCGTCGCCGTGCAATTGTACCATGTCCAACCCATAGCTGTCCACCTGTCGCATCACTTCGTCGTATCCGGCATTGACGAATACGCCTACTTTACCCAGTCGTAATTTAGCCTTCTTCAGTTGCTCTCCCTGAAGGTGCCGGACGACATACCTCGGCGACCTGGGATAAAAAATAAATCCCGCGAAATCGATCCCCATGGCATCCAGCTGCCGGACCTGGTCGAGTGCTGTCATCCCGCATACTTTTATTCGCATACCTTGTCGGATATGATGTCTCTTTATTTTTCTGCCGAATGCCGTTCCTTATCCCGCAGCTCGCCGATAAAGCGGGCGAATGCTGCTCCGGGATCGTCTTCCCTCATGAAATTCTCACCGATCAGGAATCCGCGAAAACCGGCATCCTTCATCTCTGCGATCGTTTCTGCCTTGCTGATCCCGCTTTCCGCCACCAGCAGCCTTCCGCCGGCGATCTGATGGCTGAGACGGATCGAACGCCGGATGTCCACCTTGAAGGTCCGCAGGTCCCGGTTATTTATCCCCACGATCGGCGTTTCGTCGCAAATATGCCCCAGTTCCTCCTCCCCATGGATCTCGAGCAAGACCTCCAGGCCCAGCCCTCGGGCAAAAGCCGCCAGTCTTCTTACATCCTCCGTTTCCAGGCAGGCGGCGATCAGCAGGATGACATCCGCGCCGATTGCCCGCGCTTCGAGGATCTGGTATTCGTCGATAATGAATTCCTTTCGCAGGATCGGAATATCGTTGGCCCGTGCCGCGATCAGGTCCTGATCGCTTCCGCCGAAGAACCGCTCATCGGTGAGCACCGAAAGACAAGCGGCGCCGCCTTCTGCATACCCGCGCGTTACCATCCCCGCTTTCGCCTTATCATTGATCACGCCCTTCGAAGGAGACCGGCGTTTGAATTCCGCGATGATCCCCGTCGAGGCCGGCTCGAGCAACGCCGACCGGAGGGAGCGCACCGGCCGGTAAAAGAATTCGCCCTTTTCCAGTTCCTTCGGCGGCGTCGCCCTTTTTCGCTCGGCGACTTCAACCCGCTTGTGGGCGATGATATCCTCCAATATGTTCATTGCAAAGAAATTAATTTTTCCAGCGCCCCGAATGCGCGCCCGCTTTCCAGGCTGTCTACCGCCGCATAATACGCCTCCTCATAGCCGGCATAATTCCCCGTGGCATGGAGCGCCATGGCCGCATTGGCCAGCACCACGGCGTTCTGGGCCCAGGTGCCCTCGACCTTGAGGATCCGCGTAAATAACCTGGCGGCTTCCTCCACGGTGTTGCCGCCGTAAATATCGGCCGCATTTACCATTCGCCTGCCCAGTTCTTCCGGTGTCATGATCCGCTCGCCGCGGTTGGTGATGACCTTGGTATCGCCCGTCAGCGAAATTTCGTCATAACCGTCCAGCGCGTGGATAACGGTGAACCGCCGCTCGGTTTGCTGCAACAGGTAATTGTATATCCGGGCCATTTCCAGGCTATAGACCCCGACCAGTTGCGTTGCCGGAGAGGCCGGGTTCACCATTGGTCCCAGCATATTGAAGAATGTCCGGATACCGAGGTTTTTCCGGATGGGGCCTACGGTTTTCAGTGCGGGATGGAACAACGGCGCGTGCAAAAAGCAGATACCCGCAGTGTCGATCTCCCTGCGCAACCGGTCTGTATCGTTTTTGAGTTTGTAACCCAATTGCTCCATGACGTTCGACGCGCCGCTGATCGAGGAGGCGCCGTAATTCCCGTGTTTGGCGACCTTGTTGCCCGTACCTGCCACGATGAAGCAGGCCAGGGTGGAAATATTGAAAGTATTCTTCCCGTCTCCCCCCGTTCCTACGATGTCGATCGTCTCCGCCCCGCCGAGGTCGACCCGGACACAGAGCTCGAGCAGGGCGTCCCTGAAACCCATCAGCTCGTCGATCGTTATGCTGCGCATGAGGAATACCGTGATAAAGGCGGCGATCTCGCTTTCATTGAACTCGCTGCGGGACATCCGGGTCAATACTTCCCGGGCCTGCTCTCGCGGCAATGTTTTGTGTTCGAACAGATATTGTAAGATCTTTTTCATCCTCCTTGTTTTAGTTCTTTAACCAATTACGCAACAACAGCTCCCCCTGGGGCGTCAACACGCTTTCAGGGTGGAACTGCACGCCTTCGACATCGAGGCTGCGGTGCCGCAATCCCATGATATGCCCCTCATCGTCGCGTGCCGTTATTTCCAGCACGTCCGGCAACCCCTCTTCACTGACCACCCAGCTGTGGTAACGCCCTGCTTCCACAGTTGCGGGCAGACCCGCGAAAAGTCCCTGCCCCGGCCGCAGGATATTCACCGGCGTCGAGACGCCGTGGTAGACCGTGCTCAGGTTAACCAGCGTCCCGCCGAACGCCTCGCCGATCGCCTGATGGCCGAGGCATACGCCCAGGATCGATTTCGTCCCGGCATACTCCCTGATCAGCGGCAACAACAGCCCCGCCTCGGATGGGACACCCGGTCCCGGCGAAAGGATGATCTTGTCGTATTCCGCTACCTTCCCGAGCGGGATGCGGTCATTTCGAAATACCTCCACCTTTTCCCCCCGGATCTTTTCAACCAGGTGAACGAGGTTGTACGTGAAAGAATCATAATTGTCAAATACAAGTATCCGTGCCACGATAGAACGTTTTTTAATTGCTCGAAATGCTCTTCTCCCGGGTTGCTATTCCCCCAACTGCGCCGCGTAAGCGATCGCCGATTTCAGCGCACCCATTTTATTGTTCACTTCCTGCAATTCGCTTTCCGGCCGGCTGGCAGCTACGATGCCTGCACCTGCCTGGTAGGTCAGGGTATTGTTCCGGCTCAGCAGGCTGCGGATCATGATGGCGTGGTTGCAACTGCCGTCCAACCCGACAAAACCGATGCAGCCGCCGTAAAAGCTCCTCGGGGTCGGCTCATACCGGTCGATGAGTTCCATCGCTTTGAATTTCGGCGCGCCGCTTAGCGTGCCTGCGGGAAAAGTGGTCGCCAGCAGCTCGAACGGATTATATCCGGCCCGCAACTTCCCCTTTACTTCGCTGACCAGGTGGATCACGTGCGAATAATAATGGACCTGCCGGTACTGGCTTACGCTGACTTCGTCGCAGCAACGGCTCAGGTCGTTCCGCGCCAGGTCCACCAGCATCACGTGTTCGGCGTTTTCCTTTTCATCCTTCAACAACCTGTCCGCCGCCTGCCGGTCGGTCGCATCGTCTCCTGACCGCTTGAATGTCCCTGCGATCGGGTGGACCACCGCCTCGCCGTTTTGCAGGATCAGTTGCGATTCGGGTGAGGAGCCCATCAACTTATAATCCCCGTAGTCGAAAAAGAACAGGTAGGGCGAAGGGTTGATATTGCGCAGCGCCCGGTACACGTTGAACTCGTCCCCGATAAAGGCCTGTCGGAAACGGCGGCTCAGAACGATCTGGAATACATCGCCCCTGAAACAGCGCCTGATTCCCTCGCCGACCATCTCCATATACTCCGCATCGGTCATGTTCGAGGTCTCCGGTCCCTGGAACCGGAACGGGAATACCGGGACATCTTTGCTGCGGATCAGCGACTCGACCACAGCAAGGTCGGAGTCCAAACCCTGAATAAGGTTTTCGCAAATATGAAGTTCGTCGCGGAAATGGTTAACCGCTATGACATATTGGTACAACCGGTAACGCATCAGGGGGATCGGCGCATGCTCGTCGCCACCCTTCAGGTCGGACCCGCCTGGGCTGTCCGCATGACCACCGGCGGCCTCTTCCGGTCCTTCCTTCGCCGGGCCTCCGCTCACCGCCGCCTTTTCCGCCGGCTTCTTTTCCCGGAACCGGATCGTATCGAAAAACTGGACGGCATCGAAGGTCGTATAGCCGAACAACCCCTGTGCGGTCCTGGCCGGTCGCTCGTTGACCGGAACGGCATCGAAGCGTTGCATGAATTCCCAAAGAAGCCGCGGCGTGTCCGCGAGATCCTGCACCGGCGTGCGCTCGGGTGGCTGGCCGGGTAACTTGAACTCGATGTTTTGCGTATCCGAGATTTCAATGCCCGCGATCGCGTTGATACAGATATAGGAATAGCTGTTCTCTGCCGCATGATAGTCGGTGCTCTCCAGCAACACAGTATCCCGGAACCGGTCACGCAGACGGAGATAGATCCCCACCGGCGTATAGATGTCCGACAGCAGCTGCTTGCAACGGGTCTTTATTTCAATTTTCTTCATGGAATCCAAATGAATCTAAATGAAAAAGGCCCCGAAACACTCGGGGCCCTGATATGGTAATACACTTGACAATGGCATTACACGCCCCTCCAGGAGTTTGTATGCCACCACCATTGTTGATTGATCGTCTTCATTGCGGCACAAATATGGTCAGGAAAAACGACTCCGCCAAATTTTTTTCCGATATTTAAGGATGGCATCCCCCGCAAATCCCACGACCCCCACGACCCCGCCCACGACCCCGGCAAACTCGGCCGGTCGTGCCGCCGGCGCGTCTTCTGCGGCTTCATCGGCAAGAAAGCGCCTGCTGTCCCTGGACTTCATGCGCGGGCTGATCATGGTCCTCCTGGCGCTGGAATCTACCGGGCTTTACGAACACCTCGCGGAAGGCAGCGCCGGCAGCCCGCTGCATCCGTTCTTTCTGCAATTCTTTCATCACCCCTGGCATGGACTTCATGCCTGGGACATTGTCCAGCCTGCCTTCATGTTCATGGCCGGAGCGGCGATGGCCTTTTCCCTGCACCGGCAGCAGCAGGAAGGCAGGACCTGGAACGAATCGTTTCGCAAGGCGTTGCGCCGGTCCGGCTGGCTATTCTTCTGGGGCGTGCTGGACTACGCGGTGCGCCCCGGTGGTCTATCGTTCGAGCTCTGGGATGTGCTGACCCAATTGTCCTTTACCTCCCTTCTGGCTTTCCTCATTTTCCGCTGGCCGGCGCGGGCGCAGATCGCCGTTTGCGCCGGATTGCTCCTGCTCACGGAAGCCCTGTACCGGCTGTCCCATGTTCCCGGCTTCGACCAGCCCTTCATGGATCAGCACAACTTCGGAAATTATGTCGACCTCCTGCTGATGAACAAGATCAACAAAGGAGGCTGGGTGGCCATCAACTGCATCCCGACGGCCGTGCATACCATTGCCGGCGCGCTGGCAGGCAAACTGCTGCTGGGCAACGCCACGCGAAAGTCCCGCGTCCTGCTCGGCTGGGCCCTGGTCGCCTTCCTGGTCGGGTATGGCCTCGACTGGACGGGAATAACGCCGGTCATCAAACGTATCGCCACGAGCTCCTTTGTCCTGGTTTCCCTCGGCTACTGTCTCGCGATGCTCGCCTTGTTCTACTGGTGGATCGACTGCCGCAACCATCGGCGACGGTTGCAGTTCTTCACCATTGTCGGCATGAATTCGCTTTTCATCTACCTGTTTTTTGAGATCGTCGGCGACCGGTGGTTCACCGGCTATATTACAGCCATTGCAAACGGCGTCCAGCAACCGCTCCACGTGCCGGCGCTCCCCCAGGCCATTATAGCCTCCTGCTGCGTGTTCTCCCTTGAGTGGGGGCTTTGCTGGTTCCTTTACAGGAAAAAGATTTTCTTCAAGGTCTGACGTCATCCCGGTGGCCCGCGCAGACGGCTACAGGACGCCCTTCGTGCTGGGCAGATAATTGCTCATCGGGTCGCGTCTGACGGCCATCCTGATCGCCCGGGCAAACGCCTTGAAGATCGCCTCGATCTTATGGTGCTCGTTTTCGCCGGCGCACGCGATGTGCAAATTGCAACGCGCCGCATCCGAGAACGACTTGAAGAAGTGAAGGAACATTTCGGTCGGCATCTCGCCTATCCGCTCGCGGTGGAAGTCGGCATTCCAGACGAACCAGCTCCGTCCGCCGAAGTCGATCAGCACCCGGGCGTCCGCCTCATCCATCGGCAAGGCAAACCCGTACCGCTCCATTCCCCGTTTGTCGGCCAGCGCGCGTGAAAATGCTTCCCCCAGCGCAATTCCCGTATCCTCGATGGTGTGGTGTTCGTCGATGTGGAGATCCCCCTTTACCCGGACCGACAGGTCCATCTTTCCATGCCGTGCGATCTGCTCCAGCATGTGATCGAAGAAGCCTAGCCCGGTCTTGATATCCGCCTTTCCCGACCCATCCACATTCAGCTCGATCCGGATTTGCGTTTCGCTCGTGTCCCGCTGATGGACCACCTTCCGCAACCCAAGCTTCAGGAATTCGTAGATGCGGCTCCATTCCGGCGTTTCCAGCGCGATGGATGATTCAAGGCTGCTGCGGTCGTCACTGAGTTCGTCGCCTCCGAGGGCGGGATCGTTGTTCAGCCAGATAGCCTTGCAGCCGAGGTTCTTCGCCAGTTGCACGTCCGTGACCCTGTCGCCGATGACGTACGAATTGACAAGGTCGTATGCCGGGTTGCCGATGTACTTCGTGAGCATACCGGTACCGGGTTTGCGCGTCGCGGCCTTGTCCTCCGGCCAGGTCCGGTCGATATAGATCCCGCCGAAGCGGATGCCTTCGCTGTCCAGGCTCTTTAGAACAAAATCCTGTACGGGCCAAAAAGTATGCTCCGGAAATGATGCCGTTCCCAGCCCATCCTGATAGGTCACCATCAGGAGCTCGTAGTCCAGTTCCCTTGCGATCCTGCCCATATACTGGAACACGCCCGGGTAAAACTCCAGTTTCTCAAACTTATCGATCTGGTAAGTGGGCGGCGATTCTCTGATCAGCGTGCCGTCCCGGTCTATAAATAAGATCCTTTTCATGCAGCTGTTGAAACGGCGAACTACTTTTTGTATGAAATTTTCCAGATATAACCGCGTTTCGAGTCGTCCGTTACATAGATCGACCCGTCGGGCCCCTGGGCCAGGCCGCAGGGGCGGTGATCCGCCGCACCCTTTGCCGTATTCTCTGCGCTGCCGGAAAAATTGTCCGCAAAGACTTCCCACTTGCCCGTCGGTTTACCATTCTCGAATGGTACAAAGACGACAAAGAACCCGGCCTGGGGAAGCGGCGCTCTGTTCCAGCTTCCGTGGAAAGCTACGAATGCGCCGTTTTTATATTTGGCCGGAAATTGGTTTCCGGTATAGAACAGGAGGCCGTCGGGAGCCAGATGCCCGGGGAAGGCGATTACCGGATCCTGGATGCTGTCGGCGCCCGTCTTTTTGCCATCGCCGCCGTATTCCGGCGCCAGGATCTTTTTGTGCTGGATCTGGTCATAGAAGATATACGGCCAGCCGCAATTCGACCCTTTGTGAAGTTCGTACATGCATTCGGCAGGCAGTTCCGCGCTCCTGGCGCTGTCCCAATATTGCGGATACAGGAATGACAGCTGATCGCGCCCATGTTGCATGACGAAAAGACTGTTGGTCTGCTGGTTCCAGTCAAGGCCGACGACATTCCTGAGACCTGTCGCATAACGGTGGTCATCACCATAGGTTTGATTGGCGACATCTGCGCGGAACTGCCAGATGCCACCGGCGGAATCGAGGATCTTGCAGGGCTTTTGACCCGGCGAGCCCTTTGCCCGGTCGACCAGTTGGCACGAGTTGGAATAGGCTCCGATATTGACATAGAGGTTCCCCGAATTGTCCAGGGCGATCGCCTTCGGCTCGTGCTCCCCGCGTGCCAGCAAACCGGTGACGATCTTTTCCGGGTGATCGGGGTCGGTGACGTTGAAGCCCGCGTCCAGCTTATACCGGTAGACGCAGGTGTCCGAGGAGGCATATAAATACCCGTCCCGGATAGCGATCCCCGTACCCGTATAATTTCCGAAGCCGGTGGCGGTATCGGATTTACCGTCGCCGTCGGTGTCCACCAACCGGAATATTCCCTTCCCGTCATGCAGCCCGGCGAGCTTAACGAATACGGCTCCGTTGGGCGCGACCGCGATATGACGCGCGCCCGAATAGTCTTCCGCGAAATGGGTAGCGACGAAACCCTCCGGAAGCTTGATGGTGCTGTCTGTAACGTTGCTGACCTGCTTTGTGCCGCCCCCGCCGCAGGAGATCAGGGAACTCAGCCCGAGGCTCAGGAGCGAATAGCATAGCAGGCGAAGAGAGCGGCTTGTCCGATAGATTGTTGGTTGCATGACGAATACAATTTTTTATAGGAGACGCAATTTAATCATAATTCCGCAACGCCGCCACGAGCTCCGCATTTTC
This sequence comes from Puia sp., assembly GCA_035572015.1. GTDB lineage: Bacteria > Bacteroidota > Bacteroidia > Chitinophagales > Chitinophagaceae > Puia. The sequence continues at coordinate 21,630 of DATNBP010000025.1, read as the reverse complement.
CTTCTCCGCACCTACCGTGATGCGAAGACAGCCGGCGCACAACTCCACCCTGCTCCTGTCGCGGACCACGATCCCTGCCTGCAGCAGGTAGTCGTAGATCCCGCGCGCATCGGTGGTCTTGACCAGCAGGAAATTCGCGTCGCTGGGATACACGGTCAGGACGCAGGGCAGGCCCTTCAGGTCCATTGCAAGCTGGTCGCGCATCGCCACGAGGAACCGGATCATCCCGTTCACCTGTTCCACCTCCGCCAGCGCCGCGAGCGCGAGGTCCTGTGTCGCCTGTCCGATATTGTAGGGCGGTTTGACCTTGTTGAAAACGTCGATTATGGCTTCGCTTGCAAACGCCATCCCCAGCCGCAGGCCGGCGAGGCCCCAGGCCTTGCTCAGGGTTTGAAGTACGACCAGGTTGGGGTATTCGGTCAGCTCCTGGATGAAAGACCGGTGACGCGAGAAATTGATATACGCCTCGTCAATGACGACGAGCCCGGAAAAATTATTCAGGATCACCTCGATATCCTGCCTGTTCATGGAGTTCGCGGTAGGGTTGTTGGGCGAGCAGATCCAGATGAGTTTGGTCCTTTCATCCACGAGCCGCTCGAGGTGGACCAGGTCCAGCTGAAAGTCGTCCAGCAGGGGCGCGCGCCTTACTTCCACGTCGTTGATATGTGCGCTGACCTCATACATCCCGTAGGTAGGCGGGTTGATGATCACATTGTCCGTTCCTGGAATGCAGCAGGCACGGTACAGGAGATCGATGCATTCGTCGCTGCCGTTTCCCAGGAAAATATGCTGCGGCGGCAACCCCTTGATCTTCGCCAGGGCTTCCTTGAGTTTCCATTGATGCGGATCGGGATACCGGTTATACCACCGCGTTAGCGGCGAGCCGAGACTGTTCTCATTGGCATCCAGGAAGACCCGTGCTTCGCCTTTGAATTCGTCCCGCGCCGATGAATATGGCACGAGGCGTCGGATATTGTCCCTCAAAAGGTTGTTTAGATCGAACATCTGCGATAGTTATGATTTCTTGTTCAGTCTTATCCCCACGGCGCGCGCGTGTGCCTCCAGTCCTTCCGCCTCCGCCATCCGCATCACCGCGGTACCGATACCGGCCAGGCCCGTCGGGCTAAGCTGCTGGAAAGTTATCTTCTTCACAAAACAGTCCACGCTGACGCCCGCAAAGGCCCTGGCATGGCCGTTGGTCGGCAGCACATGGTTGGTGCCGCTCGCGTAGTCTCCCGCGCTCTCGGGCGAATAATGCCCCAGGAATACGGAGCCCGCATTTTTTACCGCGGCCGCGGCCCGCTCGGGGTTGTCGCAGGCGAGTATGAGGTGCTCCGGCGCGTAATCGTTCAACAACTCGAGCGCCTGGTCCTCATCCCTGACCACGAAAGCGCGGCTTCCGGCAAGCGCCTTTCGGGCGATCCCCGCTCTCGGCAGCAAGGCCAGTTGCAGGTCTACTTCGGCCTGAACCCGCCCGATCAGGGTGGCGGACGGGGACACCAGCACCACCTGGCTGTCCGCGCCATGCTCGGCCTGCGAAAGCAGGTCGGCCGCCACGAAGGCGGGATGCGCCGAGTCATCCGCGTAAATGGCCACTTCGCTCGGACCCGCGGGCATATCGATGGCCACGCCGTCTCGTTGCACCAGTTGCTTGGCGCAGGTCACATACTGGTTCCCGGGCCCGAATATCTTGTACACGCGCGGCACGCTCTCCGTCCCGTATGCCATTGCCGCAATGGCCTGGACTCCGCCTGCACGGAAGACCCGCGTCACGCCGACAAGTTTGGCGGCAAAGAGGATGGCCGGATGCAACCCGCCGCCGGCATCCGGAGGCGAACACAGCACGATTTCGCGGCAGCCCGCGATGGTGGCGGGTATGGCTAGCATCAGCAGTGTCGAGAAAAGCGGCGCGGTGCCGCCAGGGATATACAGGCCGACCTTTTCTATGCCCACGGCCTTTCGCCAGCATCGCACACCCGGGGCCGTTTCCACCTCTGGTTCCGGCCGCATCTGCCGTTCATGGAAAGTCCGGATTTGTGCGGCAGCCTGAAGCATGGCCGCCCGGAGGACTTCGCTTGTCGCGGCTGCGCCCGCTCCGATTTCTTCCGGGGTCATTTCGATCCGTTCCGGCGCCGATTTGTCGAAAAGCAGCGAATACTTTCGCACGGCCGCATCGCCCTCCTGCCTGACCGCTTCCAGGATCCCGGCGACGGCGCCTTCGAGGGCGCGGGTGTCTGTGAACGGTCGCTCCGGGCCCCAGCCTTCCGGTGGCCGCCTTTGCGTCTTGCTGATATCGGTTACGCCTATTGTCATACGATCATCTTTTCGATCGGCACCACGAGGATGCCCTGGGCGCCGGCAGCCCTTAATTTTTCAATGATATCCCAAAAATCGTTTTCGCTCAGCACGCTGTGTACGCTGCTCCAACCCGGATCTGCAAGCGGCAATACCGTCGGGCTCTTCATCCCGGGCAGCAGCCCGATGATCTCGGTGAGCTTGTCATTCGGCGCGTTCAGCAGCACGTATTTATTGTTCCTCGCCTTGCTGACGGCGCGGATGCGGAACAGGAACCGTTCGAGCAGGACCTGCTGGGCCGCGCCGAGCGCCGTATTCCGGATCAGCACGGCCTCGGATTTCAATACCGTTTCCACTTCCTTGAGCCCGTTCATGAATAAGGTGCTTCCGCTGCTGACCAGGTCTACGATGGCATCGGCAAGCCCGATCCCGGGGGCGATCTCGACGGAGCCGCTGATCTCGTGGATCTCGGCCTGCACCCCGTGCTGCCCGAGGAAACGCTGCACCAGCAAGGGATAAGTTGTTGCGATCCGCTTCCCGCGAAGCGACCCGACGCCGTCGTACGCCTCACTCCGGCCGACCGCCACCGAAAGACGGCATTTTCCGAAACCGAGCCGTTCGACCAGGTCCACCTTCTTATTCTTTTCATAGACGACGTTCTCGCCGACTATCCCGATATCCGCTACAGCGTCTTCTATATATTGCGGGATATCGTCGTCCCGGAGGAAATAGATTTCCATGGGGAAGTTGTCGCACTCCGTTTTTAGCTTGTTCACGCCGTTCTTCAACCCGATCCCGCAATCCTTCAGCAATTTGACGGAATCGTCATATAGCCGGCCCGATTTCTGGATCGCGATCTTTAATTTTTCCATATTGGTCAAAATAAAGCGGGCTTACCATCCGGTAAGCCCGCTGAAAGTTATTTGCTGAACGCAATATCACCGGCCTACCCTATCGGTAAGTAGAAATGATGATGATGCGTTCTGTTCATGCGCCAAAATTAAACGTGAAAACCGAATGACCAAAATTTATTTTCGCCTCCGGGCGAACCTGCGACCGCCCCGACCACCCGGCACCTATCCCACGACGCAATTCAGCAACAGCACTCCGATGAGGCCTACGATGGAAACGATAGTCTCCATCACCGACCAGGACCGGATCGTATCCCGGATGGACAGAGAAAAATATTCCTTGAACATCCAGAACCCGCTGTCGTTGACATGGCTGAAGAAAAGACTGCCCGCGCCCACGGAGAGTACCATCAGGTTGGGATCGACATGAGTACGGTCGATAAGCGGCAGGATCAGGCTCGCTGCCGTAAGGCCCGCAACCGTGGCCGATCCGAGACACACCCGGATGATCGCCGCCATCAGCCAGCCCAGCACCAGGGGATGTATCGGCCACGCTTGCAGGTGAACCGCGATCTCCCTGCTGACCCCGCTGGCCGTAAAGACCCCTTTCAACGCGCCTGCGCCGCCGACGATCAACAGGATCATGGCAATATCTTTGACCGACTCCTCATAGATCCCCATGATCCTTTTCATGGGCATGCCCCCGCGCAATCCGAGGGTATAGGTCGCTACAAAGACGGCAAGCACCAGGATAATGGACGGGTCGCCGATGAATGCCAGGAGTTCGAGTCCGTTTTTATCCGCATGCAGCACCAGGGGCAACAGGGTCGTCAGCATGAGCAGGATCACCGGCAGCAGGGAGGAAAACAGGCTGTTCCCGATCCCCGGCAGTTCGCTCTCGGGCTTTTCACTGGCGACAAGACCCTCCAGCGGCGACGCCTCGATATGCCGCAAGGTCCGGGAATACACGAGTCCTGCCAGGATCACCGCGGGTATTGCCAGCACGAGGCCATACAGCAGCGTCTTGCCCATATTGGCGTGGAACTGGCCGACCAGCGCGGCGGGCGCCGGATGGGGCGGCAGGAAACCGTGCGTTACCGACAGGGAGGCCAGCATCGGTAACCCGATAAAGACGACCGGCAGTTTGTATTTATACACGACCGAGAAGATCAGGGGAACCATCAGCACGAAGCCGACATTGTAAAAAAGGGGGATGCCGATGATCAGGCCCGTCACCATCAACGCCCATTGAATATAGCGCCGGCCGAAAGCCTCCATCATAAAAGTGGCGATCCTTTGCGCAGCGCCGCTCTCCGCCACGATCTTTCCGAGCATGGCTCCCAGCACGATCACGATAGCGAGCTCTCCGAGCGTATCGCCGATGCCCTTATATACGGCGCCCGCGATATTCCCCGGTGGAATGCCAAGCAGCGCGCCGACCGTTACGGATACGACCAGGAAGGCAAGGAAGGCATTTACCTTTCCCCACGAGATCAGCGCCACCAGTAGCAGGATCCCGAATGCGACAATGATGAGATGCATATGTTACCGTGCTTCAATGCGAATCCCTGGCAACCGCGGATCCGGAACCGCCGGTGAGGAAGTCCAGGTCGGCGCCCTTGTCCGCCTGCTGGACGTGCCGGATATACAGCTGCACATATCCCCGGTCGGCGCATGGCAGACCCGGCTTCCATGCGTTCCGGCGCCGCTCCAGTTCCGCGTCCGTCACCTCGAGGTGTAAACGCCTTCCGGCGACGTCCAGTTCGATCCAATCGCCGTCCCGGACCAACGCCAGGTTTCCGCCGATCGCCGATTCGGGCGATACGTGGAGTACGACCGTGCCGTACGCGGTGCCGCTCATCCGGCCATCGGAGATGCGCACCATGTCGGTCACGCCCTTTTCCAGTAATTTCTTCGGCAGCGCCATATTTCCGACTTCAGGCATACCGGGGTATCCGACGGGCCCGACGCTTTTCAGTACCATGACGCAGGTTTCATCGATATCCAGCGCCGGGTCGTCGATGCGCCGGTGATAGTCTTCGATGGTTTCGAATACGACGGCCCTCCCCCGGTGTTGCAGCAGACCGGCGCTCGCGGCCGACGGCTTGATGACGGCGCCGTTCCGGGCAAGGTTTCCCTTCACCACGGCAATACCCGCATGCGGCAGGAGCGGCGTGGCAGCCGACGCGATGACATCGCGGTTATAGCAGGTCTCCCGGCCGTCGAGGTTTTGCCGGTGGGTGCGCCCGTTTACCGTAACTACATCGAGATTCAGCCGGTCCCGCAATTCATGCAGGATCACCGGCAGACCGCCGGCATAGTAGAAGTCCTCCATCAGGAATTTGCCGGAAGGCATGAGGTTGAGCAAAAGCGGGATCCCGCTTCCCAGCCGGTCGAAATCATCCAGCTCCAGGGCGACCCCGATACGGCCGGCGATCGCCGTGAGGTGAATGATGAAATTGGTGCTCCCGCCGACCGCCGCGTTCACCTTGATGGCGTTTTCGAAGGCCGTCCGGGTCAGGATCCGGGAAAGCCGGAGGTCTTCCCTGACCATTTCCACGATCCGCCGGCCCGATAGCTGGGCGAGCACTTTTTTCCGCGAATCCACCGCGGGAATGGCCGCCGCGCCCGGAAGCGTGAGGCCAAGGGCCTCTACCATGCAGGCCATGGTGCTCGCGGTTCCCATCGTCATACAATGGCCCGGGCTCCTGGACATGCAACTTTCCGCCGCCAGGTAGTCGGCGTCGCTCATCCGGCCTGTCTTTCGGTCTTCATCGAATTTCCAAACATGGGTGCCGGAGCCGATGTCCTGGCCGTGGAATTTTCCGTTCAGCATCGGACCGCCCGGGACCACCAGGGTCGGCAGATCCACGCTGGCGGCCCCCATGACCGTCGACGGAGTGGTCTTATCGCACCCGGTCAGCAATACGACTCCATCCAACGGATTACCCCGGATCGACTCCTCGGCGTCCATGCTGGCCAGGTTACGGAACAGCATGGCGGTCGGCTTGAGCAAGGTCTCTCCCAGGGACATGATCGGGAACTCCAGCGGAAACCCGCCGGCCTCGTATACTCCCCGCTTTACGCTTTCAGCGATACCTCTCAAATGGGCATTGCACGGCGTGAGTTCGGACCATGTATTACAAATGCCGATCACCGGCCTGCCCTGGAACAAATCCTCAGGGAATCCCTGGTTCTTCATCCAACTCCGGTAGATGAAACCCATCTTATCCTTCTTTCCAAACCAGTCCATGCTGCGGAGTTCGGCCATAGTAGTGCTTGCGTTTCAACGAAAATAGGAAGATTGATCGGGATTACCGCTCACTCGGGTGGCCGCATGAACAGCTTGTAACTGTCGTTGATGTATACCAGGATGTCGACCGTTGCCGCCTTACGGCAATACTCGTAGGAAGGCCGGTATTTTCTCATGAACGTCTTCAGTGAGTCGCCCTTCAGGTGCGTGATCTTGGCGACATAGTCCTTGTTATACCGCGAATCGACAAAGAAGTCCTCCTCTTCTTTTTCCAACCGCTTCTCCAAATGCTCCCGTTGCCTGGCGGCGGTCGATGTGTTCCGGAAAATGTTCATCTTGAGGCCGACCCCGTCCCCTTGCCTGGCATGGTCGAAGCGGGTCTGGTTACCATGGTCGTACACCCAGGCGTATTCCTTCCGGCGGTCCATCGAATCCAGCTGGTAATTGCTGAACTGTCCGACCCTCACGGCCTGCAGGGTTTGTGGTTTGATCTCCAGGTAAACGGGGTAGGCAGCCGTCAGGATGGATGCAGTCACCGTGACGGTGTCCGTTACGTGTCCCACCGATGAAAAAGCGATATGGTCTCCCGGCGCCGCCTGGATGCGGTAGCTCCCGTCTTCGTCCGAAAGATCGTACCGCTGCGTGGTAATATTGTGGATGCTGACGGATATCAGGGTGTCCGTGGTACCTTTTCCATACACTTTCCCTGTAAGAAATTGCTGCGCGTCCCCGGCTATTCCGCTGGCCAGCAGGAGGATAAAAAAGTAAAAAATATATCGCATAGTTCACTCAGGAGTGCGCCAAGTTAGGCTTATTTCCCCGATCTCCCGACCCGATGGGTTCAACTTTTTGTTAAAACGCTTTTTGCATTTACATTTACCGGATGAAAAGCTTACTTGCAGGCCTCGTCTTCACGGCCCTTGCGCTGTCTGCGGAAGCAGACGGCACATCTCCGGTCTCCGCCCGTCAGGAGTACTACGCGATCCGTATTTATTCCCTCCAAACCGCCCTGCAGGAAAGCAGGGTCGATAGCTTCCTCCGGTCGGCTTACCTGCCCGCCCTTCACCGGCGGCATATCGCCGGGATCGGCGTGTTCCGGCCCGTGGGCAACGACACCGCCGCAATCCGGCGGATCTATGTATTCATCCCTGTAAAGAGCCTGGAGCAATTTGAAGAGCTGCCGGGCGAACTGGCGGCGGACGCGCAGTACCAGGCCGACGGCAGGTCTTACCTGACTGCAGGATACGACAACCCGCCATATGCCCGGATCGAAACGGTCCTGCTTCGGGCATTTCCGGACATGCCGCAACACGCCGCTCCCTGGAGCGGTCAACGCTATAGCGCCGACAGGATCTACGAACTTCGCAGCTACGAAGGACCTACAGAAAGCTATTTTGCCAATAAAGTGCAGATGTTCAACAAGGGCGGCGAAATCACCCTGTTCGAAAAGCTGGGATTCCATGCGGTATTCTACGCTTCGGTCATCTCGGGCGCCCATATGCCCAACCTGATGTATATGACTTCATTTGAAAACCGGTCCGCCCGGGACGAACATTGGAAGGCATTCGGCGCGGATCCGACCTGGAAGGCGCTGTCTTCCTCGCCGGAATACCAGCACAATGTCTCGCATATCGATGACATTTTCCTGCAGGCAGCACCCTATTCGGACTTATAGCCGGAACTTCTTCGGCCCGCATACTATCGCAGGCGCCTTTTGCGTTTACCGGATGCGTCACCGCGCAAATAAAATCCGTATGAAACACGCAGATCGCCCATTTATCGGGATAATTATCGTCACGATAGCCGTATTGTACAGCATTATCGCTCTGTTGAGCTGAGCAGGTCATTCCGCCGGAAAAGTAAGGGAAAGAATTAAAAACGGGCTGAGCTGTATTAAGAAGCAGGTTTGACTTCGTAAATCGGACTGAAAAGATACAACTTTCCCGTTGCTACTTCCACACATTGATATCTTTTTCTCAATTTTTTGCCTTTTCGGAACACCCGCTGGTCCTCCAGACTGAAGCACCCTCCCTCCGGGATTTGCTCCACCAGCAGCAAACCACCCTTATCCTCGTCATACTGCCTGAGGACCCGCATCAGGTCCTCGTCCGCGCAGCTGCTCGCCGGCAGATCGTGAAGATTTTTTTTCAGCGCGGTCAGCACGTCTTTTGGAAAGACCGATAACGGCAGGAACTCTTCCAGGATCTTCCGGTAGATCCGCTTCCACTCCTTACCGTGCGACTGGACCCGGTTGCCAAACTCCATGAATGTGACCAGGTGCGCCAGCTCATGGATGAGCGTGATGAGGAAAGAATAGTGGTTGAGGTTGCCGTTGACGCTGATCCGGTGTGGACTCGAGGCGGTGGCATGACGGTAATCTCCCAGCACGCTTTTCCGCTCCCTCGTGATAGTCAGGTGGACCTGGTACCGGTTGAGGTAGCCGAGGGTTAGCTCCGCCGCGGGCCCGGGGATCCAACGTCGCAGATAGTCCAGCGGCGCTTCACGTTTGGGCATTCGGCGTCTTCTTTATGAATTTTGTTAAAATACTGACTTCCAGAAAAGTATAGACAATATATAGAATTAAACTTCCAAGAATGCCGCCCTTATTCACCGATCGGCTCATCCAGCCATATAAAAAGACTGCGATGAGGCAAACCAACATCTTGATTATAAGGCTACTGTAAACCATTCTTACAAAAGCATTTGGATTAGCCATCTTTAATGACTTGACATGCAATCGATAAGATATTTCGGTGAGCAGGAAAAGCACGGCATTCCCGGATAGCAGCACTACCGGATCGATATTCCGGCTCTTTAGAAAAGAAAATCCCAGACCGATGATGGCAAAAACGACCAGGCAAACCGCCCGCACAGGCAGGAAGGCCCTGAGAGTAACTTTTTTGTTCATTATTTTCTCCCCGAATTGGCTTTTATGAGCTGCACGAGCAGCACCACAATTACCAGCAAAGGTATGGCGCAGGAGAAGACAGGAAAAGAAAGTTTCAGCCGCTTATCCGCTTCGATGCCCAGCCAGACCGAGACGCCCACGGCAACCGCCAGTTCACTCGCGAGCCCTGCGTAGCGGATGAGTTGACGCCGCCCGTCCCGGGCGTTCGCCGGGGGCCGGGTTTCCCGCTCGCCGCTGCCGGGTTCATCTCCGTCAGCCGGCCGCGACTTCGGCATGCTTGAATTCCCTCTTGATTTCCGATGAAGTTCTGGCATTGGAGCTTACTTCTGCCGCTGGGGTCATATGACATTCCCCGTTGAAATTGGCTGCGGGCTCGATTTGAAGCTTGGCGGCCTGGATATTGCCGTTCAGATGGCTGCCTCCTTTGAGTTGCAGCAGGTCTTTTACTTTGATGGTGCCCGTAACCTTTCCCATTATATCCGCCTGTTGGCCGTTGATATCGCCCTGAACAACGCCGCCGGCGCCGATGACTACCTTGGCGGAACAATGAATATTACCGACGAGCGTTCCGTCGATCCGCAGGTCTCCGTTACTGGTGATATCGCCTTTCATGGTGGTGCCCGCGCCGATCAGGCTGGCACTGGTGCCGACAGAGACTTCTCCGGGCATGTCTGATTTGGTTTTTCCATTGAACATATAAGTATCAGATTTTTAGCACATCAGTTTGACCCGGCTCCCGGTATACCCCGCATGGTTCAATCGTTGATCTTTTCGGGTTTGGGTATCTTCAGGGTAGTCGTGTCCAGTTTAACCGTCGTATTCCCTCCCAGCACGTTCCGGATGCCTTCCAGGTATTGATCTTTATACCGCACTTCCTGCTCTAACGAATCGGTCCGCATTTTTAGTTCACGAAGGTCCCGGGTATTGTTGACATCCCCATATCCCGGAATATACAATTTGAGCGGCGTAAACACGATCAGTGCGACCGTCAGGCCGGTTAATACCACAAAAATCGTGCAGAGAAGCGTGTATACGCTCAGGCGGGACAATTTGAAGGTCACAACTTCTTCATAGGTATCGTCATTCATAACGACCAGGCGGTACCGGTTCTGAAGACGCTTCAAGGTCGAATTGGCATCGAATTTGGCCATATTGGATTATTATCAGACTACGGGTAAAGATAGTAAAATAAATTAGTGGAAAAGGAGTTAATAGCAATAAGTAAATTTGCCGTTTACAATAGGACATCGTGACGTATAGTAAGATCCTGCTATCGGTAATATTTTTTTTACTGGTCCGGACGGTGTCCGGGCAGGTTGGCGTTGACTATGACCTGCACAAACCTCAGAAGTGGGAGAACCGCACCCTGGCCTCCGAAACCTCAAATAATGGCAAGAAATTCAGGGGATTCCGGCACTTCGTCCAAAATAACATCACCCATTACAACTACTATTTCAACACCAACGAGAAACTGAAAGCGATCGTCGCCCGGGCGAAAGCGCAGTTCCATGACGACTATACCCGCCTTCTTCCTTTTTACAACTACACGCTTGACGCAACGGCCGCGCAAAAAAAAGACCTGGATTCCATCGTATACAAATGCACGATGGGTATCCTTATCCACGACACGCGCAACGACTGGATCGACAACCTGTACCTGCTCATGGGCGAATCCTACTTTTATCGCAAATACTTCGATTCCGCGTTCATCACCTTCCAGTTTCTCAATTGGGCGTTCGCCCCAAAGGAAAAAGATGGTTATTTCATCCCGATCGGCAGCAATTATAACCGCGACGAAGGTGGCAATGCCGACAAAGTGTCCACGCTTGAAAAACCCACGAAACTCGACAAGGTCTTCGACCTGCCTGCGCCAAGCCGGAATGATGCCCTGGTCTGGAAGATCCGGACCTATCTCGCAACAGACCGGTTCATCGAGGCCGCTTCCCTGCTGGAAGTACTGGAGCACGATCCTCAGTTCCCCTCCCGGCTTCGCCCTTCGCTCAACGAGATGCGCGCCTTTTATTATTACCGGAAAGGAATGTATGACAGCACGGCATTCTTTCTCGCCAGGGCGCTCCCTGCGGCGGAAACGCGGGACGAATATGCGCGCTGGGAATACCTGATCGCGCAATGCTACGAGCGGACCGGTCATTCTTTTGAGGCAAAGACATTCTATGAGCGCGCATTCTCGCATACTTACGACCCGGTTCTGGACATATATGCCCGGTTGAATGCTATCCGGCAGAACAAAGAGGGCGGTACAGGCTATATCGACAAGAATATTCAGGCACTGGTGAAGATGGCGCGCAAGGACCGGTTCGAGGCGTACCGGGATATCATCTATTTTACCGCCGCCCAAATGGAACTGGAGCGAAAGAATAAACCGGGAGCCGTAAATTTCCTCCAGCTTTGCGTCCGGAATTCCCCTCCCAACGGCACGCAACGGACGAAGGCTTTCCTGCAGTTGGCCGACCTGTCCTTCGAAGACCGGCGCTACCGCCTTGCCAAATCCCTCTACGACAGCGTCAACATGATCGAACTGACGGCCCAGGGACAGGACATCGGTTGGCTTAACGACCGCAAAGCGGCTCTGGCGATGATCGTCGCGCAGTTGGATGTGATGCAGCGCCAGGACAGCCTGCAGCGGATCGCTTCCATGCCCCCCGCCCAGCGGGACGCGCTGCTGAAAAAAATGGCGCGGACGCTCCGGCGGCAGCAGGGCCTGAAGGAAGAAGAGGAGGATGAGACCGGCGTGGCGGTTAACAACCAGAACAAGGCCGTTTCCGACCTGTTCGCAGGCAACGCCGGCGCCAACGCGACGGATTGGTATTTCAACAACCCGAACCTGCGCTCGAAAGGGTATACGGACTTCAAAAACCGCTGGGGCAACCGGCCGAATGTCGACAACTGGGAAATCGCCTCGCTGATGCGCAACAACCTTCAGGCAGCCAACAGCCGCAGCAACCCGGGCATCGGCCCCGACACCGTGGCAAGGAACGGGGCAAAGACGGGCATTGACTTCAAGTCGCTCCTGAATGGCCTGCCGCTGACACCTGCAAAATTGAAAACCTCGAACGACTCGATCGAGAACGCGCTTTACCTCCTGGGACGGACTTACCAGGATGGGATCCCCGACTATGCCATGGCCGTCGGCGCCTATGATAGCCTGCTGTCCAAATTCCCCGCGACCGGTAAGGAAGAGCAGACGCTGCTCTACTTGTACTATTGTTATGTGAAGCTCGGCGACAAAGCCGATGCCGGCCGCATGCTGGAATTGCTCCGGCAAAAATATCCTAAGGGCGTGTTCACGGCCAGGGCCCTTAACCCCGACTCGGTGGCGGTGGCGCAATCCAGCCTGAAGGTCGGCGCAACCCGCCAGTACGAAAAGATTTACGGGGACTTTATCGAAGGACGGTTCACGGAAGCCATACAGGAGAAAAAGGTGGCTGACAGCCTTTACGGCGACAAGTACTGGACGCCTCAGTTGCTCTATATCGAATCGGTATATTATATCCGTACCAACCAGGACGGCGAGGCGAAAGCGGTCCTGCAAAGCATCGTCAACAAATTCGCCAGGACGCCCATGGCGGACAAAGCAGCAACCATGCTGGATGTCCTGAGCCGGCGCCGGCAGATCGAGGATTACCTCACGAAGCTTCAGATCAAAAAGGCGACCGATGAGGATACCCTTGCCCTGAGTTCCGCCGCGTCAGGCGTAAGGCCCGCCGATAACCGCCCGAAAATGGTCCGCAACGATTCCAACATGCTGAAAGCGGATACCACCTCCGCTTGGGCAAAAGCAAAGGCGCGCGAGGTGGCGCTGGCCAGGGATACCGCAGCCGCAAAACCTGTGGTCGCCCCCGGCAGGCTCCAGCCGGATATGAATAGCCTGCGGACGATCACCGGGGATGCGACACAATTGACCAGCCTGCGCAAACAGCAGGATTCCATACAGGCAGCCATGGTGAAATCCGCCTCCGATAGCCAGCAACTGGCGAAACTCCAGCGTCAGGCGGACTCAATCCGGGCGGCGACGGAGAGATTGAGGGCGGACACCGCCCAATTGGCGGCAAGGCTGCGAACCCGCAACTCTGCTTTTTCGCTGGATCCGAACAGCGCCCATTCCGTGGTGATCGTAATGACCAAAGTGGACCCGGTGTATGTGTCGGAAGCAAGGAACGCCTTCAATGGCTACGACCAGGAAAATTTCTACAGCCAGGGCCTCACAGCAGAGAACGCCTCCCTCAACGATTCGGTCAAACTCCTCGTCATCGGCAGCTTCCCCAGCGATAAGGAAGCCCTCTCCTATCTCAACCCGGTCCGGGCACTTGCACCGCGGCAGATCGTGCCATGGCTCCCCGCGGATAAATATACATTCCTGATCATCTCGGCGGCCAACTGGCAGATGCTATTGAATAACAAAGACTTGAATGCCTACCGAAAGTTCCTTTCAGCCGCCTACCCGGGTAAGTTCTGACCCTTGATCGGCCGCGCTGGCCACAGTCAAAACCAGCACGAAATTTGAATTAACACCGTTTTAAGCAGCCCGCAGCCTACATTTAACCGAAGGAAACACTCATTACAAGTCGAAATCTATGTCATCTAAGCTTGTCTCTGTTTTTTGGAAGGTCTTTTTCTATGGCCTGGGGGCCTTTTTGCTCTTCCTGGTCCTGATCAACCTCGGCGTGTTTGGCTCGCTGCCCTCCCTGAAGGAGCTGGAAAACCCCTCGATCACCCTTGCCTCCGAGGTCTTTGCCGAGGACGGGACGCCGATGGGCAAGTATTACAAGGACAAAGGCAACCGCAGCAACGTCGAATTCAAGGATATCTCCCCCAATGTCGTGAACGCCCTTGTCGCGACCGAAGACGCCCGCTTCTATGAACATTCGGGCATCGACGGGTTCTCGGTCATGCGTGCCGTGATCAAACTCGGCCGGGACGGCGGCGGCAGCACCATCACCCAGCAGCTCGCCAAGAACCTGCTGGAACAAGGCTCTAAGAATTTCGCGCGCCGATTCATTGAAAAGCTGAAGGAGTGGATCATCGCCATCAAACTCGAACGGAACTTCACCAAGCAGGAGATCCTCGCCCTATACCTGAACGAGGTGCCGTTCGGCGATAATGTCTATGGCATTCGCAACGCATCTCGCACCTTTTTTCAGAAAGAGCCCGACAGGCTCAACGTCGACGAAGCCGCGGTCCTGATCGGCATGCTGAAGGGAAATACCCTGTATAATCCCCGGAAGAATCCGAAGATGGCTATCGAACGCCGAAATACCGTCATCAGCCAAATGATCAAGTACAATTACCTGACGGAAAAACAAGGCGCCGACTACAAATCCCGGCCCATCGACCTCAGCAACTATAAGAAGATCGACGAGAACAACGGGCTCGCCCCCTATTTCCGCGACGTCCTCCGGGAGGATCTCCGCAAATGGTGCCGGGAACACAAGAACCCTGCCACCGGCGAACCCTATAACCTGTATGAGGACGGGTTGAAAATTTACACGACCATCAATCCGCGCATGCAGATCTATGCGGATGAGGCGGTGGCCAAGCAGCTGCCCATCCTCCAAAAGGCCCTCAGCGCGCAATACAGCGTCCGGAAAGGCCTGGTCTGGAAAGAGCATGCCAATGTGCTGGAAGCCGCCATGCACAACAGCGATCGCTGGCGCACAGAGGAAGACGACGGGATGAGTGACGCCGATATCCGGAAGTCCTTTGGAAAACCTGTCGCGATGAAAGTATTTGCCTGGAATTCGCGGCGCGAAAAAGATACCGTCATGACGCCGCTGGATTCGATCAAATATAGCCAGGAGATGCTGCAAACCGCGTTCATGGTCATGGACCCTGTCACCGGCGCGGTCAAGGCATGGGTCGGCGGTATCGACTTCAGGACATACAAGTACGATCACGTCAATATCAATACGAAGCGCCAGGTGGGAAGCGCCATCAAACCCTTTCTGTACAGCCTGGGCATCGAGGACTTCAATTTCACGCCCGAGACCGAATGCGAGACCAGCCAGCAGTATTTTCCCGGATTCGGCTACGTCCCCGCCCGCCCCGACAGGCACGAAGGCGGTTCCATGACGATGGCGACCGGGCTCGCCTGGTCGATCAACGGTGTGGCAGCCTACATCATGAAACAGGTAGGCCCTAAACGGTTCGCGGATTATATCCACCAGATCGGCATTCCCACGAAGATCGATCCCTATCCTTCCATGGCGCTTGGCGCCTGTGACCTGTCCTTGTTCGAAATGATGTGGGGTTATTCGATGTTCCCTGCCGGCGGTTTCAGCACCAGGCCGTTTTACATACTGCGGATCGAAGACAAGAACGGGAACGTCCTCGACCGCTTCGATACCGAAAGAAAGGAGGTGATCAGCCAGTCCACCGCTTATACCATGGCGCGGATGATGCAGGGTCCGGTCGACTTCGGAACCGCCGCCGGACTGCGCAACCGGCTGGGCATTGCCGAAATGGGCGGCAAGACCGGTACGACCAACGACAATTCCGACGCGTGGTTCATGGGCTATACACCCCAATTGATGGCGGGCGCCTGGATCGGATGCGACGACAGGTTCATACATCTTGAAGGCGGCCTCGGCTATGGCGCCCAGGCGGCGCGCCCGATCTGGGAATATTTCTTTGCCAAGGTCCTGGCGGATAAGACCCTCGGGATTGACCGGCAAGCCAAATTCGTCCAGCCGGAAAACCTGCGAAAGGAGATGATGTACGATTATATGAACCTCATCGAGAAGACCGCGCCCCCTGGCGCGGAGGGAGCCAACGAAGGCAACGGGAAAGCCAACCAGTATCTCGATACGAGCCCGCCCAGCGTACCTGTGGACTCCAAATTGTCACCGGAGGAACAAAAGATCCTGAAGGAGGCGACAACGGAAAAGACCAGCAGCCAGGGCTCGATAAAGATTACGGTGTCGGACGCCCGGCCCCCTCAGCGGCCCAGGAAAAAACCAGGGTTTTTTAAGCGGTTGTTCGGCAAAAAAGATAATTAAGGATCATATGTGACCCTCCCCGCGCCGCCGGCTTCCGTGGGCTTCTTCTTCCCGAGCACGTCGATCCGGACCCTCGTCAGACCGCGGCCCGCAAACCCGAGTCGGGTGGCGGCTGCCCTGCTCAGGTCGATCAGCCGCCGGTTGCGCGGATGCATCTTGTCGTTGATCCGGACTATGACCGTTCTATGGTTCCTGAGATTGGTGACCCGCACCCAGACATGCATCGGAAGCGTATTGCTGGCCGCCGTGAGGCTATCCTGGTGGAAGATTTCGTCGGTATAGGTTTTCCTGCCTTCGAATTTATTGGCATAATAACTGGCAATGCCGAATTGAACTTTGACGGGCTTCTTGTGCTGCCCGAAGACAGCTGCCGGCAGGAGGCAACAGGCGAACAATCCTTTTTGGATCTTGCTGGGCATGGTCGTTGGTTTGGTTTCAAAGGATGGACGGCCGAAAGTTATTAAGAAATCGGCTTGTTTGCAAAGTACCTGTTCCGAAGCTCCTTGTCTTCGCCATAAATGTCGCTATAGAACTGAAGTTTTCCCTTCCTGCCTTCCACTGTATAATATCGGATGAAAATGGGCACTTTGGCAAAACCCCAGACCGTGTGTTTTTCCTGCCGGGCGATCCAGGCTTTCAACGAGTCCGGGTGATATTTCATGGTGTCGTTCCGGATGAGGAAATCGGACAATTTGCGCCACTCCTTCACCCTGACGCACCCATGACTCAGCGCCCGGAATACATTGTCGAACATCCAGCGCACGTTGGTATCGTGCAGGTAAACGTCGTATTTATTCCGGAAATTGAATTTCATGACCCCCAGCGAATTGTCATCACCCTCCCGCTGCTTGATCTCGTAGGGAAAATTATGTTTGTTTAGCCGGGACCATCGGATCTTGGTCGGGTCGAGCACGCTGTCGTTATCGTCGACCACCATCAGGTTTTGTTTGGCGAGATAGTTCACATTCTTCTTGATCTGGGGCAACATTTCTTTGAAAATGATGCTGTTGGGTACCGTCCACTGGGGATAAGTGACGAAATTCGAGATCTCGCTCGTCAGCAGCGGGGTCCTGGTTTTTGGGGCGCCGACGATCACCCTGGACCGAAACGCCACGGAATCCGAGTCCACGACTTGCAGCATGAAGGCCGGCACGTTCACCCAGACGTAGACTTTGGGCAAAGAGTCCGGCAAGTGCTTGTAGCGGTCCAGCGTAATGGCGATGCGCTTGAATTTCTCCCAGTCGGAGTTATTCATCATCGTCACCATGTCCTGGGTTACCTTGCCGGTCACTTTTAATTTATTCACCTGTTGGTACTGACGGATAGCCAGACGCAACACGGAGCTATCTGCGTTTGTCGCAGTTGAATCGATATACCCGGATTCCTGCAGCCGTCGCGTCAGGTCCCGGTAAAATCCGGCCGAATCGGTGTACGGGTAATTCAGCCAGGTCAGGTTCCTGAAACGCGCCGTTGCGAGAAAATCGTGAAGATAGGCCCGGACCGAATCATAGCCGGGGTGGTTAGGCTCCAGCGCATGAAGCGTCGAAGTAATGCTGTTGGTTTGCATCGCGCCGGCCAGGGAAGCGGTGAAAAGCGAGTCGGGAAGGACCGAATCCTTGCGAAGCGTAATGCTGTCGTATGCCAGGCGCCCCTGCTTGATATCCTTTACCAGGCGGAAGAAAGCGTCCGTCAGCAGCAGATCGGCCCTCGTCCAAATGGCCGCATTCTTCCTTGCCATCGTATCTTCCTGTACGATCCGTTGATAGAACTCCAGCGCATAAAAGTGATAGTCAGCGGGGAAAAGGCCGTATTCCTTGCTGTTGGCGATAAAAGCGATGAGCGAATCTGCCTGTCTCCGCCAGTGCTCCTTGTCGCTCCAGATCGGAACATATCCGTTCTTATTGTAGACGCTGTCCGCCAGCGGTCTGTAAAGCAGGACGGTCGAATCATTGAGCTTATCGTGATTTTCGGCAACCGACTGCAGTACGCTCTTCAGGTCCTGTCCCACGTGCCGGTCCATCTGCGCCGGCGTTTTCACCACGTCCTTTTCTTCCCTTCCTTTTCCTTCGTGACACGCTGCCAGCAAAAAAAGCGATACGACCGGAAAAAAAGACAGGACGTTCCGTTTTCGATAATTCATATGCCCCCGAATATAATACAACCCATTAATATTTCTCAGTACTTAACGGCTATTTTTTGATCATGTACGGTCATTCCGCGACCAGATCCTCGGTATGTGCCGTTCCAGCATCAGCAGGTCCGTCAATATCAGCGCGGTCATCGCCTCCAAAATAACCGGAGCTCTTAAGGCAACGCAAAGATCGTGTCTACCTTTTACGGAGAACCGCTCCAGCTGCTCGGTCTCCCAGTTAAGCGTCAGCTGTTCCCTGGGTGTGGAAGAAGTGGGCTTGATCGCGATCCGGTACACCAGCTCGTTGCCATTGCTCAGCCCTCCTACCACTCCGCCCGCATGGTTGGTCCGGGTTCGCCCGCTCATATCTTCAATCGCATCGTTGTGTTGGCTGCCAAACATTCTTGCGGCCGCGAAGCCGGTTCCGAATTCGACGCCACGGACCGCTGGTATGGCGAGCGCCGCATGCGCCAGCAAAGACTCGACCGAATCGAAGAACGGCTCCCCCAGACCGACCGGCAGCCCGGAGACCCTGCATTCCACGATCCCCCCTACCGAATCCTTGGCGTCGATCGCCCGTTGCAGACCCTTCTCCGGGTCCTGCTCGCCGGCGATTTCGATGACCTCCGCCAAGACCCTGATCGTGTCGCCCATGAGTTTCTTCGCGATCACCCCGGCTGCGACGATCCCGACCGTCAGCCTGGCCGAAAAGGCGCCGCCGCCCCGGTAATCTTCGAATCCGCCAAATTTCCTGTGCGCGACGAAGTCGGCATGCCCCGGCCGGGGCACCGCCCGCTGCTTCTCGTAATCTCCGGACCGGGTATTGGCGTTTTCGAAAAGAATGGTGATCGGCGCGCCGGTGGTTGTTTGATTGAAAAGCCCGCTCCTGAAGATTGGCAGGTCATCCTCTTTGCGCGGCGTCGTGCCCTTCCGGGTCCCGCCCTGACGCCTCCCAAGGTCGGGCAAAAAATCATCCGGCGCAAGCGGCAATCCCGCCGGACAGCCGTCGATATTGATGCCCACGCAGTCGCCGTGGGATTCGCCAAAAACAGTCACGCGGAACAATCGGCCAAAGGAATTCATATCCGGTAGATGAGTTTAAGATGATGCATCGATAGTCAGCACAGCCCCGAGTCGCCGGAGATGCCCGTAAAAATCAGGGTAGGATTTATCGACGGCCTGCGCCTCGTGGATCGTCACCGGCCCATCCGCCCGCAGTGCGGCCACCGCGCAAGCCATGGCGATCCGGTGATCATGCCGGCTGTGGACGGCCGCGCTTTTCACACCCGCTTCCCCCACTTCCGCGCTTTTCACACCCGCTCCGCGTACCAGCATATCATTGCCCGCCAGGTCGATCGGAACGCCCATTTTCCCGAATTCCTCCTGTAGCGTCAGTCCCCGGTTGCTTTCCTTATGCGCCAGCCTGCTGACACCGCTGATGACGGACGTACCTTCGCAGTACGCGGCCAGCGCCACCAGTGGTGGGAATAGATCTGGGCAATCCGTCGCATCGAATCGGAATGCCTTCAGTCGCCCGGGCGCCGTCCTGATCTCTCCGGCGCCGATATCCACCCCGGCTCCGCAATCGCACAGCGCCTTCATGATCGCTTTGTCCGCCTGCGTAGACCATTCGTCGAGACCCTTCACCACGATAGGTCCGGCGATCGCCCCGGCTACGAGCAGGAACGCGCCCCCGCTCCAGTCGCCTTCCACGGTATACTCCAACGCCATCTCCCCACCACGGAAGGAGCCGGCCCCCCAGTCCCTGGCCCGCGCGGAACCTTCCTCCCTGCCCCGCGCGGAAGCCGCCTCCCCGTCCGGGGTTCCCCCGAAAAAGAACTCCTCATAGTTCCGGTTCTCAACCTTCCTGCCGAAATGCTTCATCACCTGCAGCGTAAGATCGATATATGGTTTGCTCTTCAGGTCGCGGACGCGGATCGTCACGTGCCTGGCTTCCGCCGCCGAATAGGCGAACAGCAGGCCGGTCAGGAATTGGGAAGACAGGGAGCCGTCGATCTCGATATCGGCGGGCCTGAGCGGTCCGCGGATCTCTAGCGGCAATTTCCCTTTGTTGGATACCACGTGGATACCCAAACGCGGAAATATCTCGTCGAAAAAGTCCATCGGTCGCTTCAACAAACTGCCTTCGCCCCTGACCGTAACCGTTTCGCCGGTCAGGGCGAATATGGGGGCGAACATCCGTAGTCCCAACCCGCTTTCGCCGCAATTGACCTCCAACCTTCCGGTCGCCCCGGCGCGCCTTCCGCGGCTACGCACGAGGATCGATCCGTCGCCCTGCTCTTGCGCCACAGCTCCCAGATCCCGGATCACTCCAAGCGCCGCTCTGTCGTCGTTGGAATGCCCCGGATGATGGATCAGCGTGTCTCCGGTTCGCAGGAGGGCCGCCGCACACGCCCGCTGCATGGAGCTTTTTGAGGCAGGCGCCTGGACTGTCCCGGACAGGACCGACGGTTGAATGATCGTTCTCATCTTGCTCTCGTTTTTCCACTGAACGCGCCGGCGCCAGCCGGGATGCCCACCAGTAATTGCTCCAGCTGCGCGACCGGGATCACCCGGACGACAGCTTCGCCGATCTTGTTCAATAGCACATAATTCATCGATTCCTTTTCGCGTTTCTTGTCCATGCGAAGCACGTCCATGACAGCTTTCGGATCATATCCGGCATGCGTTGGCAGCCCATACTTTTTCAAAACCCCGATCACCCGCGCGGTCCCGGTAAAATCCGTAAATTCCCCGGAAATCCTGCAGGCTGCGACCATACCGATGGCCACCGCCTGCCCGTGCGACAATTCATACAGGTTCTCGATCGCATGTCCCAGTGTGTGCCCGAAATTCAGCAGCCTCCGGTCGCCCCGCTCCAGTTCGTCCTTCTCCACCACGGCCGCCTTGATCCTGACGTTCGCCCCGATAAGTTTGGCCAGCGCAACCCTGTCCTTTTGATAGAACGGCAGGGACCGCTGTTCCAATTCGGAAAACAACGCTGCCCTCCTGATCGCCGCATGTTTGATGACTTCTGCGAAGCCGTTCACCCATTCCGATTTCGGCAGGGACTTCAACAGGCTGTAGTCATACAGCAGAAAGTCCGGCTGCCGGATCGTTCCCACCAGGTTTTTATACAAGCCGACATCGATGCCGTTCTTACCGCCGATCGCCGC
>DATNBP010000024.1:0-7981 GCA_035572015.1 Puia sp. | reverse complement strand
CCGAAGGAGCGGCCGGCGAAGCCGCAAATCCGCTGCTGCGGACGACTTTTACGATCGGCCGTTCCGTCGCCTCCGCTACAGTCTATATTACCGCACACGGCCTCTACGAAGCCCGCCTGAACGGCCACCGCATCGGCGACGCCTACCTGACTCCCGGCTGGACATCCTACAGGAAGCGGTTGCAGTACCAGACCTACGATGTCACATCGCTTATCCGGAGCGGCCGTAACGCCATCGGCGCCTTGCTTGGCAACGGCTGGTACAGGGGCACGATCGGGTTTGATACCCAACATGACGTTTATGGCAAGGATATCTCGCTGCTCCTCCAACTGATCGTTCGCTACAGGGATGGCCGCACCGATACCATCGCCACTGGCCCGGGCTGGCGTTCTTCGACGGGGGAGGTCCGCTCTTCAGAAAACTACAACGGCGAAAAGATCGACCACCGGCTCACGAAGAACGGCTGGAGCGAACCTGGATATGACGATACCCAATGGGCGCCCGCGCAGCCGGAAGAATTCCCGCTCGCCAACCTGATCGCCAGTTCCAGTCAGCCGGTGCGAAAACACGAGATCTTTCATCCGTTGCGCCTCATTACGACGCCAAAGGGCGAACGGGTCATAGACTTCGGTCAAAACCTGGTTGGCTGGGTAGTCGTCCGGATAAAGGGGAACCGGGGCGACAGCATCCGGATCAGCCACGCCGAAGTACTGGACAAAGAGGGGAATTTTTATACGGAGAACCTGCGGAGCGCGAGGGCGGAGGACACGTTCATCCTGCGCGGCTCCGGTGAAGTTCCCGTTGGTTCAGGGGCCGGCGTCGCCGATGGATCCGGGTCTTCCGGCGCATCCGGAACCGCGGAACTGTTCGAACCGCACTTCACTTTCCATGGCTTTCGCTACATCCGAATCGATGACTGGAAAGGCCCGGTCGATACGGCCGATTTTACGGCGGTCGCTTTGTATTCGGACATGCCGAAAACGGGCAGCTTCAGCTGTTCGAACCCGTTGCTGAACCAACTCCAGCACAATATTCAATGGGGACAGCAGGGCAATTTCCTGGACGTCCCTACCGATTGTCCCCAGCGCGACGAGCGGCTTGGCTGGACCGGCGACGCCCAGGTGTTCTCCCGGACGGCCGCCTTCAACCGCGATGTGCAAGACTTCTTCGAGAAATGGCTGAAGGACGTTGCCGCGGATCAAATGCCTTCCGGGGCGGTGCCCTTTGTCATTCCAAATGTCACCGGTAATGGCACCAGCGCGGGCTGGGCGGACGCAGCCACGATCATTCCCTGGAACCTGTACCTGGCGTATGGTGACGAGCGCGTGCTCGAGACCCAGTATCCGAGCATGAAGGCCTGGGTGGACTACATGCGGGGCCAGGCAAAGAACGACCTTTGGAATACGGGCTTCCATTTTGGCGACTGGCTCTTCTACCGGCCTTTCGACGACAACGACGGCCGTTCTGCCGTCACGGACAAATACCTGATCGCGCAATGCTTCTATGCTCACTCCACCCAATTGCTGATCAATGCCGCGGATGTATTGGGCAGGAAGGAGGACATCGCGACCTATTCGGCCCTTTTGAAAAAGATCAAAGCGGCCTTTCTTCGCGAGTATGTCACGCCGAACGGCCGCCTCGTCTCCGGCACGCAGACTGCTTACACGCTGGCGTTGGAATTCGATATGCTGCCGGAAGAAATGCGGGATCAGGCTGTACAGCGCCTTGTCCGTAATATCCAGGACTACGGTTACCACCTCACGACCGGCTTCCTCGGAACGCCTTATCTCTGCCATGTGCTCAGCGATTTCGGCTATGCCTCGGTCGCCTACCGGCTATTGCTGCAGGAAACCTATCCTTCCTGGCTGTATCCGGTCAAAATGGGCGCTACCACGATCTGGGAACGCTGGGACGGCATCCGGCCGGACAGCACTTTCGAGACGCCCGGCATGAACTCCTTCAACCACTACGCCTACGGTGCGATCGGTGACTGGATGTACCGCGTGGTCGCGGGCATCGATACCTATGCCGCGGACCCGGGTTATCACCATAGCCGGATCGATCCGCATCCGGGCGGCTCCCTCACCGAGGCGGGCGCCGGCCTCGAAACCGGTTATGGTCTGCTGAGCAGCCACTGGCGTCTCGACCACGATACACTCTCCATGGATATTGTAGTGCCCGTCAACACCCGGTCGAGCGTTTATATTCCGGCGCCCGATGGTGGGCTTATTACCGAGAGCGGCCACCCGCTGGCCTCCGTGAAAGAGATCCAGATCGACAACGTCGGCCGCGGCTTCGTCGTCGCGCGTGTTGGCTCCGGCACCTACCATTTCAAGATCTACCGGTAACCCATGCGCTTCCGGTCGCTCGTCTCGCTGGTATGCGTCTGCATGGTCCTGGGGGCCAGGGGTCAACAGGATTGGCGGCTAAAAAAAGACCAGGAAGGGATCCGGATCTACAGTCGCAGAGCCGGCGGTTCGCCATTCGACGACATCAGGGTAGAGACGATCCTGACGGGCCGCCTGACGGCTCTCGCCGCCGCGCTGCTCGACATCG
This sequence comes from Puia sp., assembly GCA_035572015.1. Taxonomy (GTDB): domain Bacteria; phylum Bacteroidota; class Bacteroidia; order Chitinophagales; family Chitinophagaceae; genus Puia. The sequence continues at coordinate 5,425 of DATNBP010000024.1, read as the reverse complement.
GAAATTATCCCCGCTGGTCGTTCCATTGCGAAAAAGCCTATGTGCTCAGGCGGGTGACGCCGTCGGAGTTATATTTTTATTCCCTCATCCGTTCGCCCTGGCCCGCCAGCGATCGCGACCTCGCCGTCCACCTCCGCCTTCACCAGGATACTGTCACCCATGTCCTTTATGTCGATGCCGACGAGGTCGCCGGCTATATACCGGCAAAGAAAGGTATCGTCCGCGTTCCGAAATCGCTCGAACGATGGAAGGTCACGCCGCTGCCGGGCGGCCAGATGTCGGTGAGTTACTTCCTGCAGTTGGACCCTGGCGCGGACGCACCCTCATGGCTCATCAATGCGTTTTCCACGAGCGGACCCTACGAGACTTTTTCGCATCTCCGGGAACAATTGCGCGAACCCATATATAGGGACGCGACGCCGCCCTTCATCAGAAATTAATTTTGACCGGCCTCTCCTTTTTTGTAATTTTATATTTCATTGTTGAAACATTAAACCAAGTAAAATGGCTACCACAAAATGGGTGCTGGACCCGACACACTCCGAAGTCGAGTTCAAAGTGAAGCACCTGATGATCTCCACCGTTACAGGCACTTTTTCTTCCTTTTCCGCCGATGTCACCACCGAAAACGAAGACTTCACGACCGCCAAAGTAACCTTTACCGCAGACATCGCATCCATCAATACAAAGAACGAGCAGCGCGACGGCCATCTGAAATCTGCCGATTTCTTCGACGCAGCGAAATTCCCCCAGCTGACATTCGTTTTGACCCGGATCGACAACGTCGACAACGATGGATCCTATAACGTCCATGGCGACCTTACCATCCGCGGTACCACGAAGAAAGTTATGATGGAGGTCGAATTCGGCGGCGTCATCAAGGACCCCTGGGGCAATACGCGCGCGGGGTTCACGGTCAGCGGCAAGATCAACCGGAAAGAGTTCGGACTGGCCTGGCACGCCACCACCGAAGCCGGGGGCCTCGTCGTTTCGGACGACGTGCGGATCCACCTCGCGCTGGAATTCGTCAAGGGCCAATAACCTGGCGTATATTTGCGCCATGCATTATGTTTCCGTAGAGAACCTGAGCAAGTCCTATGGTGTCCGGCCTTTATTCAGCAATATTACCTTTCACCTGAACGAAGGTGACAAGATCGCGCTAGTCGCCAGAAACGGGAGCGGAAAATCCACGCTGCTGAAAATCCTCGCCGGCAAAGAGACTGCCGACACCGGAACCGTGTGGATACACAGGGATGTGACGGTAGCCTTGTTCGAACAGGAGCCCGTATTCTTCGAAGACCGGTCGGTTCTGGACAATATCTTTTACCATGAACACCCAGTGCTCAATGCAATCAAGGCCTACGAGGACGCCAGTGACGCTGGTGACGGAGTTCGCATCACCGACGCGATCGTCCGGCTCGATGAATTGAATGCCTGGGACTTCGATGCCAGGGTCAAACAGATCCTCGGTAAACTCAACATCCACCACCTGCAGCAACCGGTCTGTAACCTGTCCGGTGGCCAGCGCAAAAGGGTCGCATTGGCCAGGACCCTCATCGACATCGGATTCGAACACCGCCACGTGCTGCTTATCATGGACGAGCCGACCAACCATCTCGATGTCGGGATGGTGGAATGGCTGGAGAACTATCTTGACCAGCAAAAAGTTACACTGCTGCTGGTCACGCATGACCGCTATTTCCTTGACGCCGTTTCTACAGAGATCTGGGAAATGGATGGCAGCTCCCTGTACACCTACACCGGCGATTATGAAAATTACCTCGAGAAGAAAACGGCCCGGATCGACAGCGAACTGGCCAGCATCGACAAAGCCAGAAATACCTATCGCAAGGAATTGGAGTGGATGAGGAAGCAACCGAAGGCCCGCACGACCAAAAGCAGAAGCCGCGAAGAAAGGTTCTATACCGTTGAGGCAAAAGCCAAACAACGCATCGACGACCAGCAGGTGGAGCTCCAGATGAAAATGAGCAGGCTCGGCGGAAAGGTCGCGGAGCTGAAGAAGGTGTACAAGAAATTCGGCGATGTGACGATCCTGAAGGGCTTCGACTACACATTCAAAAGAGGCGAACGCGTCGGTGTCATCGGCAGTAACGGCGTTGGTAAAACCACGTTTCTCAATATCCTCCAGGGACTGGAACCACCCGATAGCGGCAAGGTCAATATCGGCGAAACCGTCATCTTCGGCAATTATTCTCAGCAAGGGCTGCCCATAAAAGAGGATATGCGCGTCATCGAATACGTGAAGGACATCGCCGAGAATTTCCCCCTCGCTTCCGGCGGATCGCTGAGTGCAGCTCAATTCCTCAACCTTTTTCTGTTCCCGCCCGAACAGCAATACACCTACATTTCGAAGCTGAGCGGTGGCGAGAAAAGGCGGCTCCATCTGCTGGCCATCCTTTTTCGCAACCCCAATTTCCTGGTGCTGGACGAGCCCACCAACGATCTCGACCTCCCCACGCTGGCCGTTCTCGAGAATTTCCTGAGCGACTACCAGGGTTGCCTGCTTATCGTTTCGCATGACCGGTATTTCATGGACCGGTTGGTCGACCATCTCCTCGTGCTTGAAGGCGACGGCCGGATCCGCGACTTCCCCGGCAACTATTCCCAATACCGGGAGTGGCTGAAAGAAAATCCCTTTTCAGCCGCCGAAGCTTCAGCGAAGGCGGCATCAGCCGCCGAAGCTTCAGCGAAGGCGGCATCGGCCGCCGAAGCTTCAGCGAAGGCAGCCATCAGCCCCGAAGCGTTAGCGAAGGCGGCCCCCGGCCCCGATCCTTCAGCGAAGGCGGCATCAGCCGCCGACCTCAAACGCAGGATGTCCTATAAAGAAAAAATGGAATTTGAAACATTGGACCGGGAGATCCGCGAATTGACCCGTGAAAAACAGGAGATCACCGACCAACTGGCCGGCGGCACCGCCCGGTTTGACGAGCTGCAGCGACTGTCGGTCCGCGTTGGCGAGATCAGCCAGCTTCTTGACGACAAAGAGCTCCGCTGGCTGGAGCTGAGTGAGATCGAACCGGGCTGACCACTCATCCATAATGGCCAGGGCCGTATCCATAATCCTGTATATTTGAAACATGAGAAAATTCTTAGTACTTCTGAGTTTGTGCGGAACCGGAGCGGCACAGGCACAGAAGATCCCCGATCCCCGGCCATACGCCAAATCAATTACCGCCAACGATCTCAAAAAGCACCTGTATATCGTGGCCAGCGCCGATTTCGAAGGCAGGGAAACCGCCACCGAAGGCCAGCACAAAGTCGCTAACTATATCGAAGATCACTTTAAGTCCCTCGGGCTTCAGCCCGGGAACGGCGACCGGTACAAACTGCCCTATCCGGTGTACCAGGACTCGCTGGAGACCGCCGGACTTTCGGTCAACGATCGGTCCTTCTCGCTCAACCAGGATTTCTTTGTCCCGGTTGCTCCAAACAACACCCTGACCATGCTGGGCAGCGAAGTTGTTTTCGCCGGATACGGGATCAGCGATTCCACCCGCGACGATTACAGGGATCTCAACGTCCGCGGCCGGATCGTCGTGGTGCTGAACGGCAATCCGCCCGGAACGCCGGCGCCTGCCGGCAGGCGCCGGTTTGGCCCCTCCAAACAGGATATTGCCCAACGGAATGGGGCAGCCGCCGTGCTCATCCTGTTGAAAGGCGATCGCATCCCGCCTCAACTGACGGCCGGCAGGGGAAATATGTCGGTCACCGAATACCGCCGAACCAATTCGATCAACAATTTCTATATCACCGAAAAGGTGGCTCAGGCCATATTTGGTGAGGACGCGGGCAAGCTGGAATCCGGCTCCCCGATGCCCCGGGTCTACTCGGCGGATATCAGGTTGTCGATGCAAAAAACGACGCATCAGTTGGAAGCGAGCGACGTTCTCGGCTTCCTGCCGGGCACGGATCTGAAAGATCAGATCGTCGTAATTTCAGCCCATATGGACCATCTCGGCAAAAGGAACGGCGAGATCTACTATGGAGCTGACGATGACGGTTCGGGAACGGTTAGCGTACTCGAGCTGGCCAGTGCTTTCGCGAAAGCGAAAGCAGCGGGCAAAGGCCCGCGCCGCAGTATCCTTTTTCTCGCCAACTCCGGCGAAGAAGAGGGCCTTTGGGGTTCCGCCTTTTATACGGACCACCCAGCCTATCCGCTCGACCACACGGTCGTCGATCTCAATATCGACATGATCGGCCGGGTCGATCCGCACCGCAATTACGGCGATTCGATGAACTACGTGTATGTTGTAGGAAGCGACAAGCTATCCACCGATCTGAAACCCATCAGCGAAGGCATGAACAAGCGGTACACGAAATTGGAGCTGGACTATAAATTCGACGACCCGAAGGACCCGGAACGGATATACTACCGCAGCGACCATTTCAATTTCGCGCGGAAAGGGGTGCCGATCATCTTCTATTTTGACGGGATCCACGCCGACTATCACCGTCCGACGGATACGCCGGACAAAATCGACTATGACCTGATGGCCAGGAGGGCCCAGTTGGTCTTTTATACGGCCTGGGAGATGGCGGACCGGAATGACATGCTGAAACGGGATATCGCGCTGCCGCCGCTGAGCAGGTAGTGCCTATTTCGCTATTCTGTAACACCAGCGGAAGAGCTTCCTCTGGAAATCGAAAGGAGTGGTGGCGTTGGTGATGTCCTTTACCGACGCCGCCATTATTTTTTCCGTTTCCAGCTGAAAACGGCGGTAGTTGGTGCTGAAATAAAGGACGCCGCCTGGCCTCATCGTCCGAAGCGCCTGGTTGATCAGTTCCGCATGATCCCGCTGAATATCCAGGAAATCCTTCATCCTTTTACTGTTGCTGAATGTGGGCGGATCCATCACGACCAGGTCGTAGAATTGCCCGGGCGCCGTTTCCAGCCACTGTTTGACATCCGCGTGGATGAATCGGTGGACGGCCGGATCGACCGGCAGGTTCAATGCCATATTCTCCTGCGCCCATTGAAGATAGGTCTTTGACAGGTCGACGGAATCGACCAGCGCGGCGCCGCCCGCCGCGGCGTAGACCGAAAAGGAACCGGTATAGCAGAAAAGGTTCAAAACCCGCTTTCCGGCCGCTTCCTGCCGGACCATCCCGCGCGTGACGCTATGGTCCAGGAAAAGCCCGGTGTCGAGGTAGTCCGTCAGGTTCACCCGGAAAGCAAGCCCTCCTTCTTTCACGACAAAGAACTCCTGTTCGCTGGCCAGTTTTTCGTATTGATCCGAACGCCCCGCCTTGCGTCGCCGCTCCCGGAAATAGATCAGTTCGTCCGGCACTTCCAGTACGGCGCTGATGACCGGCACACAGGATTCCAGCCAGGCGGCATGCTCGGCTTCGGTCATGTTGTGCCGCCGCTGGTATTCGGCAAGATAGACCCGGTCCTCATACATTT
>DATNBP010000023.1:0-21204 GCA_035572015.1 Puia sp. | reverse complement strand
AGGCTCGTACGAAGAGCAACCCCCTCAAGAACCCCAATGGTACGCCCCGGACCGTGGTCACCTTCGAGGACGGCATCCTCCTCCCCAACTACCGCCTCCCGACGGAAGCCGAGTGGGAATACGCCGCCCTGGGTTATATCGGCCAGAACCCTCTCCCCTCCAAGAACGACAAAACCAAGGGTGAAGAACTGATCGCCAACAAGCAGGTTTATTCCTGGGCCAACAACGTCAACGGCCTTCGCGATGAACGGCACGGCAGCTGGCAAGGTACCTTCATGGCGAACTTCAAACGCGGGGCCGGCGACAACATGGGCGTGGCCGGCGGTCTGAACGACAACGCCGTCTATACTGCCCCCGTCAAATCATACTTCCCGAACGCATTTGGTCTCTATAACATGTCCGGCAACGTCTCCGAGTGGGTAGCCGACGTCTACCGTCCGATGACCGGCCAGGATGCCGACGACGTGGCGCCGTTCCGCGGTAACCATTACCAGACGATCGACTACGACAAGGATGGCAAGGCCGACCGCGACAGTCTCGGCCGCATCAAGATGCGCTACGTGACCGACTCTGAGGCGCACAACCGCCGCAACTACCAGAAGGGCGACGTGATCAACTACCTCGACGGTGACTCCACGATTACTGGCATCACCTACGGGTATGGCATCACCACGCTGATCAGCAACAAGTCCCGTGTGATCAAGGGCGGAAGCTGGAATGACCGCGCCTACTGGCTCAGCCCCGGCACCCGCCGATTCCTCGAAGAAGACCAGGACAACAGCACGGTCGGCTTCCGCTGCGCGATGGACCGCGTGGGCAGCCCCGCCGGCAACGGCCGCCAGACCGGCATCAGCTATAAGACCAGGCGACAAAATACCCGAAAACAATAGGATCTTACTGCCACCACATAAAAAGCCCCGTCAAAAGCGGGGTTTTTTTTATTACTTCGATGTTGACCGCTGGTCGCATTCGAAAACATAGGTCATCCCCGGCCGGGTCGGAAGGTCATACAAAAATGTGGCCGGCAACACCGCCTGCCGGATGGTCGCCGCCGGAGAGACGATCGGGGCCGGTACGGGGTTCACCTGGAAGAACGGATTGGGGTTATTTCCTTTTGCCGCCTGCAACGGGCCTTTGACCAATACCAGCGCGTTCGGGGACCGGAGTCGCAGATTTCCGCCCAGATCGGACCTGATCACCGCCCTTACCACTTTTCCGTCTTTCCAGGTCAGTTGTACGAGCTCGAATCCTCCTCTGGCCCGAAGCCCGCTCACCGACCCATGCTGCACCCACGCATCCGGCAATGCCGGCAGAAGGTGTACCGCACCATCGGCACTCTGCAGCAACATTTCGGTAATTCCCGATGTGCAGCCAAAATTTCCATCGATCTGGAACGGCGGATGTGCGTCGAACAAATTGTCATAGGTACCTCCGCCTTCTGCGTTCCTTCCCACAGGAGTGAGCTGGTTGCGGATCAGCGAATAAGCATGATTCCCATCGAGCATGCGGGCCCACCAGTTCACCTTCCAGCCCATGCTCCAACCCGTAGATACATCGCCTCTCTCAAGCAGCGTAGTCCTCGCCGCGCTGTACAGCTCCGGCGTCCGGTATGGCGAGATCTGGTTGGATGGGAAAAGTCCGTACAATTGGGAAATATGCCGATGATGATCGACCGGATTGTCCACATCATCCAACCATTCCTGCAACTGACCGAATTGCCCGATATGCATCGGTGGCAACCGGCTGCGCAAGCGACGCAGCGTGTCGGCAAAGGCGGCATCTTTGTGCAGGATATTCGCCGCACGAATGACATTGCTGAGAACATCGAACACGATCTGATTGGTCATGGTCGTTCCGGCGGCTATTGAGGAGCCCTGGTGTGCCCGGGGAGCATTCTCCGGCGACATATCCGGGTTGACGACCATCCAGTGATGAACCGGATCTTCCACCAGATAATCCACATAGAACAGCGCCGCACCCTTCAATACCGGGTATACGGATGCCAGCCAGCGCGTATCGCCGCCATATAGAAAATGTTCCCAAAGGTGCTGGCTAAGCCAGCCGCCGCCATTGCTCCAGATGCCCCAAAACGCTCCGTCGATCGCGCCGGTAGCCCGCCAGATATCGGTATTGTGGTGCGCCATCCAACCGCGCGCCCCATACATGTCCCGGGCCGTTTGCGAGCCTGTTGCCGCAAGTTCGCGGATCATCTGCAGCAACGGTTCGTGCATTTCGGCGAGATTGGTCTTCTCCGCCGGCCAGTAGTTCATCTCAGTATTGATATTGATCGTATACTTGCTGTCCCAGGGCGGATACAGCTTATTGTTCCAGATACCCTGCAGATTTGCCGGCTGCCCGCCAGGCTGCGAAGAAGAGATAAGTAAATAGCGGCCGAATTGAAAATACAAAGCTGCAAAAGCCGGGTCGTTCCCGGTTGCAAAATTCCGCAACCGTTCATCCGTGGGAAGCTTTGACGCTTCGGTGGTCCCAAGATCAAGCGCCACCCGATCGAAATACTTTCTGTAGGCGGCTATATGCGCCCGTAACATCGCCGGGTAAGGCTTTACCGTCGCCTGCCTCAGAAAGCCGGCGGCCCGGGCGCCGGCATCCCCGCTAAGGTCTTGATAATTCGTAAAGTTGGTCGCGATCGAGATATAGATCGTCACTGCATTCGCCGCGCTCACGGTAAGCGTGGTATCCGTAGACAAAACCGAACCGCCCTCCGGTTTCAACTCCACGATGCCATTATACTGCACCATTCCCGGGACACCTTCGTGGTCGATCGTCGTGCCCGAAAAGTTAAGCCGGCGGTTGCCCGCCGTCCCGACCCGCACATTCCGCTGCGGGCTGGTATAATACGCGGTGAACGAAATGCTGGCCGGCTTGCTGGCTGTCAATCGCATGACGATCACCCGGTCCGGCAGGGAGGCGAAGCATTCCCTGCTGTAAGTTACGTCCCCCGCGCCATATACCGTTTTTGCAACAGCCCGTGAAATATCCAATTCGCGGTAATAATGCTGCAAGCCTCCCTGGCCCGCGAATGCGAGGTGCAACGCCCCGGCCGGCTCGAACATTTGTCCCTGCGACCGTTTGCTGATGATGGCCTTGTTGGCGAGCCGCTCCGCCTCCTTGTATTTTCCGTCCCAGATCAATTGCCGGATCTCATGAAGAGAATCCAGCGCCAACGGATTGTCATTGCGATTGGGACTTCCGCTCCAAAGGGTATGCTCGTTGAGCTGTATGGTCTCGGTATCCACATTTCCATACACCATGGCGCCTAATCGCCCATTTCCGATAGGCAAGGCGCTCTCCCAAACTTTACCCGCAGGTTGCTGGTACCATAACGTTAAAGCCTTCTGATCCTGCCCGTTTGCAGTAGTCAGGGCGGAGATCCACAAGAAAGATAAAACGACGTGTTTCATGCTAATTTTGCTTTTGGTACGGGCTTTCCGCCATTTTCAGAAAGGTAGATTCATACCCCCCGTCATCCACGATAACCTTTTCTATCACAACGCCCGGGTCCAGCGGCCGTACGACCAGCGTATGGATATTATCCGGAGTCGAAGGCAACGCCAGCGTAATATCGGACTCGATGATCCTTGCGGCAGCCGTGGGGTACATCTTCGAATAATTATTCCGCCATGTCAGCTGGTCATTGATGTTCCGGGAGACGGCCGCCCCGCCGTCAAATGCTGCACTGACGCGCTGACCGCCCTTTTTGAACGGCAACGTGCTGTTGAAAACCAGGCGCACCCGCACGCTGTCGCTTTGGCCATTCAGTCTCAACCGGTAGTTCACAGCCGCACTTCCCGTTGGCTTGGTATAAGGCAGCAAAGCCAGTCCGGACAGCGTTCTGCCAAGACCGGGGATCACGGCCCAATGGGTATCCGGAGCGGGAACCGCCGAAAAATAATGCTCCGCCTCCATGACGACAACCTTGTTCTTCTCCGTAAACACATATCCACCCGTCGTGGCCTCGCCCGCCTGCAGCCGGATGACGGCAGGCTTCACATTGCCGTGCCTGGGCTCATCCCAGCTCCTGTACCCGATATGCGTTTGATCCATCATGTGGTCCCATTTTCCGCCGGCGATCCCCAGGTTGTAATCCCGTGAATAAGCCGCGTCCCGCGCAAAACAGCTATCTGCATAATCGGCCCAGTAATTAGCCCGGATGTCTTTTTCGGCGGCCAGTTTTTTATTCATCGCCACGGCATAATACAGGTCATACAGGTTGGCCATCGCCCGCACCGGATGCAGGATCAGTTCTTTGTACGTGTCCTTATACCGCTCCGGAAGCGACAGGTATTGATCCAATGCCCGGGCCTCCAGCGCCAGAAAAGCATCCCGTACCTGCAGGAACTCGCCGGTCTGCAGGTTATAGGTCCTGTCGTTCAGCATTTCCGCGGTTACCCGGCCGGCATATTTGCAATAAGTACTTAAGATATCCGCGGCCTCCGTTGCGGGGCCTGCGCCAAATTTATCGGCGCAGAACTGCCGTGCGTATTCATCCAGATCATGCTCACCGAACCTCGTGGGATCCCAGGCCATGTGGAGAAAGAAATCCATGGGGTATTCGTTAGGTTTAAGGTCGCCTGCATTCAGGATCCAAACCTTGTCGACCCCATAGCTATAGGTAAGCTGCAGCTGCTCCCACATATGCGGTATCGCTGTCATGTTAAGCCACTGATATGATCTCGGAGCGCCATGCAGATCGACATGGTAATACATGCCATAGCCTCCCGGATGCCTCGGCCCTTTGAGCCCCGGCAGCCGGCGAACGTCCCCCCAATTGTCGTCACACAGCAGAATGATCATATCGTCAGGCACCTTCATGCCCTGGTCGTAATAGTCGAGCACCTCGCTGTACAACGCCCAAAGCTGCGGGGTCCTGGAAGCCGGCTTATGCGTCACCTCCGAAATGATCTTCCGTTGGTCGGCCATGATACCTTCCAGCACCCGGAAATTTGCCTGCGCGCTCCCCGCATCCGGCATCGGCTTGTCCCCATCTCCCCGCATGCCCATGGTTATAATACTCTCATAGTTCTTGTTGCGCTCGAGGCCCTGCCGCCAGAATTCCTGAAGCCCCTGCTTGTTGGTGACATAGTTCCACTCCCCATTCCCGAACTCCTTTCGGTGCCTTCCCCATTCCTTTTGCGCCCGCAGCATCGGCTCATGATGCGAGGTACCCATGACAATGCCATATTCGTCCGCAAGCCGGGGATTGTCCGGGTCGTCCTCGTTGAATGCATTCCCCCACATCGCCGGCCAAAGAAAATTGGCGTGCAGCCGTAGCAGCAGCTCGAACATATGAGTGTACATCTTGCTGTTCGGCCCGCCGAATTTCTCCCTCGACCATCCGCTAAAGCAAGGGGCTTCGTCATTGATGAAAATACCCCTGTACCTGACTTTAGGCTCGCCGGAAAAATATCGTCCGGGCAAGACATACGCGGCAGCACGCTTTCGCGCGGGCACATCCGCCCACCAATACCAGGGGGATACGCCCAACTGTTGCGACAGCTCGTAAATTCCGTAGATCGTGCCCCGCTTGTCGCTCCCGGCTATCACCAGCAGCCGCCTGCCATGATCGGCCGGATCCTCCGCCGTAGTGATCACAAAGCTTTCCCATTTGCCTCTCAGGTCCTTCACATCCAACGTTCGCGCCTTCACCAACTGTCCGATCTTTTTGCTTTTACCCAGTGTTCCCACGACGATCGCAACACCTTTTCCAACGGCGGGAGCACCGCCCGTAAGCTCCGGCCTTACACCGGTTACGCTGTCAATATCGTTCCGGAGATCTCCAACCGCGCGTACAACCCCCGCATAGTCTGCTGTGTCGTACCAGATCGGCGCAGCGACGCCCCCACGGGCTACCACAGGAAAAGCATTCCCGGAATCGGGGCTCTCGGTAATGATATCCTTAGTCAAAACACCGGTGAACTGGGCATCGGCACTAGCCACGATAAAGGTGGCGATCAATAAAGCGATAGTACGGTTCATAGCAGACCAGATATACGTTTTCGTTACGGTTCGCCAAAAGCGCCGCCAGGGAAAAGAACAGATACCTCATGGCTAATAATGTATGATCTGTTCGGTCCACGTCGGACCTTTGATATGGAACATTCCATTGTCGAAATACACCGGCTCGATACCCATTTGCGGCGTCTTCTCCCAGTCCTCGAACGTCTGGCTGTAAGGATACGGCCTTCCCGCATACATCAGGTAGTGACAGGAGCTCCACAGTTTGCCATCCGGTCCCTCAAAGAGCGCGTTGTGACCCGTCTCGCAATAAGGATCCTCGCTGTCCTGGAATTGCAGGTAGGCATAGCCGCCGGCAACCGCAAGCTCCGGCCGGTAGCCCTTCTTGCGCGTCCCGAAGATCGGGGTGCGGGAAGCGAGCCGCCAGGGGCCCAACGGCGTCGGCGCCTTCAGCAAGCCCACTTCGTAGCCCCGCGTCCAGGTGGAAAAGAACATAAAATACGTCCCGTCCCGTTTGACCACGAAAGGGCCTTCGATCCCGCCATACATCCACTCCGGGTTACCCGGAGATCGCTTGTCCAGGAATTTCTCTGCAGGGCCGATGAGCCTCCCCGTAGAAAGATCGATCTTCGCCTCGAAGAGCCCGTTCCCGCTGCAATACAAATACGTCTGCCCATCCTCGTCCTCGAACAGCGTGGCATCGTTGTTGTATTGCGGCGTCAGCGGCCCGTTCACCAGCCGGTACGGACCGGCCACGCTGTCCGATGAAAAGAGCCAAATACTGTGTGTCTTCATTCCCCGGGGGTCGTCCGCGGTAACCTTTCCGCTATTCACCGTAAGCCAGAATTTATGTTTGATGTAATGCACCTCCGGCGCCCAGAACCTGCCATTATACGGACAATCTGGCGGCAACTTACCCGCGTCGATCAACCACCCCTGTTGCTTCCAGTGTATCAGGTCATCCGAGACCAGCAATCGGACACCGGGATTATGACCCGTCCAAACGGGGTTCGAAGTACCTACACAATACCATTTCGCACCTGCCTTGATGATAAAATGGTCCCGCATGGAAATGGCCGTGTCCCGCGTTATCGGGTTGGTATACCGGAAAACGTGCGTTCCACCCGTGTCCGTCGCCGCACTATGCGGCGCTACGTCGCCTGAAAAGATCCCTGCGTCGTGTGGCTGCCCCGATGCTGCAACGCCGCAAAGGATGACCGCAGTCAGCATAACGATGCCCCTTCTCATAAAGAACCCCCTTTTTTATTCTCTGACCTGCAGCTGCACCACCGTCACCGAATAGGCCGGGAAAACGCGACTGAAACTTTTGCCGAGCCCCTTTACTTCGGTGGTTACCGGCACCACCTTCTGCGGTTCGTCGATCGTATTCGTATCATCCGGCTTTGCGGACCCGATGGTCACCAGCGTACCCTGCGACTCCACCTTCCGCGCTCCCCGCAGGTCTATCCGCAAGTTTTGCGCGCTGCCCGTCGCATTTACCACTTTCAGATAGATGTTTCCCGAGCGCGAATCCCGCGTGGCCGAAAAGAACATGGCCGGGATCGTCTTTGGCCCCACTCCCCGCGCCGAATCCTGTCTGCCGGGTCGCTTGACCTGCGTCGGCAGCCCGCTCGTCATGATCGGCACCAACCGGTCACCCAAATGCCGGCTGAACATCTTTTGCACATAGTAAGAAGGTGATCCATAGCTGGTCAGCGTGTTATACCCGATGAGGTCCGATTTCCACTGCATGCCTCCCGGGTTGACATTCACGAACAGCGGCGCATAACACGACATGATCACCAGGTCGGAATTCCGTTCCAGGCCGGTGAGGAACGCGGCATCGCCCAACGCCGCATTCATATTGGTCGTGGGGTAGCCCTCCCGGCTCGCCCACTCGCCTACGAATACCTTCGGCCCGTTCCGGTTTGCCGTGTCATACAACGTTGCCATGTCCTGCATCTCCAAAGAACTGCGGTAGAAATGCTCGTCCACAACATCCGGCTTATCGGCCGGCAGTGGGTGGCGACCCGAAAGCCAATCGTGCCGCCCGCCCGTCGTGGAGATCAGCTTCAGTTGCGGATAGCGGGCGCGGATAGCGGTGGCGAATTGCGCAAACCGTTTGCCATAGGTACCGGCGCGGTCAAACCCGTCTTCATTGCCTATTTCGATATAGTGCAGGGGAAATGGCGCCGGGTGTCCGTCGCGTGCCCGTATCGCTCCCCATTTCGTCGAAGGATCGCCGATCACATATTCGATTTCGTCCAGTGCCTCGTCCACAAAGGGCTTTAGAAAGACAGGGTCATCGAAGTAATCTCCCCTCAGCGTGTAACCGGCGAATACCGCCAGCAAGGGCTCCATATGCAGGTCCTCGCACCACATCAGGTATTCGTAAAGCCCCATGCCGTCCGTGGAGCGATAGCCCCAGGGAGACATATGCCCGGGCCGCTGGTCCAGGTTGCCGATGGTCTTCTTCCAGTCGAAGCGGCTGCTGAAAAGATCGCCTTCCAGGTAATTCCCGCCGGGAAAACGCAAAAAAGCCGGCTTCATGTCCGCCAGCAACTGCATGATATCGGGCCGGTTCCCGTTGGGTGTTTGGTGATAGGTCGGCGGGAACAGAGACACCAGGTTGAACCAATACGTGCCCGTGTCGGCGGCGGCAATTACAAAACGCGCATCCGCTGTAGGCTTTACTTCCCCCGTTGTATTCAGCGTGAGCCGGTACTGCTGCCAGCCGTTGCCGATATCGCCGGTGCGCGCCCTGGCATATACAGTCTTGCCATCGCTGCTTTCGATGGTCACGGTCAAAGGGCCCGCCTTGCTGGCCTTTGCATAGAAAGATGCGGCATAAGCGGTATTGGGCCGCACCGGGATACCCCAGTATCCGCTATCTGCGACCCCTATACGCGTACCGGTATTTCGCACGTCCAGCCGCAGACAAACGGTGAGCGCTTCGTTGATCGCGTCCCTCCGGTCCAGGGCAATTTCCCCTGTAGCCCCGCCCTCGGCCACCAACGCCCAGTGTGCAGGGTACCTGGGGTTATCTTTAAAGATCCGGTTCCGGATCGATTCGCCGTACAAACCGCCGTCGTAAGAATAATTGATCTCCTCCGTCATCAGCCCGTACAGCCCGCCGGGAACGGCATGGCCCGGCTCGTCCAGCCGCAGCGTGATCGACGGCTGCTGACCCCGTGCACCGGCGCCGTATAACAATGAAACAACCAGGACAGCAATCCAACTTCTTGTCTGCATTTGGATATTATATTTATATACGATTGACCTTCCGGCCGCGAAAACAGTTCCATCATCGGGCAATCAACCACCCCGTCCCCGGGACATTCACTTGATGAACCTTATCGAACCGATCCGAATAGCACCTGCCTCCCCCGGCAGATATTTGACAAAGACGTCGTGATGTCCCCGGAACTTCCGCACGGCTACCCTAACCATTCTCCACTGATCCTCCCCGCCGGTGGCTGCTACCGGCACCGTGGCCAATAATGTCCCGTGTTCCAGATCGTCCAACCGGATCTCCAGCTTACCCCCCGCGCTGGCTGCCACGGCCAGTTCGACGGCATTGGCGCTGCGCTCCCCCGTCTCCACACCGGAGAGCATAAACCAGCCTCCATTAGGGGAAGTATTGGTTACCGCCTGGTCGCCGCCCGATGTCACACGCGTGACCGCGTAATAATTGGCATATCCTGCCGCCGTAAGCGGTGAGAAGGCATCCTTACACCTGAAAAAGTCAAAATCCGCCGGCCGCCCTTCGGCGAAAAGACCGACACTGGCCCCTACCCATGAATTGAACGCCGGTTGCTCCCGATCGAGACTGACCGCGCTGATGGGCGCGCCTAACGAAACCCACGTATTGCCGTCGCTGCTGTAGTAACCGGTAAGCTCATGCGCCTTCCGCTCCAGTTTGAGCCAAACAATCCTTCCGCTCCTATAAGGAACGCTGCGAACAGCCGTGTCCAACCGGAAGACGATCCGCGTGCCGCCATCATAACCGGTATATAGCCGCGCATTCACGCGCTGGTTGCCATTGGTCAGGTAGATACCCGCCTTAGCCGCCGTATCCCGGGCATCCATATCCACCCGCGTGACAGCCGTATAAAAGTGATCCGTTTCTTTCTGCACAAGATGCGTCCTGCCGCTGTCCGGCGTTAACCGTACCCACCCCTTGCGGGCCGTAAGGGAATAACTCCGGGCCGCCTTCCGGTTCAGGAAATGCCACTGCAGTCCCAGTACCCTGCCTGTGAATTCATCGCCCTGCACGCTTGTCCACAGGATACCCGATTGCGGCAGGTTGGGCCTGACGATCGGCTGAGTACTCGGCGCGAGCCCCCAAGGACGGTCGCCATCCCACAACACCGGATACAGCGACGTCTGGCGACCGGTCCCGGCCCAGTCGTCGTGGTCATATCGCTCATAACTTTGCCCGAGGGTCCACCACGTGCCATCCGCCAGCCGGATCGGGGCTGAAATATGGTTCGGGCGGCGGAAGCCCTCGCCGGGATCGATGACCGGTTGGAAAAAATCACCCAGTCTCTCCCAGCCGGTCGAATCGCTGGTTAATTTCCGGGTCCTTAGCACATACTGTCCGCCCGACACATCTCCCGCCGGAAAATAATAATAGTACCCATTCCGCTTGCACATCACCGGCCCCTCGGCCCAGCTGTATTGCAGGTTGGCATTGATCCAATCCAGGTTGATCACCGTATCGGCAAGCTGCCCATCTCTGCCCAACGCCTGTATCCGGTTCACCTTCTGCCCGTTCTTGATCACCATATAAGGTTTACCGTCGTCGTCCACGAAGATGGAATTGTCATAACCTAAATTGCCCGTGGTCCCGTTGGTCTCCACTTTCACCGGCGCGGACCACGGTCCGTAAGGCGACGCCGCCTTCGAAAACCACTGCCCGTTCGATGAAAAGTAGATCCAGTAGGAACCGTAGAAATACGTGATGGCGCCCTGCCAGATACCTCTGGAAGGCCGGTCGGTCACCATCCCCTCGGCTACCGAAGGACTGACCACCCTGCTGATCACCTCCCAATGCACGAGGTCTTTGGAATGATAAATCGGCAAATAAGGATTGAAGTGGAAGGACGAACCGCAGTGGTAAAAGTCGCCGCCCACTTGTAACAGCGTAGGGTCCGGATGATCACCCGGCAAAACCGGATTCACATAGGTTTTGACACTATTGTAATAGGCCATGACGGCCGGTGGTGGCGCCGGTGTCCCGGCGGCGGCTGCCGGCGACGAATCCCTGCTGGCATCGATCACGCTGTAAAACGCCTTTTTGGGCGCATAGTTCCGGTCGAACAACAGCGGATAATTCGTTCGTCCCCGCACAGGCCAGTCGTTCAACCAGCTGACGCCATCCCCGACACCCCAAAAAGTGACCCGGCCAATTTGTTTCCTGTGTTCCATGAACAGCCGGAACAAGGCGGCATAATCCGCCGCCAGGCGGTCCTGCACCGAGTCCGGCAAGCCGTTGGGCCAGGGATTGGCGGAAGCGCTCACCCCAGCACCGCCCCCGCGGCCATCACGCGCGCCCCCAGCACCGCCCCCGCGGCCATCACGCGCCCCTGCGGCCACAGCCGCCCTTGCATTCACGTCGGCCGTATTACCGCGGAGCGGATTGGGCAATACCGAAATGTCCAGTTCGGTGAAATTCACCTTTACACCCAACGCGGCAAATGCGTCGATGCTCTCGGCAATCTCTTTGAAAGGCACTTTGCCAAGATGCCAGTGCCCCTGGATGCCCACAGCGTCGATCCGGACTCCCGCCGCCTGGATCTGCCGGACGATGTCGATCGCCCCCGCCCGCTTCTTTGGATTCTCGATGCCGTAATCATTATAATACAGCTGTGTATGCGGCGCCGCCCGTTGCGCCAGGCGAAAGGCCTCGACGATATACCCCGGCCCCAGTTTCCGCAAAAAGATAGACTTGCGAAGGGTTCCATCTTCATTCAACGCCTCATTAACGACATCCCAGGAATATACCTTTCCGTCATATCTGCCGGCGACCGTCGTGATGTGGTTGACGAAAAATTGCCGGACGCTGTCCGCATCCTGCATGTGACGCATAAACGCCGGCAACTGGCTGTGCCAAATCAGCGTATGGGCGTTGATGCGGATATTGTTCTTTTGGGCAAAGGCCACCAGCTTATCCGCAAGATCGAACCGGTAGGTGTTCCATGCCGGGTGGATCAGTGCGGCCTTCATCACATTCTCCGGTGTGGCTGCGTCGAACTGCTGTTCGATCAGCGAATCCGCCCTCGCGTCTTCCCCTTCGATCTCCGGCACATTCAACGCCGTTCCTATCAAAAAATCCTGGCGAAAGGCATCTTTTAACGATAGCGGCCCGCCGGGACCAACCGGCGTCCGGCGGGCGCCGGGGAATCCGCTCGATCCAAGGACCGCCACGACCAGCGATACGCCAATAACAATCCTTTTTTTAACCTTCATGTCAAACGTTTTAGTTCATATGAAACCAGTCGACATCCACGTAACCACCCGTTTCCTTCGTAGCATAGTTGAACAGGCAGAATTTATTTCCGGTAAATATTTTCAGGCTGAAGCGCATCGACAGCTCGTTCCCCAATTGCCGGAAGTCCCTATTGTCCAAACTGTATTCGAAAACAGCCTTCCTGGTGGCATTCGAAGCCGTGGCACGCAAATACACACTCGTTTGCGGCAATGGCACAGAATCCACGGCCACCCCATTGTTCACCATCACCAGGTATCTACCCGCATCTGTCTGTTTCACGCCGATATACCCGTAAGGATCCTGAAAGAGGCAAAGACCCGCCACGTCGCCGGCTTTCATATGCCCCGCTTCTATCCACGTAGTGCCCGTCGTGGGTACCCGCTGGTCGTATTTGCCGACGATCCTTTGTGTCAACGTATTTCTTGCCGCAAGGAACCCATCCACAGGTGCGACCGTTGCCAATCGCAAAAATCCCGGCCTCGCCGTCAGTGACCATTTTCCCGGCGCCGCGTTGTGATTCCAGCTCCACTGCATGCCCAGGGTGTCGGCCGTAAACTCATCCGATGTCGGGAGTGCCGAAACCGGATACGTCCTTCCGACGTCGGGTTTTCGGTATTTTACAACGGCGGAGTCCGCAACGCCGGCAACCGGCCAGTTATCTTGCCACGTCACCGGCTGTAGGGACGGGAACCGCCCAAACGGCCCCATGTCGATAAACAGCATGGTCCACCACTCTCCCCGCTGCGTTTCGATCAATGCGCCCTGGTGAATGCCGAAATTCACATTGTTCCGGTTGGTCTCCTTCATGACGACCTTTTCTTCATACGGCCCCCAGATGCTTTTCGATCGCAGCGCCACCTGGAAACCGTCGGCGCCGCCATAGGTACAATACAAATAATAATAACCGTTCAAATGATATACATGCGTGCCCTCGAGACCCGGCCGAAGGTCACCCGTAAAGACAAGCGAGTCCTTGCTCACGGGGGCAAACGAAGTATCCACCTCGGTCACATGAAGCTTGTTGTAGCCCGAGGCCACAAATATTTTGCCGTCCTCATCAAAGAGCAAGCCGCAGTCATGGTAACCGCGTCCGAGCCTCCGGATCGTCCAGGACCCGGCCGGATCGGCGGCCGTACACAAATACGCGCCTTCGTTCAGGGTATTGAACAGCACATAGAACGTCCCGTTGTGGTAACGGAGGCTTCCCGCCCACTGCCCATGCGCATACCGGTTGCACCCATCCAGGTCGTAGCACGGGCTTCCATCCATGTGTTTCACGATATTGACACAATAGCGCCAGTTGACCAGGTCATGCGACTCGAGCAGCGGAACGCCGGGAAAGGTGAACATGGTGGTGGCAAGCATATAATACGTATCCTTCACCCGGATCACATCCACATCCGGGAAATCCGCCATGATCACCGGGTTGGTATAGGTACCGTCGCCATTGTCCGCATGCACCGGCCACGCTGCCGCGGCCCCGCCACCACCGGTGCCACCCTCTCCCTCAGTCCGGCTCCCATCACCCCTTCCACCGCCATCTCCACCCCCTCCACGGGCCGCCCCCGCCCTGCCGGGCGAGGCCGCCAAGGGACCCGACTTTCGCCGAGGCATATCCTCGCGTATGATCTCGTCGAGATCGTGGACCGGCCGCTCGATGTCATAGGGGATCGGCCGGCGGCTGAACTGTTGGAAATACAGCAAACAAGCATCCTTCCACAATTGCGCGTTCTGCATCTGTGCACGCAGTTTCCGCTGCACGAGCCCGAACCGCTCGGAGTCGACATAAGGCCGCGCCTTATCCCATACCACCTGAAAATGTCTCACCTGCCGCACGCCCTCATCATAATGATAGCAGATCTCCTCCCATAACGTGCGGCCGCTCCGCATCTTAAAATCCCACGGCACGTGATGGAACCACAAAAGAAAGATATCCGGACAAGTCGACAGATCATTGAACTGAGACCGCAAGGGCTCATGGTATTGACTAACTGCATCCGAACCGGACGTCGTCCTGTTGAACCCGATGCCCGCGGAATCCGCCTTATGGTAGTAGGGCGGCGTCCAATCCGGCCGTACGCGCTTCGGCGCCCACCACGGGCCCGGACCATAATGTTCGTTTGCCGAAAACAAATGGTGCAACCCCAGCGGCATCATATAATTCACCGCCGCCTCGCGGCTTTCCAGCATCATCGCCTTGACGGGGGCCAGGAAATTGACCGCCCAATCGGCGCCGGATGTTGCGGGCGTATCCGCAACCGGGTAAAACGTCAGCCGCAACCATTCATCCGCGATTTGGGCGCTCGTCAGCTGATTGTTCCACGCGAGCCGGCCGAAGGCATACCAATTGGCCTGGGCGAAGGGATGGCCGCACCAGTTGCTGTCCAGCCCGATATTGGCCACGCCCGCGATCGCGGTGTGCTGTTGGGGATACAGGCTTCCGTCGGTACAACGCGCCACCGTACTCCCGGGCCCGTCCTCATAGGTATCGCTCCGCAAACATTCCTCCCAGGTCGGTCCCAGGAAGACGAGATGCACCGCTTGTCCCAGGTATTCCTGCGTGATCTCGAATTCCGGCGCTACCGGGGTTTTCTTCATCGCCCCGAAAAGAGGGCTGAAAGGTTCACGGGGCTGAAAGTCCACCGGCCCGTTCTTCACCTGCACGATGACGTTATCGTGAAATTTTCCGTCGAGCGGGGTGAACTCGGTATATGCCTGCGTTGCGCGATCCTTGCTTGACGCATTGTACACGAAGGCTCTCCACAGGATGATCCCGCCATAAGGCCGGATAATATCGGCCAGCATATTGGCGCCATCGGCATGCGTGCGGCCGTAATCCTGCGGACCTGGCTGCCCCTCGCTGTTCGCTTTGACGAGGAACCCGCCAAAATCGGGGATCAGCCGGTAGATCTCTTTTACCTTATCGCTCCACCATTTGATCACGCCGGCATCCAGCGGGTCGGCAGTCTTTAGCCCGCCGATCTGTATCGGCGACGAAAACCTTACAGACAGATAGGTCCTGATCCCATAAGGCCTGAGCACATCGGCTATGGCCTTGGCCCGCTTCAGATAGTCGGCCGACAGCATGAGGATCGAGGCGTTCACGTTGTTCAGCACCGACCCGTTGATGCCGATGGACGCGTCGGCCCGGGCATACTCCTGCCACAGCATCCGGTCGCTATCGGTCACTATAAAAGGATCCTCTTTGCGCCAAAAGATGGACTTGCCCGCATATCCCCGTTCTATCGACCCGTCCGGGTTATCCCAATGATCCAGCATGCGCCGTTCATAGGAGGGGTTGGAGACTTCGTCCGCAATGGACTGACTTGTTTGCTGACGGCGCAACAATTCGAACACGCCATACAGGATACCCGCCTGCGTATTCGCCGCCACCCTATCTGCACTCAGCCTGAATCCGTCTCCTTTGATTTCCTTATCCCGCCCGAGCGCCAGCACCACTTCTGCGCCCGCCCTGCCATGCCACCCCCGCCGCAGTTCCTCTTCCGCTATCGTCAGCGTCGGCGACCTGACCGAACAAACCACCTTCACCGGCAACGCCGCCTGATGACGAAGCCAAAGCTCATGTCCGTTTTCGGCATGCAGCGTCGCTACGCCGCATACCACAACAAGAGTACAAATCAACATTTTCATGATAACGGGATTTATTCAAAACGCAGCCAGTCTACCTCGGCGCGATGGTTATCTTTCAGAACGAGAAATAAGTGATGCACGCCCGGCATAAAATGATCCACGCGAGCCGCGACAACACGCCAACCGTCTCCTTCCGCCGGGATCGGTACTTCCGCGATCACGGGGCCATCGACCGCATCGCCCCGTATTTGCAGCACCCCTCCCGTAACCGAAGACACGCGCAAAATGACCTTTTGCAAAGCCTGCCGGCCAAAATCGACGCTATTGTATTGCACCCACGCATTCGCCCCATCCAGTATCGTCTTCCAGCCCCTGAACCGGTCAAGCGTGTCCAGGAAATCGATCGATGCCCCGGTGCTGCTTAGTCGGCTGTACCGATCCGGCTCTATATACGCGGTGGCCCCGGTGATACCCACGCCCCTCAGCGTCGGAATGACTTTCCGGATGCTGCCGTCGGTTTCGAAGAACAAGCTGTCGATCCGAACGGACCTCGCCTTATCGAAACCCGGCGAAAGATCGTTGTGGTGATAGAACAAGTACCACTGCCCCTTATATGCCACGATGCTCTGATGATTCGTCCAGCATCCCGTCGGCGATTCGTCCATGATGACGCCTTTTACCGTAAATGGCCCTAGCGGACCCTTTCCGGTCGCATATTCAAGACATTCCGTTTTGTCCCGGACGTGCGGATAGGTCAGATAGTAAATGCCGTGGCGTTCGAACAGAAAAGGGCCTTCCTTCAATCCTTTCGCCGGCAGGTTCTGAACGATGATGGGTTCCGACGCCAGCTCCAGCATATTCGCTTTTAGCCTGGCTGCATAGATGTTTCCCTGGGCCCAATACAAGTAGGCTTGTCCGTCTTTATCGATAAAGACGTTGGGGTCGATCCCATGCACGCCCTTGATCGGCTCGTCCTGTGGAATGAAGGGTCCCGCGGGATCGTCGCTGATGGCCACGCCAATGGCAAATCCGCGCCCGGAGCCGGTGTCCCGCCGCAGGGAAGGAAAGTAAAAATAATATTTCCCGTTGCGGTAAATGCAATCCGGCGCCCACATGCTATAGCTGTCCGGCTTCACCCAGGGCGTTTGATCCTGGCTTACGATCACCCCGTGATCGGCCCAGTGGGTGAGATCGGCCGACGAAAATACGTGATAGTCCTCCATACAAAACCAGCCGATCCGGCCATGCCCCTTCCGCGCAAGGATATCATGCGAAGGGTACAGGTAGACCTTGCCGTTGAACACCCGGGCCGTCGGGTCGGCGGTATATTGACTCGTGATGATGGGGTTCTGAGCAACCAGCGCATCGCACACGCTCATCCCCAGAAGAAGAAAGAGTGCTCTCATACCATGATCATTTAAAAATAAGGCCGGCGAATTGGCGCAACGACCTCCGCCAGGTCTGCCATTCATGCGCGGTGCCGGGTGATTCGTAATACACGTGCCGGATACCCGCCTTCTCCAATGCTTCATGCAGGCCCTTGATGCCGGTATACATTCTGGCCGGCTCGGCGGTACCGACGCTCAGGTAGAGTACTTTGACCTTTTGGTTGAATGCCGCGGCATTCGCCCAAGCGCCGTCATACAACTGGCCGATGTCGCTCCCGGGTTGGAGGAACGTAGCGCCGCTGAAACCGCCGATATACGCAAACTTGTCTAAATTGGTCATCGTTGTCTGGAAGGTTTGGAAGCCGCCCATCGACAGGCCCGCCATCGCGCGGTGGTCGCGGTCGGGAATGGTGCGGAACGCGCTGTCGATCATCGGGATGATCTCCCGTACCAACACCTCCGGAAAAACATTGTTGCCCATGCCCGGCAATCCGCCCGGTCTACGCGTCGCGGTACTATTCGCAGGCCGCGAAGGGTCGGTCGCATAACCCCTGTCCATCACCACCAGCATGGGTGTCGCCTGCCCTTGCGCGATGAGGTTATCGAGTATGAAGTCCATCCTGCCCTGCGTGCTCCAGCCGGTTTCATCCTCTCCGGCCCCGTGCTGGAGGTACAACACCGGGTAGCGCCTACCGCCGTCGGCGTCATATCCGGGCGGCGTGTAGACATAGGCCCGGCGCCACGCCCGGGTGATCCGCGAATAATAGTTAACTCGTCGTACCTGGCCATGCGGTACCGGTCTCGCCTCGTAAAAAGCGCCATCCGGATCGGGGATATCGATGCCGCTGGCCATTCGCCCCATGCCGTAGAAGGTCTGGCTTGACGGGTCGACCACCGGAACGCCATCGATCAGCAAAGAATAATAATGAAACCCTTCGACGATCGGATCGGTGGTCAACACCCAGTAACCGCCGGTGTCCCGGATCATGTCATATTTCCTTCCGAGGTCGATCTGGAGACGCTGGGCCTCAGGCGCCCTGACCCGGAACTTCACGCGGTTATCCGGCAATAGCTCGGGATAGGACGCCCCCGGTACATTGGTCGGGGCGGCCGGGCCGGTAGAGGCGAGCAGGTACGCCGGAAATGCCGAAGTATCCACCGGTTTGAACAACAGCTGCGAGAACAGGTATAATCCGCTTTTCCAGACCTTGAATTCGTGCACGCCGGGTTGGATGTAATAGATGTGGGGCACCCCGTGTTCCGCGAAGTAGTCATGGGTCCGCCTGCTGAAGCCGATCAACCCGTCATGATCGCCGCAAGTAATGAAGAGGAGCCGCAGCGAACGCCGTGCCGCCTCCGGATCTGGCAGCAGCGCTTCCGGCTTTTTCGTATTCGGCGCCGCCGAGAACGCGCCGACCCAGGCGAATTCATTCAAATTGCCCAACCCGAAGTTCAGCGACTGTCCGCCACCCATCGACAGCCCGGCAATCGCCCGATGGTCCCGGTCCCGATAGACGGGAAAATGTTTCTCTATGTAGGGAATGAGGTCATGCAGCAGGTCTTTTTCGAAAGTCGCGAACGCCTGTACTTTATCCGGCGCCATGATATTTCCGGTCGCGCGGTCGTCTTTCATCGCCCTTCCGTTGGGCATGACGATGATCATCGGCTCAACCTTGCCCAGGGCGTAAAGATTATCCAGGATCGCCTGTGGATGGCCGCCCCTGAGCCATTCCTTTTCGTCGCCGCCGATGCCATGCAGGAGATAGAGCACCGGGTATCTCTTGTGCCGCGAATACCCCGGCGGCGTATAGATCAACGCCCGCCGCGTCGTTCCAACAGTTACCGACCTGTAGCTTATCGTATCGATCCTTCCGTGTGGGATCCCCGCCTGCGCGGAATCGAATCCCGCGGGAGGGGTCTTCACCGGCGACAGCAACGGAAGCATCGTTACCCCGTACCGCCGGCCCAGTTCCCTGTAGCCCGCAGCCGTAAAATGCAAATGATCGGGGCCGGCCACGCAGCCAGCCGACGAAACAACATGCGCGGTAGGAATGGTGCGCGGCAATTCATCGATGATGGCATTCATGCTCGCGCATTTGCCTTGCTGATCCGCGCCGACGACTTCCCCTGCCAGAAGCGGCACAGAGTCCGCTCCCAGTCCGAGATCCCGCAAAAGATTGTCATATACCAGTCTCACCTTGCCGGGCCAGGTGCTGTCGTTGGTATTCGATTCCCCCTGGTGCAACAAGATCCCTTTGATGACGCCGTCCTTCTGGGCGAGCCGCGCCATTTCCACCAGCCGGCCATAGGGATTACCCGCATATTCCCTGATCATGCCCTGCATCCACGAAGGCGCCCCCGAAACATAGGTTTGAAAATGGTCCTTGTCGAAAAGTTCGATCTTACAGCCCCCGACAGCGACATTGATGACGCCGACCCTTACGTCTGGCGGCAAATGAGCCACCAATGTCCGTCCGAAGTAATCCACCGGCGTAAGACCCGTATGACAGCGGCATAAGGGCGGCCTGGCCGGATACCATTTTCCCTTTTCTCTATGGAGGTCCGGACAGTCTATCGCCTCCATCACCTCGAAACGGGGGTCAACCGTCGTGTCCTGTGGTTCAAACTTTGCATTCCCCTCCATGTTGGATTGTCCGAAACACAGGAAGATATAGAATTTGGGGTCTTGTCCGTAGGACCGCTGAGCGATCAATAGGATGATGCCCAGGAGCAGCCGTTGCAAAGATCGTTTCATTTCCATCGATGTGTTTGTGGTTGTATGATCCGGTATTTTCCGCTTAGATGCATGAGTGCGAAGAGATAAAGGAAGCCATCGTAATAGGGATCGAAATAGCCGTCTGAATAAGGTTCCAGCTTCGCATTCCACAACGCCCGAACGAATTCAAAGCTGTGATCCCTGTTGTACATCAGCGTAGTCGTCGCAGCCGTAGCGACCAGGCCCAGCGAATGCCGTAGTTTCCTGTACCCGCCCGCCTGCAAAATATAATCGGGTATGGAACCATCTGTATTGAATTGGTCGGCGAACGAATCGATTCCCTTCGACAGCAGGAATCCCTGCAAACGCCGGGCATAATCCCGCTGCCAGGCGGCATCCTTGTGAAACCAGTTGTAATCCATGGCTATGTTCATGGGCACCCGCCAGGAATCGTACCGGAATGCGGCCGGCATCCAGGCAGTCGGATGCGGTGCACCGGTAAATTCGGTATAATCCGTATTCAGCCCCGTGACCGCATCACACGCCCGATGCAAAAAGGCCCGGGCCGAGTCTGCGCAATCCCGGTAGAATTGTTCGTGTCCATCCCCGGCATACATCGCCCAGACCTCGAGGAAAGCCGGCAACTGATAAGACGGGTCCGTCCAGTTGTAGTTATTGCCCTCGGGTGTGAAAGTGATGATCTTGTGCCGGGTGTTGATCAGATGATAGATACCGCCGGTTCCGTCTTTTTTCCACATCTCGTCCAAAATATGCCGGGCCTCGCCGTAATAATCGATGCCCGTATGGTTCCCCCACCGGTTGGCGGCGAATAGCAGATCGGTGATGAAATACAACTCCCCGTCCGAGGCGGTCCCCTCGGATTTCTTCTTCATGGTGGCGGGATCGATGCTCCAGGCGAAATAGCCTGCCCGGTCGCCGCTTTGATGCTGCAGATATTTTTTCGTCCAGCGCCAAATGCGGTCGAAGACATCTTTCTTATCCAGCTGGACGGCGACCATCATTCCATAGGATAACCCTTC
>DATNBP010000022.1:0-8938 GCA_035572015.1 Puia sp. | reverse complement strand
CCGCGTGGGAACGATCACCAGCGCATTGACCGTGTCGGGATTAGTGGATTGAATGAGCTTGTTGATGATAGGCAAGAGGAAGGCGGCCGTTTTCCCGGTGCCGGTCTGTGCCGAGGCGATGATATCTGTCCCGGCCAGGACCAGCGGGATGACCTGTTCCTGCACGGGAGTGGCATTTTCATAGCCGGACGCGTCAATACCTTCCAGGAGGGAATCCTCCAGGCCAAAATCTTTAAAAGTCAAAATTCTTCATTTTCGCGTCAAAGTTCGGACTTTTCAGCTGAATTTGCTAAACGGAATAGCGGATATTTGCAGCGAATGATGAATGACTTCAAAATAACCGCAGAACATCAGCGACTCGCAGCGAATGCGACAAGGAAGATACCGTTGGAACAGTGGGGGCCCTATCTGAGCGAACGGCAGTGGGGGACGGTGCGCGAGGACTACAGTGAATACGGGGATGCCTGGCATTATTTCCCCTACAGCCAGTCCCATTACAGGACCTATTACTGGGGTGAGGACGGCCTTGGCGGGATCTCCGATTTTTTCCAAAACCTCTGTTTTGCCGTCGCGCTCTGGAACGGGAAGGACCCGGTCTTAAAGGAGCGGCTGTTCGGTCTTGGGAATACCGAAGGCAACCACGGGGAAGACGTCAAAGAGCTCTACTATTACCTGGACAACGTCCCCAGCCACTATTATATGGAATACCTGTACAAGTACCCCCAGCAGGAATTTCCATATAAAAAACTTCAGGAAGAGAACCGCCGGCGGTCGAGGGACGAGCCCGAGTACGAGATCCTGGATACGGGCGTCTTTGACAACGAGGCGTATTTTGACGTGAACATCCGGTATGCGAAACAGCACTCGAGGGATATTTATATCCGGATCGACATCCGGAACCGGCATGATAAAAAGGCCGAGATCACGGTGCTGCCGACCTTGTGGTTCTATAACCGCTGGATTTATGACGGAATGGAGCGGAAGCCTTCGATCAATTACCGGGATGGCAATTCGGTGCGCGCGACGCATAGCCGGCTGGGGTCCTATTACCTATACTACCAGTCGCCCCAATATAGCCTGTTTACGGAAAACGAAACCAACACCGAGAAGGTCTCCGGCGTTCCCAACAAGACCCCGTTCGTAAAGGACGCGTTCCACGACGCGATCATCCACGGCAAGAACCTCGAATTGCTGCGACAAAAAAAGAGCGGCACGAAGTTCTCTCCCGTCTACCAATATACGCTGGCGGCGCGTGAGACCAGGTCGATCTACCTGCGGCTCACCAACAAGGCCGTGGACAACCCATTTGACACCGACCCCGACGAGGTCTTCCGCAGCCGGAAGGCGGAAGCAGACGCGTTTTACGAGGCCGTGTTGCCGCCCGGCATCGACCCGGAGACGGCGAGCATCCAGCGCCAGGCGCTGGCTGGTCTGTTGTGGAGCAAGCAATACTACCATTTCGACGTGGAGCGGTGGCTGACGACCGGCGACGGCATCACGCCCGTCAATGCCGGCAAACTGAATGGCCGCAACCACGACTGGAAGCATCTCAAGAACCAGGATATCATCGCCATGCCCGACAAATGGGAATACCCGTGGTATGCCGCGTGGGACCTGGCGTTTCAGAGCATCGCCATGGCGCTCGTCGATCCCGTGTTCGCCAAGCACCAGTTGTTGCTGATCATGCGCGAGTGGTATATGAAACCCGACGGTCAGATCCCTGCCTATGAGTGGAACTTCAGCGATGTGAATCCCCCGGTTCAGGCCTGGGCCGCGATGATGGTCTACCGCATCGAGCGGGACCGGACGGGGCGAAGCGATATCCGGTTCCTGAAGCGCATCTTCCAGAAACTGCTGATCAATTTCACGTGGTGGATCAACCGCAAAGACGCCAACGGGAACAATATGTTCGAAGGTGGATTCCTCGGGCTCGACAATATCGGCGTCTTCAACCGCAGTCATCAGCTCGGCGGCGATATGCAGCTGGAGCAGGCCGACGGGACCAGCTGGATGGGCATGTATGCGCTGAATATGATGGATATGGCGCTGGAGATCGCGATGCACGATGAGACCTTCGAGGACACCGCCACCAAATTCTTCGAGCATTTTGTCCTGATCGCCGAGGCGCTGAACGAGCAGGGGATGTGGAACGAGGACGACCGTTTCTTCTACGATACGCTTTCCATCGGGGGCTCCCCGGTACAGCTGCGGATTCAGTCCATCGTCGGGCTGACGACCCTGTTTGCCGTGTCGATCATCGAGAAGAATACGCTGCACAAGCTGGCGGACTTCAAGAAGCGGATCACCTGGTTCGAAAGTTACCGGTTGAAGAACAAGCGGTACTGGCCCAACGAGGAACACAGCGACGGCGAGCAGATCCTTTTGTCTCTCGTTCCGCAAAAGCGCCTGATCTTTTTGCTGGAGCGCCTGCTGAACGAGGAAGAGTTCCTGTCGCCGGGCGGGATCAGGGCCCTGTCGAAGTACCACGAAAAGAATCCCTACACGATCAATATCAGCGGTGTCGATTACCATATCAAGTACGATCCGGGCGATTCCACCTCCGATTTTTTCGGCGGCAATTCCAACTGGCGGGGCCCGGTGTGGATACCGATCAATTACCTGATCATCCAGTCTATCCGGCAGTATGGAAAATTCTATGGCGATACGCTCCAGGTCGAATACCCGGCGGGTTCGGGAAACCGGATCAACCTCGAACAGGTGGCCGACCGGCTGACGGAACGGGTCGTCAGCCTTTTCGAAAAGGACGACACGGGTTCCAGGCCGTTGCACGGGAAACATAACTGGTTCTACCAAAAGCCGGGAAACGAGCACCTGCTCCTCTTCTATGAGTACTTTCACGGGGACGGCAGCCATGGCCTGGGCGCCAGCCACCAGACGGGCTGGACCTCGCTGGTCGCGGAGCTGATCTCGGAATTGTCGACCCGGAAATATGACTCACACAGGGACATCAGGACCAAAATGGGAATGACTTCCTGAAAAGGGAAATAGTCGCGCGAGCGTTCGGGTCTTGTTCATTGATTATCAAATTCTTGTTATTTGGCAGGGAGATGGTAATTCATGTGTTCATGAAACACGCATCCATATCCTTTGCAACCATCGCATTCTTACTGTTGAACATTCCGGTACTCGCCCAGAGCACCTACAACATCAATTCCAGCGCAAATTGGTCGTCGAGCCTGCCCTCGCCCTGCTCCGCCTGTACGATCAATATCGGGTCGGGCGTTACGCTGACGGTTGATCAGACCGCTGTTTGCCAGAACTGCACGTTCAATGGCGGCGCTGTCTCCATCACGAGCCACACTTTCAACATGCAATCCTCTGGCGGCCAGTCGACGAGCTTCAGCGGTACGAACCTGGTGGCCAGCGGTACGGCGAAGGTCAACCTTAACGCCCCGGTTTCGCTCACCAATGCCATCTTCACCTTTTATAATACTTCTTCCCTGACGACCGCCAACAGCTTATCGTTGACGTCCAGCACGATCTACCTCGAGGATAACACCACGATGACGTCGAACGGCAATTTCCTGACGGCTATCCGTCTACTCGATGCCAGCCGGATCGTTATCGGCAGCGGCTCGCTCACCAGTTCGGCCAGTTTCACCGACAACGGTCCGCTGCTGATGGTCTATGACAATTCCTCCGTGGCCGTCGCCAACCAGAACAATGTGTACTATAACTCATCCGACTATCTCTACCAGCAAAATGCCAGCGCAAGCATATTCACGGCCAGGATCTACAGCAGCTCGGGGCTCAATTTGAATTGCGGCGGCGGATATGCGCACGCTTGTTCCAGCCCATCCCTTTATGGACCTGCGACCGTGGCATCCGGGGTTACTTCCGGCGCGGTGCTTCCCATCGTGTTGGATGGTCTCACAGCCGAACTCAACGCCAACCATACGATTTCGTTGCGGTGGAATACGCAAATGGAAATGAACTTCAGCCATTTTACGATCCAGCGCAGCGCAGACGGCGCCAACTGGGAAGATATCGGCACGGTGCAGGCCAAAGGCAACAGCTCGGTCCGCGTGGATTATGATTACACCGATGAGCAGCCGCTGACGGGTACGAACTACTACCGTCTTGCGCTGGTCAACCTGGACGATACCTACACCTATTCCGACGTCAAGGTCCTGCAGGAAGCGCGGATCACCAAGGTCAGCTTCTACCCGAACCCGGCGCGCGACTTCGTCAATGTATCGATCGGCGGCGAGAAAGCCGGCCAGGTGAGGGTCCTGCTGACGAGCATCGGCGGACAACTGATGCAGGAGAAGACGGCTGCTGCGGGTAATGGCCAGGTGGTCAGCTTCCCGATCCGCGACCTCTCGGCCGGCATGTACGTGCTGTCGGTCGTACACGCCGACGGGACGCTGGAAAGCAGCCCGGTGATGATCGCGCATTAATCGAAGACCGAAGAACCTACATATATGTTCGATAGTTCGAACGAACCTCCATGTCCATGGGGGTTCTTTGTCTTTTTGGATGTCTCATTGCAGATTGAACCGCAGGCTGACGCCCGCACCGTAAAAGAAGCCGTATTCGGAGACCTTTTGCTGGTCATTGGGCTTCCCGATCTTTCTGAAGTGGTCGTATTTGCCGCTGGCATTCGTATAATACCCCAGCCGCCACCGGGAATTCACGTCTCCTGCAAAGCCGGCTTCCGCGGCGACGCCGATCTGCAGCACGCCGCCCAGCCTGATCGGGTACCAGAAGAGGCGCAACGTGGGTGCGAAAGATATCCCGGACCTCCGGAGCGACAGCCGCGTTCCGTAGCGGATCGCGAGCGAGTCATAGGCCGGCGGCAGGTTACCGTTCAGGTTGATGATGTCCGCGTGATACCCGAACGAGCTCCCCGCGAAGAGCAGCAAATGTTTTGTCTTCAGTGCGGCAAAATAGATCCCCGCCCCGACGTTGAAAGCGGTCAGGTCGGTGGCGTTGGTAATGGTGGAGAGGTGGATGGAATAGAGCAGCCGCGAGTTGGCGGGCATGGCGCCGGCCTCGAAGCTGAGGCTGATCGGCACGTGCGGTTCGGGCTTGTAGCCGTATTTTGTCAGCCAGCGGTTGATATGCGGATCGTTCGCATGGTTGAAATGGAGGCTGCTGTTGAAGAAGAGCGAAAAGGTAGAATCGGTTGGCGTCTGTGCCCCGGCGTGCAGGCAAGCAGTCAGCAACAATACCAAACAAAATCCCCGTCCTTTCATATATTAAAATTACCTAAAAGGTTGGCCCGACCCAACAGCGTTAACAAATAACCGCGTGCGGCGGTCGCGGCTTGGTACAAATGATTATCTTGTAGCATGAGGCGAAGAAAATTTATACAAACGGCGGGCCTGACCGCGATCGGACTGGCGGCCAGGGTGAAGGGGGCGGGGCAGGCGGCAACGGCTCCGCGGGACGAAAGGCCGGACCTGGCGGAAGGGCCGAAGGCTGCCCGCAAGCCCGGCGTAAACAAACTCCCCCGCTGGAAGGGGTTCAACTTGCTGGATTTCTATTCCCCGAACGGGAATCATTGGGCCAAACCGACGACTGCCGAACACTTCAAATGGATGCGGGACTGGGGGTTCGACTTTGTCCGGCTGCCGATCGCCTACCCGTACTATCTGCAATTCGATCGCACCCGCGACATCACGCCCGAGGAAGTCTATCATCCCGATCCGCAGAAGCTCGACGAGATCGACCGGATGGTCAGGATGGCCCAGGACCACGGGATGCACGTCAGCCTGAACCTGCACCGCGCACCGGGATATTGCATCAACGCCGGCTTCCATGAGCCCTTCAATCTTTGGAAAGACCCCGCGGCGCAGGATGCCTTTTGTTTTCACTGGAATATGTGGGCCCACCGGTACCGCGACATGGGGAAAGAAAAGATCAGCTTCGATCTGTTGAACGAGCCGACGATGCGCGTGGACATGAACGACCAGCTGTCTCCCTCATCCCCCTTGCCCGGGGCGCTCTACCGCAAGGTCGCCGCCGCCGCCGTGGCGGCGATCCGGAAAGAGAATCCCGACCGGCTGATCATCGCCGACGGGAACGGCGGGGGAAGTTTCGTAGTCCCCGAACTGGCGGATCTCGGGATCGCGCAAAGCTGCCGGGGCTATTATCCGCACGCGATCTCGCATTTCCAGGCGCCCTGGGCGAACAAGGATCCGGAACACCAACCGGTGCCGGTCTGGCCGGGGCAGGTGGGCAATCAATACCTGAGCCGCGATATGCTCGTGAAATTCTACGAGCCGTGGGCGGCCCTGGTCGCGCAGGGCGTTGGCGTACACTGCGGGGAATGCGGCTGCTGGAAGAAGACGCCGCACCCGGTCTTTATGGCCTGGTTTTCCGATGTGCTCGACATCCTCGCCGCGTCGGGGATCGGGTTTGCCACCTGGAATTTCATCGGGGACTTCGGCATCCTGGATTCCGGCCGCACCGATGTCGCTTACGAGGATTGGTACGGGCACCAACTCGACCGCCAGATGCTCGAGTTGATGCAAAAGCATTAATGGGCGGGTGTTGCGCAGCGCTGGGTCGTGCAGCAGGGGCCGGCGCGGGGTCGGAAGGGGCGGTGTCGGGAGGCGCGGGTCAGTCCGCGATCTTCTCCTTTATACCGGTCAGGCCTACCCGACGCTGGAGGTCCGCGATCGGAACGTCGATCTCGCGGCCGATGGGTTTGCCGTCGCGATAGGTAACGACTTTCAGCCAGGACGCCTCTTTCGGGATGTTGAGCGTGCCCGTGTATTTTGGATAGAAATTATCCGGGTTCGAGTTGTCGAAGCTGTAATAGATATCGAGACCGGATACTTCGGTGGCCAGGTCGACGGTGATCGAATCAAACGCGTTGACGTCCTTCTTTGGCGTGATGATGGCGTCAAACATCGAGCGGGAGTATTTGACCTGTTCGATGTCGAGCCGGCCGAACTGTCCTTCCACCCGCCGTTCGAACCCATTCCAGTCCTTCTTCTCCCTGGGCGACCAAAAATCCTCGGCAACCGCGAGGCTGCGCGGCCAGACCATGTACTGCCGGTGGCGGACATTATAGACCTGTTCCGTCCACAGGTTGGCCTGGCCCCCGATGATATATTTGGGGTCGACGCTGTCGGGGACCGGCTCATAGGAGTAGACCGTATTCAGCCTGAGCGTCGCGTATACGGGCGCCTCGATCGCGGGGTCGCCCTGCATATAGTCGAGATACACATAAGTAGTGGGGCTCATGACCACGAGGTGCTTCAGTTTCGCCGCGGCGATACCGCCACTCACGCCGCGCCAGCTCATGACGGCGGCATTCGGGGCAAGGCCTCCCTCAAGGATCTCATCCCAGCCGATCACCTTTTTGCCTTTTGACTCGACGATCTTTTCCACCCGTTTTTCAAAATAGCTCTGGACCTCTTCCATGGTCTTCAGCCCTTCCTTTTTCATCAGTTGCTTCACCGCGTCGCTTTGCTCCCAGAAATTCTTCGCGCACTCGTCCCCGCCCACGTGGATATATTCGAAGGGGAAAAGCGCGGCCAGTTCGGTGAAGACCTTGTCGAGGAAAGGGTATACCTTTTCATTGGCCGGGCAGAGCGTGTTGTCGACCAGGGCAGAAAACCCGCCCCGGTACCAATTCATGATCTTTTCCCCCGACCGCACGCGGTAGGTGTCGGCGCCCGCCGTGCAGGACAGCTCGGGATAGGAAGCGATGGCTGCCAGGCTATGGCCGGGTACGTCGACTTCGGGGAGGATATTCACGAACCGGTCCTTTGCGTATTGCACCAGCTCCCGGATATCGTCCTGCGTGTAGAATCCGCCATAGTCTTTCGGTTCGTCGGGCGCGGGAGGATCGAAGGTGCCGAATGTGCCGGTCCTGCGGACATTCCACGCGCCGACCTGGGTCAGTCTGGGGAGGCTCTTGATCTCTATCCGCCAGCCTTCGTCGTCCGTGAGGTGGAGGTGGAGGAGGTTGAATTTATACTGGACCATTTCGTCGATGAACGCTTCCACTTCCTGCTTGGTGAAGAAATGGCGGGCGACGTCGAACATCAGTCCCCGCCAGCCAAAACGGGGATAGTCGGTGATGGTGACGCAGGGCGCGGTCCAACTGACGTTGTGGACGATTTCCCGGGATTCGATCTCCTTGGGGAGTAGCTGATAGAATGTTTGTAGGCCATAGAACAGTCCTGCGGGCTTGTTCGCGTGAATGGTCACGGCGTCCGGGGTGCTGACCAGGGTATACCCTTCGTTTCCGAGGGTCGCGTCCGTGTTGCGGTTGAGCAGCAGGCGGATGGTGGCGTTGGCATGCGCATCGTGCGTCATGGTGACGGGGTAGCCCGTGGGGGTACCCAGCCGGCTTTTGAGCTCCTCGAGGGTATGGCCAAGTTCGGGTTGTGCCGGCGCCTCGACCACGATCGAGGTGGGCAGGGTAAAATGCCCGGCCCCCAATTGCTGGCTGACCGGTTCGGGGATGAGGGTGAGGGCTCCGGATGACTCCTGGGAAAAGGCGGGTAACCCCAGGGCCGCGGTTAGCAGGGTGACAAGCAACTTTCTCATGGTGTTGGTCATTATTTTCCGGAAGATAGAATTTTTGCCGGAGATAAAATAAATGTTAGTTTTTGGGTAACCTTTTACCGTCGACGGAGTTTCCATTGTATACGTAC
Organism: Puia sp.; assembly: GCA_035572015.1. GTDB lineage: Bacteria > Bacteroidota > Bacteroidia > Chitinophagales > Chitinophagaceae > Puia. The sequence goes on along the minus strand of DATNBP010000022.1, from coordinate 299 downwards.
AACCCAGCTACTTGAATATTCTATCGGATAATTCCCTCATGCTCAAAGTGAAATCCGGTGACCTGGATAAGATGGCGTTGCTATTTCAGCGCTATCACCGGCCGCTGTACGGCTTCCTTTTTCACATGACGGGGCAGCGGGAATCCAGCGAGGATATGGTGCAGACGGTCTTCTATCGCCTGCTCAAGTCGCGGCATACCTTCACGGGTGAGGGCGAATTCAAGACCTGGATGTATCACGTGGCAAGGAACGTACTGAGCGATCATTTTAAAGGAAGCCGGCGGACGGCGTACACGGAT
>DATNBP010000021.1:0-19822 GCA_035572015.1 Puia sp. | reverse complement strand
TCGTGGGCGGGACCGGCCGGTCGAGCACGATCCGCTGTTCGCGAAGGAAGGGAGGGATATAGGGGAGGCGGGCGGCGGCGAAGAGGGTTTGCTCGGCAGCGGAACCAAGGGGGTCGGTCGCGGCGGAGCCTGAGGAGGAGGCGGGATTTGAGGCGGCGGCGGCTTGAGACTTGGCGAGTCTTCCGCGAAAAGCTTCGAGGAATTCGCCGCTGCAACTGGACTCGAAAAGGGTTTGACCAAATTCTCCGGATGTGGTGTGAAGGAATTCGATGGCGACGCCTTCCTCGGGAGGATTGGCGGCAAGCCAGCCGTCGGTTGCGTCGGGGCTTGCCGTCGTCACAAATTCCAGTTTCGTGATGGTCTCGAGCTGGCGCCGGAACTCTCCGGTTATCGCCCATTCCGATGTGGGAAATGCTTCTTTCAGCCTGCGCTCGAGCTGACGTGCATATCCTTCGATGTCCGCATACAGATGGCTGCCGATATGGCGCAGGCGGAACTCAATCGCTTCCCGCACGTTGAGCTGCGTCTTTTCGCCAAACCCTTTGTAGAGGAGAAGGCGGTTCTCCTGGCAGGCGTAGAGCAGTTCGCCGACCGATTCGATCTCCATCTCCTTCCATATGGTAGCGATCTTCTTTGGGCCAAGGCCTTTTATGCGGAGCATCTCGAGGATGCCGGGCGGGGTATTGGCAACATATTCCCGCAACAGCTTTAATTCGCCCGTTTCGAGGATTTCCCGGATCTTTTTGCCGATCGCCTCCCCGATCCCCTTGATCGAGGTGATCTTTTCGGCCGGAATGTCCTGGATGGGGGTGGGCAGTTTTTCAAGCGTAAAGGCGGCGACGGAATAGGATTTTGTCTTGAAGGAGTTCTCGCCGTGGATGTCCATCAGCTTGCCGAGGAGGCTGAATTGTTCGGCGATATAGTCGTTGTCGATGGTCATAACAGCAAGTTACGGAAAGGCGCTGAAATGGGTGCGGCCGGCCGGCTGAGCCGGTGGAATGCAGGCCCGGCGCGGGTTTGCGGAGGGAGAAAAGAAAAAGTCCCAGACTTTCGTCCAGGACTTTCATATGTTCTGCTTTAATTAAGAAATATTGACTATTTCTTTTTTGCAGCTTTCTTAGCGGCTTTCTTTTTAGGAGCAGCTTTCTTTTTGGGAGCGGCTTTTTTCTTAGCGGCTTTCTTTGCAGTTGCCATTTTTTTTGAATTTAATTGGTTAGTAAATCAATTACAATCATAAAAATAGAAACTTCTTTGGAACATCCAAAAAATTTTTTTGAAAAATTCCAATATTTTTTCTAAGCAACCGCGTCGGATGCGTTGACGGAGACGAATGTCCTGTCGCCTTTTCCTTTTTTGAATTCCACCAGTCCGTCAGCAAGGGCGAACAAAGTAAAATCTTTTCCTACGCCAACATTCGTTCCGGGGTGGTACTCGGTACCGCGCTGACGGACGATGATATTGCCAGCGATCGCCGGCTGACCACCGAAGATCTTTACGCCGAGCCGTTTGCTGTGCGAGTCGCGGCCGTTCTTTACACTACCTTCACCTTTTTTATGAGCCATATACTAGAGTGTTTAGACTTCGTTATTGAATTGTCTTTAATCAGGGTCGCCCGAGGCAGGCTGCTACCCGATCAGGAAATTTCGCTGATACGGATCTTGGTATAGTGCGTGCGATGACCATGCTTCTTACGGAAGCCTTTCCGTCTTTTCATCTTGAATGAAATTACCTTGTCGCCCTGTACCTGATCTACGATCTCCGCTTTGATAACAGCCTTCACATCCTTGCCAACGGCCAACTTGTCGTCGCCGTGCGAGAGAAGGACTTCACCGAACTCCACTTTATCACCTGCGTTTCCGGCGATCCGGGGGACGTATAAAGTCTGGTCTTTTTGGACCTTGAATTGCTGGCCGGCTATTTTCACTACTGCTAACATAAAAAATCTGTTTTGTCGACGGTCCGGGGACCGTCATTATTAGGGCTGCAAAGGTAAGGGAAATTGGGGAAAAAAAGAAGAGCGAGGGCAAAAAAGGGACCCTCCCGGCAAAATCAGGAAAATGGGTGCGGCTGGTGGTATTTGGGGAGAAGATCGGCCATGAGGGGGTGATTTTTAAGGATTTTGCTCCCATTGTCCATTGGGGTTTTTCTTGTAGGTTTGCCCGCATGAATATGAAGATCAAATCCTTTTTGGCCCGACCGTTCGCATCCTATGTCCATAAGGCCATTCAGAAAGGAATGACTTCGGCAGTGGCGGACCAGGAGGCGGTACTAAAGGGGTTGCTGGCGGTGGGGGGCAAGACGGAATTCGGATCGGAGCACCGGCTGGCTGAGGTAAGGACCTACGGGGAGTTCCGGGAGGCGGTGCCGGTGAGGGATTACGAACAGTTCTCCCCCTATATCAGCCGGATCAAGGAGGGACGCCATAATGTATTATGGAAAGGTCTGCCGATCTATTTTGCCAAGACGTCCGGAACCACCAGCGGAATTAAGTATATCCCGATCACCAAAGATTCTATTTCCAATCACATCCATACTGCGCGGAATGCGTTGTTGTGCTACATGGCGATTACCGGCAACAGCTCTTTTTCCGATGGCAAAATGATCTTTTTATCGGGTTCGCCGGAGCTGGAGCGGATCGGCGGCATCCCGACCGGCCGGCTGAGCGGGATCGTGAATCATCACATCCCGGGGTACTTGCGGACCAACCAACTGCCTTCCTATGAAACGAATTGTATCGAAGATTGGGAAACCAAGCTGGACAAGATCGTGGAAGAAACGGTCGGGCAGAATATGGCCCTGATCAGCGGCATTCCACCTTGGGTGCAAATGTATTTTGACCGGCTGACGGCGCTGAAGGGGATGCCGGTGAAGGACATTTTTCCCGACTTCTCGGTGCTGGTGCATGGGGGGGTAAATTTCGAACCCTAAAAAAGAAGATTGTTCGACAGCATCGGAAAGGCCATCGATACGATCGAGACCTACCCGGCGTCAGAGGGTTTCTTTGCTTTCCAGGATTCGCGGGACCAGGAAGGCCTTCTGCTCAACACCAACAGCGGGATATTCTTCGAGTTCATCCCGGCGGCGGAGATCGGCAAAGCGTCGCCGGTCCGGCTTTCCCTTAAAGAAGTGGTCACAGGAGAGAATTACGCGATTGTCGTCAACAATAATGCAGGCCTGTGGGGATATAGCATCGGGGATATGATCCGGTTCACGTCCATCAACCCTTACCGGCTGGTGGTGACGGGGCGGACCAAGCACTTTATCTCCGCGTTCGGCGAGCATGTGATCGGAGAAGAAGTCGAGTTCAGCCTGATGAAGGCGGCGTCGGAGGCGGGGTTGCATATCACCGAATTCACGGTCGCCCCCATGATCCAGCAGGAAAAGGGGAAATCGTATCACGAGTGGTTCGTGGAATTTGGCGACAAACCGGCGAACCTGGCGGATTTTGCGGTCAGGGTGGACAATAACCTTCGCGAAAGGAATATTTATTATGATGACCTGATTACCGGTCATATCCTACAACCGTTGCAGATCCGGGCGGTCAAAAAGAATGGGTTTATCGATTATATGAAGTCGGTAGGCAAGCTGGGGGGACAGAATAAGGTTCCGCGGCTTAGCAACGACCGGAAGCTCGTGACCGAACTGGAAAAGTATGTTGAATAAAAGCTAACTATGTCAAACGGACCCAAAAAGAGGATCGCGATATTCGGTTCCACCGGTTCGATCGGACGTCAGGCGCTGGAGGTCATTGAAGCCAATCCCGGCGTATTTAGCGTCGAGGTGCTGACTGCGCAGACGAACGACGATCTGCTGATCAGGCAGGCCTTACAATTCCACCCCAATATTGTCGTTATAGGCGAGGAGAGAAAATATGCCCGGGTAAAAGAAGCGCTGGCATCCCGGCCAATCAAGGTCTTTACAGGGGAAAAAGCGTTGGAGGAAGTGGCCTGTTTGGATGCCTATGATATGATGCTGGCCGCCATCGTGGGGTTTGCAGGACTCCGGCCGACCTTGCGCGCCATCGAAAGCGGTAAGGCAGTGGCGTTGGCCAATAAGGAGACCCTCGTAGTGGCGGGGGACATCGTGATGAAACGGGCGCTGGAGCGGCGGGCGCCGATCATTCCCGTGGATTCGGAACATTCGGCCATTTTTCAATGCCTTGTCGGCGAGACGCGCAACCGGATCGAAAAGATCATCCTTACTGCCTCGGGTGGTCCGTTTTTGGGAAAAAAACCGAACTATCTGGTCAATGTGAAGCGGGATCACGCCTTACAGCATCCTAACTGGAATATGGGCGCCAAGGTGACCATAGATTCGGCCACGCTGATGAACAAAGGCCTGGAAATGATCGAGGCTAAGTGGTTGTTCGGGCTCCGTCCCGACCAGGTCCGGGTAGTGGTCCATCCCCAGAGCATTATCCATTCCATGATCCAATTCGAGGACGGCAGCATCAAGTCCCAGATGGGCCTGCCCGACATGAAGCTGCCGATCCAGTATGCGATCAGCTTCCCGCAGCGGCTGGCCAGCAATTTCCCCCGGTATGACTTCCGGAAGCCCGCCAGCCTGACCTTCGAAGAACCGGATACCAAGACTTTCCGCAATTTGTCCCTGGCTACGGAAGCATTGCACAAGGGCGGCAACCTGCCCTGTATCCTGAATGCGGCGAATGAGATCGCGGTATTCGCTTTTCTCCGGAACAGGATAGGTTTCCTGGATATGACGGACCTGGTTGAGCGCACGATGCAGGAAATGCCGTTTATCGAAAGACCTACGCTTGAGGAATATTTTGAAAGCGATGGGGAGGCCCGTAATTTTGCCGCGTCCCTGATCAAGCTATAAAGACAATATGACACTATTAGTAATCGATTGGTCTTCCGTTGGAATCAAAGTCGTCCAATTCATTTTATCGTTCTCGATCCTCGTCATCCTGCATGAGCTGGGGCATTTTTTGCCGGCAAGGTGGTTCAAATGCCGGGTAGAGAAGTTCTATCTCTTTTTTAATCCCTGGTTCTCCGTTTTTAAGAAGAAGATCGGCGAGACTGAGTATGGAATTGGCTGGGTGCCGTTCGGGGGATATGTGAAGATATCCGGGATGATCGACGAAAGCATGGACAAGGAACAACTGTCCAAACCGGCTCAACCCTGGGAGTTCCGGAGCAAACCGGCCTGGCAGCGGCTGATCATCATGCTCGGCGGTGTGACGGTGAACGTCCTGCTCGCCTTCACGATCTTTATCATGATCATGTGGATCTGGGGCGACAGGTATATTCCGGTCAAGGACCTGAAGTACGGCCTGTATGCCGATACGCTGGGCCAAAAAATGGGCCTTCGCGACGGGGACAATATCATTGCGGTAGGTGGAAAGCCCGAGATCCGGACCAACACGATCGGTACCGATATTATCATGAACGAGGCCAAAACGGTGACCATCCTGCGCGACGGGCAAAAGATGAACCTGACCGTCCCGCCCGGTTTCATTTCGCAGCTCAGCAAGAACCGGCTGGAAGGCTTTTTCGGGATCCAGTATCCGCAGATCGTAGACTCGGTGCCGTCGGATGTCAGGATCCTGAGTGGATCGGTGCAAAAAGGCGATACGCTGATCGGCGTGGATCAGCATTATATCCGGTATGCCTCCGATCTCTACAGGGATACCACCTATAATTACCTGATGCACACGAAGACGGAGACAGAGGTCTACAAGCGGGGCAACGACACGATCAGGACGCTGCTGGCGAGAAAGGAAAAAGGGGGAACCGGTATCCGTTTTAAAGACCCGGAGCAAATCCTTGGAGTGACGCAGATCAACTATACGCTGCTGGAGGCGATCCCGGCGGGGATCCGTAAAAGTATGACGACCCTCGGCAAGTATATCCAGAACCTTCGGCTACTGTTCACGTCCAAAGAGCTCAAAGTGCAGGACAACCTGGGAAGTGTGGTGAGCATCGCCAGCGTGTTTCCCTCTGAATGGGATTGGGAGAGCTTTTGGTCGCTCACTGCCATCTTCAGCATTCTGCTGGCCTTTATGAACGTCCTGCCCATTCCGGCGCTGGATGGCGGTCATGCGCTGTTCACGCTGTTCGAGATGATCAGCGGGCGGAAGCCAAGCGACAAGTTCATGGAATATTCCCAACTGGCGGGCATGATCCTGCTCTTTGGCCTCATGGCCTACGCAATGGGCCTGGATATCTTCCGGTTGTTCAGGTAGTCAGGAAGCCTATGCGCAGTATATTTCTACTTTATTGTCTCGTCTACTTCGCGGCCCGCGGACAGGGCGGCGCTGCGACCATCAAACCACATATTGACAATAATAAGACCGCTGCTCATGTCCGTGTTCCCGGCACCAGGCTGTTTCTGATCCCACCTCCACATTTTACCCTATCCAGTTGGTACAGCGGGTTTGAAAAGAAAGAGGTCGCGGCGATCGTCGTGATCGATCAGCCGGGCGGCAGTTACGCCGCCAGCGCCGGAAGTTTCACAAAAGCCGAACTGGAAAGCAGAGGTGTAAAAGTGCTGGATTTCCGGGACCTGACGATCAACGGCTTTCCTGCCAGATTTGCTGAGGTAAAGGGGCCGGGGGCGTCAAAGGTGTTCGAACTCGTCTTTGGCGATCCGACATTTGCGGCGATGGTCACTGCTTCCAACAAGGCAGGGGACGACGCTACCGGGGCCGCGCTGATAGGCTCGCTCAACTCCATCGTGTATGACAAGAAGGTAAAAACCGACCCTTTCGAACTGGCTCATTTCTCGGTGGGCAGCAATACGTCGGTCTTTAAATTCTTTCGGTCGAATGGCAATATGTTCATCTATTCCGTCGGCGGCGCTGACCGTTCCCGTGATGCCAATGCGCCGGTCGTCCTCATTACCCAGGTACCAACCCAGGGGGCCTTATCGCCAAAATCAGTCGTCGGCCAAATCCTGCAGCAAGAGGTCCGCAACGGACTCAGCAACCCGAGCCTCCACCGGGAATCGAACCGGAAATACAATGGGCTCGATGCCTATGAGGCGGAATTCGACGTGACGGTCGGCGGCGGTAAAGGCCGGTTGTACTATTTCGCCGTCTCAAAGGGCGCAATCGTCGTCGTCTTCAACGGCGTCGCCAAAAGTCAGATCGACAAGAATGTCGTCGAGTTCAGGAAACTGGCGTACGCGTTGCGCCTGAAGTAGGGCCGGAGGGAACCGCCCTGCGCGAGGCTGCTTAACAGGAAACGTTTAGTATGAAAAAGCTTAGACTGATCCCCAAGCCCGCCCAAGGCGAGTACCCGGAGTACTCCGAAATGTATATGGAGCTGGTACCGGACGACGGGCGGGTCCTGGAGTATTTGCGGGATAATTTTACCGAGCTCAGGGCTTTTCTGTCCCGATTGCCGGAAGAGCAGCTGTTCTACCGGTATGCGGAAGGGAAGTGGTCGATCAAAGAAATACTCGTCCACCTCGTGGACGATGAGCGGATCTTCGCCTATCGGGCGCTTTGCTACGCCCGCAACGATCACACCGAATTGCCCGGTTTCGAGCAGGACGAATACGTTCGGTATTCCGGAGCGGATGAACGAAGCCTGGATAGCATCTTCCGCGAATATGAGGCGGTCCGAAACGCCACGATTTCGATGTTTGACAGCTTTCCGGAAGAGGCCCTCACCAGGTCCGGCGCGCAGACAGGCAATGTCAACCGCCGTACGGTCCGGGCAATGGCCTACCATATCGCCGGTCATGAGTTGCGGCATTTCCAAATCATTAAGGAACGATATCTCGGCTTGACCTGAAGCGTTGCTTCGCGGATCCGCGGTGGCGCTATGGGAAGGCAGGTAGTTTGTCGTCGATCAGCGACGCCTTCGTCAGGAAGAATTCGGAAGCCTTGCGCAGGCCTTCGTTGATGGCCGTCTCTTCGTCCACGCCGTTCATCAGTAAGTTATTTGCGATTTGTACCGCCTTTTGGCGTAACCTGACCGGTTGGTTCCGATAGGCGGGCGGGAAGTATCCGTTAGACCAGGGCATTTGGATTGTTTTTAGTCTATCGCCATATAAATTCCGTGCCAGGGCCAATGTGGAATGCGGTGGGGCGAACTGTTGAAAGGCTTTTATGGTTTCACCACGAGCACCTGGAATGTTCCCGGTTTGATCGATGGCCGGAACTCCCCTGCTTTCCTGGGCTCGAATTCACCGGTTGGAAGATAAACGGAATGACTTACCGGATCTACCGCGTTAGTCCGCGCGCCCGCTTTGGTCTTTAGGTTTTCTTCCACCACGAATCGGGTGGGGTTCTGCTCCTTGATGATGGTGAGGGTTCCTTCGCCATTGGACGAGTAGACGGTGCTGAGGGTCTTGTCGAAGCCCACCGCGTCACAACCGTCGCCGATCGGAAGGGTCTGGACGACCTTGCCGTTCGTGGCATCCATGACGACCAGCAGTTTGTTATCACATCCGGCAAACAGACGCATCGTAGCCCGATCTATCGCAAGGCCGGAGGCACTCTTACCGGGGGCGATCGGCCAACTGTGAATGACCCGGAAGGTCCTGGCGTCGATGACATCCATCTGGCTTTTCGCGGCATTGTTCACATAGATATGCCCTTTTCCGTCCGACTGGGCGGTTTCGGGCCAGCCGGTCAGCTGGATCGTGGCGACAACCTTGTCTGTCTCCGGGTCGATGACGGTCATATTCTTTCCCCTGCCGTTGCAGGTGATCACCTTGCCGGAAAAGTCGTCATACAGGATACCATCGGCGAACGGGCCGGTCGGCACATGGCCAAGGACTTTGAAGCTCTTCAGGTCGAATACCACCACGCTGTTGGCCGAGCCGTTGGTGATGTATCCCTTTCCCAGCGTGTGCACCAGCGCGATACCATGCACGTCGTGGTCGGTTTTGATGACGCCGATCGAGTCGCCCGTCGCTTTGTCCACGACATTCACCTGCGTCCCGTGCGAGACATATAACCGGTTGGATGAAGGATCGACTGTGGTGTAGTCATACCCGCCGCCGCTTTGAATATGGAAAGTAGTGCTGATATGGTAATTGCCGGTTTGCTGGGCGCGTAAGGATGCCGCGGAGATAGATAGCGCGAGGAGGGGGAGGAGAGACCTGGTCATTTTCCGATTTTCGCTCAAGGTGGGGCACGATTTTGGCGACAAGCTGGATTTGCCCGGCCGGCGGTTGGCGTTGTGGATGGTGATTTGCGCGGTGGCCGGTCAGCCCGGCGTGCCGGTTAGGATCATGTCGGACGATCATTTGGCGAGGCGTTAAAAAGCCGCCGGGAGAAAAAAAAGTCGTATATTTGCAGGTCGGGGCTGCCCGGTTTTGACAGCATAGATCTTTGAAGGTGCAAGCATGTCGTGCGTTGGATAATTAGCACGTTAATCTGAATATTCAAACTTCAAATGGCAATACTCAGTATGCCATGGCTGCCTAATCAGTGATTAGATAGTCATTTGGGCTGCGCTGGCAGGTTCGCCTGTTACCAAGCTGCGCTGCCGACTCAAAATAAACACAGGATGCTGCGACAGAAGGCTGTGCCTGTCGCTTAAGACCATTCAGCTAAGGAGTAGGTTGGTTTGTCCGGCCCCGGCCGCCTCCCGACAAGCAATGCCGGAATAAACATGTAGAAAGCCTTTGGCGATTATGTTTGGACAGGGGTTCGACTCCCCTCAGCTCCACGATCTTGAAGCCGCTGATTTCAGCGGCTTTTTTTGGTGGGTGGGTCTTCCACTGATAGAATCTCACAATCGGCTACAACATTCGTAGATCCGGCTACATCCCTGTTCCAAAAGGTGCCGATTTTTGCTCTACCAAAATCGCAAAACAATGAAGCTCGTTCTTACTGGCTCGTTAGGCCATATCACCGGCAGGTCCTGGGAAAAGTGAAAATGACCGAATTTGCCAACGAATTTGCTGCCGCTTATGCGAACCCAAACCCGCAGCCGGCAGCAAAAACCGCAGCATCCGCTTATCAGCGTCGTAAAGGTTGAGGAGCCCCCGGCCAGGTATTCCGGATCGGGCAGTAGCGTCCCCGAAGTTCTAAGCTTTGAGTTGTTCGTTTTTCAGCCGGAGGATATAATTGGAGGGCGTCACTCCGAATTGTTTGCTGAAGTCCCGGGTAAAGTTTGTTTGGAGAGTATAGCCGACCAGGCATGAAATTTCGCTGATCTTGTGGTTGCCTTCAGATAACAGTTCGGCCGCCCTCTTTAACCGGGAGAGATTGATCAATTCATTGGGTGTCATGTCCGACAATGCATTGATCTTTCTATACAGGGTCGCCTTGCTCATATTCATCATTTTCGATAGGTGCTCGACATTCAGATCCATGTCCGCTATATTATCATGGATCACCTTATTCAGTTCTTCAATGAAATGCTTGTCGGCGGCGGAGATAGCGATGCTCTTGATATGCGCCAGCGGGGTGCGGGCAAAATAATCTTTTATGATATTACGGTTCTGAAGAAGATTGTTGATCTGCGCGTGGAGGTGTCCGATGGCGAAGGGCTTTTCTATATAGGCGTCGGCGCCGACTTCGAGTCCTTCTATCCTGGATTGGACGGACGATCTTGCGGTCAAAAGAATAATAGGGATATGACTGAACTGGATGTCGGATTTCATTTTTTTGCTTAATTCGATGCCGTCCATGACCGGCATCATAATATCGCTGATCACGAGCTGTATGACTTCCTTTTTCAGCACTTCCAGGGCTTCCAGGCCATTGAAGGCTTTGATAATATTATAGAATAGGCTCAATTCTTTTTGGACAAAGGCCAGGATATCTTTGTTATCCTCCACGAACAATAGCGCCGGTTTATCGGAATCGTATGCGCTACCGGGCCCTTCCGGCGTCTCCATTGAAAGAAGTTCGGGCGTGTCTTCGCCTTTCAGGTTCATTTCCCTTTTCTGATGGAAGGGGAGGGACAACAAGAATAGGTTTGTCTTATCGGGGGATTCTTTCCATTCGAGCGTACCGCTGTGCAATTCCGCGAGAGAGCGGGCAAGGGGTAGGCCGATACCGGTCCCGGCTTCTTTAGCCGTTTCTTTGATGCGATAGAAGGGTTCGAAGATCTTCTGGTGCAGTGCAGACGGAATGGTGTGCCCGTCGTTCCTGAATTCGATGCGAAAAAACCTGTCTTCACTGCTAAAGGGCAATAGCCTGACGGTTACTTGAGTCTCGCCGTATTTGATGGCATTGTTTAGCAGATTTGCCACTATTTTTTTTAGCGCTTCTTCATCTACAAAGGCATTGAGGTCGATGCTGGGCAAATCGAGTGTGAGCCGGATCTTTTTGTTCTCGGCTGCGGACAAAAACAGGCCGTACATTTCCTCTAAAAGACAATTGATACTTGTCTTTGTAAAATTGAGACTAAAGTTGTTGGCTTCCGCTTTTCGGAAGTCGAGCAACTGATTGGTCAGGTCGATAAGACGACTGGTATTTTTTTTGATCATATGCAGACACTCCGTATTGGAGTAGCTCATGCTTTCCTGGTCGAGCAATTTATCCAGCGGCATTTTTATCAAGGTCAACGGTGTCCTTATTTCATGCGCGATATTGGTGAAGAATTCGATCTTGGAATTGTAAATTTCCCGCTCTTTTTCCCGCTCGAATATATCGATTTTCCGCTTATTCCGGGCCCGGAGGGCTTTAAAATAGTACCACAAGATGGTAAACAGGAGCAAGCCGCCCAGGACGATGTAACCGATATAGGCCCAGGTGGTGGCCCAGAGAGGGGACAGGATGACGACCCGTAAGCCGGTAGGCTTGCCATTCCAGATGCCGTCGCCATTGGACCCTCTGACACGGAAGGTGTATTGACCCGGGGGGAGCCGGGTATAATAGATCCTGCGATTGGTCTTTAGCGAGGTCCATACCTTATCGAATCCTTCCATCTTATACTGGTAGGCATTCATTTCGGGGTTGGTATAGCTTAAGGCTGCGACGTCGAAGCTGATGTCGGCGCTATCATGCGCAAGGCGGACCTCGCCGGCATAGGTGATCGCCTTTGTCAATGCTGCGTGGTTGCCGCCTATAGGAAGAATGGCATTGTTTACCTGGACGCCCGTAATGTAAACCGGTGGCACGATTTCATTTTCGATAAAATCCTCCGGTTTGAAGCTGATCAAACCTTTGACCGTCCCAAAGTAAAGGGTGCCGTCTGTATTCTTGAATGCGGAATTGTAATTGAACTGGTCAGTGAGCAGGCCATTGGAGGTTTTATACAATTTAAGGGTATTGTGGGCAGGATCCAGCCGGACCAGGCCTTTGGATGTGGAGATCCATAGCCGGCCGGAGTCATCCTGAAGTACGCGAAAGGTTTGATTGTCGGGCAGGCCGGATTCAATGGTCATGTTGGTGAATCGGCCGTTCTTATCCCATTTGGAGATGCCGCCTTCCGTGCTGAACCAATAGTTGTGGTCGCGGTCCTCAAAAAGGCCGTTGACATAGTCGTTGATCAGGCTGTTCGGGTTTCCGGGATCATGCTTTAACCGGCCTCCCCGTCCCGTCGCAGGATTGAAGTAGTAAACGCCGTTGCCATAGGTGCTCGCCCAGATCACGCCCTGCTCGTCCTCATGGATGGCCTGGACCTGGGTGTTGAAAAAGGGCAAACGAATGAAATTATCTTTTTCCCTATTGTATTTGAACATTCCTTCCCACGTGCCGATCAGAATATCATTGTTCCTGGTCTTATAAAGGGTGACTATGAAATTACTGTTGAGGGAGGTGGATTCTTTACCCGCATTGTAATGCCGGATGACCTTCCCGGTGCGGATGTCCATGACATCGAGACCGTGTTCGTACGTGCCGATCCACAACCGGTCGTCGTCGGCGACCAGCCCATGGATATTGGTATAGGAGATGTCTTCTTTCGATTTGCCAGGGAGGTAGTGCTGCCATTTTCCTGTTTTCAGGTTCAATTTATTCAGGCCATCGTCTTCCGTACCGACAAACAGGTCGCCGTATTTGTCGCGGCATATTTCATGGACGAGGTTGCCGCTGAGGGTATTGGCGTCGGGTATGGGAAAGTACTTCCTGAATTGATTGAACTCTTTCGAGAAGTAATCGATACCGCCGAAGAAAGTGCCGATCCAGGTATTGCCTTCGCGGTCCTTGCAGAAGGAGAAGATGACATTGTCTGTGATGGAATAGGGGTCCTCATATTTCTTTTGGATGAGACTTGTCTTTCCGGTCTGCAGGTCGTAGACGTACAGGCCTCTTTCGGTTCCAAGCCACAGTTCCGTGTCGGACTGTTGCATGATCGTGTGGATCTGTACATCGTTCAGGGCCGGCTGTCCCTTATAGATGTTCCGGAGGGATAGGGTCGGGATGTTCAGGAGATAGGCATGGTTCAGGGTGCCAAACAGGATCAGCGAGTCATTGATAGAAAAGAGTGTCTGGATGCGGGAAAGCTTTCCCTCCCTGGCGAGCGGAACCAGGTTGTAAGATATGAAGTCCCCTTTTTGGGCATCATATTCTTTGATTATACCGCTGCCGGTGGCGGCCCAAACCCGGCCGGTTTTGGAGATAGTGATACAGACCGTCTCATCGTTTGGTGTTGCAAAAAGCCGGACCGTCCGGCGGGCGGGGTCGTATCGGTAAAGGTTGAAATTGGAGACGATCCAAATATTCCCCTGCCGGTCTTCGTCTACGTACCGAACCTCTCTCTGGGGTACCCGGGTGAAGGAATGGAAGGTTTCTTTGGAAGGGTCGTAAATGTAAATACCTTTTGTCGTGCCTACCCACAACAGGCCGCCTTTTGTCTCGTATAAGCTCAGGATGGAGTTGCTGCCGATGCTGGTGGTATCGCCGATCCGGTTTCGGAAGATCCTGAAGGCGTTCCCGTCAAACCGATTGAGCCCGTTGCGGCTCCCGAACCACATGAACCCATTGTGGTCCTGGATGCTGCACGTGATGGTGTTACTGGAAAGGCCGCTGTTAACCTGGTAGCTTTTGAAATAAAGGGATTGGGCCTGTCCATGCGCATTCGCAAACGCTGCGACAATCGTAAGTATGAATAATCGTTTCACTATTCCGCGTCCATATTTATTAACCCGGGCAATTTATAACTTTTCAGAGAGATTAAATGGGTCGTAGCGGCCGGATGATCAAAATGAGAACGTTTGATCAAATATTGATGCTCATCGATCTCGCCCATTGCTGAAATTACGATTCCTTTGCGGCCGTACAACGCAAACTAAAGTTTCAATCCGATTGTTATGCCATTTAATAAACTCTGCTTTAGAAAACTGATCTTTCTTGCGACCCTTTCTTTTTTCTATCTCGCCGGTTTAGGCCAGGACAGGGTCGTGTCCGGCAAGGTGCTGGACAAAGACAATAACATGCCCGTTTCGGGCGTGTCGATCCAGGTAAAGAATAGCAATGTCGGTGTTACCTCTGATTCCAACGGCGATTTTTCCATCCGGGCCCGGCTGGGTTCGACGCTTATTGTAAGCTCGACCGGGTTCGGGACGTTGGAATATGCGCCGGGCAGGGCAAACACCGTAATCATCAGGATCGGCCGGTTGATCGACGCGTTACAGGACGTCGTTGTCGTTGGATATGGGACGCAGCGGAAAAGGGATATTACCGGTGCGGTGGCTTCGGTGGGTACCAGGGACTTTGCTTCTCTTCCGGCTCCCGACGCCGGGCAGGCCGTGGAAGGCAAAGCAGCGGGCGTCCAGGTAATCGCCTCGGGACCTCCCGGAAACAACGTGACATTCCGTGTCAGGGGAACCGGGACGATCAATGATGCCGATCCGCTGATCGTCGTGGATGGAGTTCCTGCCGATGCACCGTTGAACAATATCAATCCGGACGACATTGCCAGTTTTGATGTGCTGAAGGATGCATCCGCGTCGGCGATCTATGGGTCGAGAGGAGCCAATGGGGTGATCCTGATCACCACCAAACGCGGTCATGCCGGGCAGGGGCGGCTGGCGTTGAATTTGATGTCCGGGCGGCAACAGGCAGCGAAGGTCGTCAAGATGCTCGATGCCGCGCAGTTCGCTGCTTTAAACAACGAGATGTTGAGCAATGGGGATCAGGCAGTTAATCCGGCGTTCGGGAATCCGGACACCTTAGGCGTGGGAACGGACTGGATCGGCGCCCTGTTCCGGACCGCCCCGATGCAAAAATATACGGTGTCTTATTCGGGCGGAACGGCAAAGGATGATTACTATGTATCTGCTTCTATGTTCGACCAGCAGGGCATCGTTCAGAACACTGCCTACAAACGTTATACGATACAGTTCAATAACGAAGCCAGGGTGCTGCCCTGGCTGAAATTCGGGAATAACCTGGCCCTGACTGCGGATGACAAGCCCGGCATGGGCGCAAATGGAGCCACCTCCTACGATATCAGAAATACCCTGGCATCAAACCCGATTCAGCCCATTTATAACAAGGACGGGTCTTATTCCAATGTTTTGGGAAACCCGTTATGGTACGGAGATATTACCAACCAGATCGGCACGGCGCACATCAATCAGAACGATACGAAGAGCTATGACGTCCTGGGGAGTCTATATGCCGAGGTGACGCTAGTGCCGGGTTTGACTTTTAAAACGACTGGCGGGCTGCAAGCACAATTTTACAATAACCGCAGCTGGGCGCCGGTTTACAACTTCGAGCCCAATCCACAAACGCAATCGTACCTGTCTCAGCAAAGCAATACGGATCTGACGTATTTGTGGGACAACTACCTGACATATGATCATCTATTCGGATCGGATCATCACCTGACAGTCCTGGCTGGAACCAGCGCACAGAATAATCGGTACAATTATATCAGCGGCAATATCGTCAATTTTCCAAGTAGCGTCACACAACAACTGAATAGCGGAACAGGCGCAGCCAATGTCGGCGGCGACGGGTCAGAATGGGCTTTGCTGTCTTTTATGGGGAGGGTCAATTATTCGTACAAGGACAAGTACCTGGTTACGGCAACGGTGAGGCGGGACAGGTCTTCCCGTTTCGGCCCCGACAACAAGTATGGTACCTTCCCGTCTGCATCTGTGGCCTGGAGGATTTCGAGAGAGTCCTTCTTTAAACATGTGTCTTTCATCAATGACCTGAAACTCCGGGCGGGGTATGGGGTTACGGGCAATCAAAATATCGGGAATTACTCTTTTGCCTCGAATCTGAATATTGCCCAATATAATTTCAACAACAACATCGTTTCCATCGTGTACCCGCTGGTCCTGCCGAATCCCGATGTACAATGGGAGCAGGTCGAGCAAGGCAATATAGGGGTCGATGCCGCACTCTTCCGGAGCCGGCTGACCGTTACGGTAGACGCCTATATAAAAAATACGTCGAAGATGCTGGTTCCAGCGGTGGTGCCGGTGACTACCGGGTATTCGAGCACCACGGTGCCTTCGGTCAATGCGGCGACCATGCAGAATAAGGGCATTGAACTGACGATCGGGTCGAGGAACCTTGTCGGCGCATTTACCTGGAATACGGACTTCAATATATCCTTCAATGCCAATAGGATCACCAGTTTGAATGACAGTACGCCGCTCTACGTGGACAACTACGGGCTGAATGCAAATTTCGGAGTTGATCAGAAAGGACATCCCGCCAACGAATTTTATGGATATGTCGCGGATGGCCTCTTCCAAACGCAGGAGGACGTAGCGGCGCATGCAGTTCAGCAGGTGGGTACGAAATCTTCGAACAGCACTTCTCCGGGGGATATCCGGTTTAAAGATCTCAACAACGACGGGTTGATCAATTCCGGCGACATGACCTACATTGGAAACCCCAATCCGAAATTCGTCTTCGGGATGGGCAACAGTTTTACCTATAAGGGGGCGGACCTGAATATTTTCCTGCAGGGGGTCGATGGCAATAAGATCTTCAATGCCAACAATATTTACCAGGAGAGCATGTCCACGGGCGAGAATGAGACCGTCAGAACGTTAAGACGGTGGGAGGGAGCGGGAACCGGCAATTTCATGCCCAGGGCCGTTTATGGCGATCCGAATCAAAACTCGAGGATCTCGACCAGGTACATTGAGGACGGGTCTTACCTGCGCATCAAGAACGTGACGTTGGGCTACACCTTTCCTGGGAGGCTGGCGCAGTCGATGCGGTTTTCCAGCATCCGGGTGTATGTCTCCTGCAGCAATGTCTACACGTTCACGCATTACAGCGGATTTGACCCGGAAGTGGGAGTAAACGGCGTGGATTACAGCGTATATCCTGTCACGAGGATACTAAGCGCCGGAATAAATCTCAATCTTTAATTACAACAATTACTTGCTATGAAAGTCGTCGTTTTTATATGTTTATCGGCCATGCTGCTCGTTGCGGCAGGGTGCAAAAAATACCTGGACAAGGCGCCATTGGATACGGTCAATTCCTCCAATTTCTTCCAGACGTCGCAAGATGCGATTAATGCCATCAATGCCTGTTATCAACCGATGCAACGACCCAAGCTGTATAATCTTCGGATGTGGACATCCGATATTTTTGCCGGGAACAGTGTCACCGGTGCGGGCGGAGGTACCGACGGGATCGAGACGGTGGAGGAAGCGAATTTTACGACCGATGCCAGCAACGCGGGCGTCCTGGATCTCTATCGGGGACCCTATCCGGGCATATTATACTGCAACCTCGTGCTGAAAAATGTGCCGGGTATCGATATGGATACCGTATTGCGCGACAGGATCATCGGAGAGGCTAAATTTTTGAGGGCCAATTATTACTTCATCCTGGTCCGCTATTTTGGAGCTGTCCCATTGATCCTGGAGCCCCAGTCTCCTTCTTCGGCGGACTACTATCCCAAAAGAACGGCGGTCCCGGCCATCTATCAGCAGATCAAACAGGATTTGAATGACGCGATCGGGCTTTTACCACCGAGAGAAAGCTATACCGGTTCGGATGTCGGTCGCGCATCCAAGGGGGCTGCCATCGCCACGCTGGCCAAAGTCGATCTGACGCTCGGCGACTATGCGGACGTGATACCGTTGTGTCAGCAAGTGACCGCCCTGGGGTACAAACTCGACGCCAATTATGCCGACAATTTCAGTACTGCTACGAAGAATTCGCCGGAATCCATCTTTGAGATACAGTACAGCGGCAGCACTTTATATGGATTTTTTGACGACTTGAACCAGGCGTCCTGGACGAGCCCGTACATGGGACCGAGGAATACGAATTTTGTCGGGGGCGCCTATGGATGGAATCAGCCGACGCGGGAATTTGTCAATAGCTATGAACCGGGCGATCTTCGCAAGGACGTAACAATACTCTACCCCGGGTGTCCTGCTTTTAACGGGAATGTCTATGATAGCACTTATTCTACCACGGGCTACAATGTCCGGAAATTCCTCGTTCCGACGTCTGTATCTCCTCAGTACAATACGAGCGCGGAAGATTTTCCGGCTCTGCGATATGCAGACGTGCTGCTGATGGAAGCGGAGGCCCTGAATGAGGTAGGCCAGACTGCGCAAGCCGCCGCTCCGCTGAACCTGGTGCGCGAGCGGGCGGGTCTGCCGGATATCGCCGGAGGCCTTTCGCAAGATGATTTCAGGACTGTGGTGTTGCATGAAAGGCGGATGGAGCTTGCCTTTGAGGGGCAGAGATGGTTCGACCTGATCCGGATAAATAAAGGCCAGTATGGATTGGATTTTCTGCATTCCATCGGCCACACCAATGCGACAGCGGAAAATCTCCTATTGCCCATTCCGCTGGCGGAAATGCAAGCCAATCCCAATCTTGCCCAAAACCCCGGCTACTGAGTGTCCTGGGAATGCTCAACATTTATAAAAATCATGTTATGTCTACCATAAACTATACGCACCTGCTGAAAGACCTGGGTAAATGGGCACTGGTCACGTTGTCGATGGCCGTGGCTTCTGTATCGTGTAAAAAAACAGAGAACTTCGCGCCGGGTAAGGTCAATACCATTTTGGCGCTATCCGCTTCTTCCGATTCGGCGATCGTGCTCAAGGAGGCGAATAAATATAATACCGCACTGACGCTCAATTGGACGACAGGAAGCAATTATGGCACAGGTGCTTCTATTTCGTATACGCTGGAGATTGACAGGAAGGGGGGAAATTTCTCCCACGCCCTTAAGACCAGCCTCGGAAAGGCTGTCTTTACGTTGAACTATACTACGGGGACGTTAAATACCCTGCTGTCCACTTATTGGAATGCAGCCCCGGATACAGCTGTCCAGCTGCAGGCGCGGATCATCGATTCGATTTCCGCAACCAATGTGAAAAGCGACACTTCCGCCGTCGTGTATCTTTCCGTCACGCCGTATAAGCCAGTGTCTTCAACCCTTTATATTCTTGGTGACGCGACGGTCAATGGAACGGATCCCGCTACGGCCGCCAGCCTAACGCCAGACCCCGCGGTGCCAGGCCTGTTTCACTACCAGGGCACATTGACTCCAGGTCATTTCGAGTTCATAACAACACTGGATTCGGTGCTACCTTCCTATAGCGAGGGGGCAGACAGCACAAAACTGGTCCTGCGTCAGTCCGCCGGTGATCCGGATAACCAATTTGTCATTTCCAGCGCGAGCGTATATACGATCTCGGTGAACCTGATCTCGCTCTCGATTTCCTACGCACCGGCTGCGCTGCCGCTCTTTTCCAAATTATGGATCGTGGGCGACGCGACACCGAACGGATGGAATATAAATACTCCCAATGTAATGGTGGTCGATCCGTTCGATGCCTATATCTTCCATTATAACGAGGTCCTGGCTGCCGGCGAATTTAAGATCCCGACTTCCACCGGCAACTGGGGGGCAGACTATTATCGTCCGTTGACCAATGACCCCCCCATTACCGACACGACGGCGGCGCTGGTGTTGGGATCGACGAATCCTCCGGA
>DATNBP010000020.1:0-9781 GCA_035572015.1 Puia sp. | reverse complement strand
CAAGGGCGAGGGCTGATTTTCTGGCGAAATTCACCAGGTTTTTGCTGAGTTTGTTGTTGAGGAGTAACATATACTTAGTTTTTTGCGTGATTGATTGCTTTTTGTTTGCATAACAAAGATAATAGCAAAGGAAGGTACTTTACAATACATAGTACCATGAATGGCATATTAGCGGTATGAGCGGTAAAAATATCCGGATGAGTGCGTTTCATGTTTGCGGCCGCGCGGTTTTTTTTTGGCTCCGGTGGCTATGCGGCAGATGCCAGCGCGGTGCCACAAACGCTACTTGTTGATAATCAAAAGAATGGAAGTTGCGCGTAAGAAAGGGGCGTCCGTTTGCGGGCAGTCGGGTGTCCGATTATGGTATCGGGATCTGAAAGGGGGCGGTTATTGACCGCCCGAAGGGAGGATCTCGCGGAGGAGACGATTGACCTCCGCGGCCCGCCTCAGAACAAGATTATGACCAGCCTTCGGGATGGTAAAGGTTGGTCGCGTCCAGCGGACGGGGAAGATCTCGTCCCAGGCGCCATGAATATGGACCAGGGATCCGGGGATCGTCTCGTTCCGCCAGTCCAGGACCGCGTGCATCGCCCAGGTGATAAACCGGTTGTCCCCGGCGCGGATCACTTCGCGCATGATCTTCCGGTTCCCGCGTCGCATCGTCAACCTGAACTTGGCCGAGGCAAAGAATTTCATCACTTGCGGCGTGACCAGTTTGGAGAGCCGGAGCCGATGCGCATGGCGGTAATAGGGAGGGAGCTGGGAAGAAATTGGCACGCTGCTGATGATAATGGTGCGGACCGGATGGCATCTGTTTGCAATTTCGGTTGCCATGATGCCGCCGAGGGAAAAGCCGATCAGGATAAATGGCGTCTTCAGGTCGATCTGGCCCGCGAGTCGACAGGCGTAAGCCGGGAGAGACTCCTCCTTTTCGGGCGCGATCCAGTGGATGTGCCGGACTTCATATCCTGGAGGAAGAACGATGTGGGTGAAGAGCCGGTAGTCCGCGCCGATGCCTGAAATAAGATATGCGTTCACGCCGAACTGTTGGTGGAGAATATCGGAGTCGAACCGACGACCTCTTGCATGCCATGCAAGCGCTCTAGCCAACTGAGCTAATTCCCCTGCTGAACCGCTGTCCCTGTTTGAGAGCGGGGGGCAAATATAGTGGATTTTGGGGTAAACAATTCAAAATTCGGCGGTGTTAATTATCTTAGAGCCTATCAATTCATTCTATGGGAATTTGGAGACAGATCGAAGAATACTTCTATATTAAAAAACGGGATCCTAATGCGCCGAATACCCAGTGGATGCGCTATATGCACGGGATCAACCGCATCTCTATTTTCATGTTCCTCGCGGGTATCGTGATCCTGCTGCTGAAGTTGTTTGTCTTCCGGCGTCATGGATAAACGCGCGAGGTTGTCATGAACCGGAGAATACTGGCGGCAGCGTTCGCTGAAGCGTTCCCGCCCTCGCTGAGCAATTCCCTGAGCCGCCGATAATCCTCCCCGAGTTCCTCCCGTCGCCGGTCATTGTGCAGCAGGTCTTCGAGCTCCCGGCGCAGGTTGTCGACGGTCAGATCGTCCTGGATCAACTCCCTTACCACCGGCTTGTCCATGATCAGGTTGACGAGCGAAATGTATTTTACTTTGATGAGTCTCCGGGCGATCTGGTACGAGACGGAGCTGCCTTTGTAGCAAACGACCTCGGGAACGCCGAATAGCGCCGTTTCGAGCGTCGCGGTCCCCGAAGTGACACAGGCGGCACGCGCCCTTGACAGGAGTGCGTAGGTCGCATTGCTTACGGAGGCCACATTGGGATATTTATGCACCAACCCCTCGTAGAAAGAGGAATCCTGGCCAGGCGCTTTGGCAACGATGAATTGGCAGTCCGGGAAATGGCGGCTTGTCTCCAGCATGACCGGCAGTTTCTTTAAGATCTCCTGTTTGCGGCTGCCGGGAAGCAGCGCGACGATCGGCTGGGAAGACTGCAGGGCCGGGAACCTGGCCGTCTGCGGATCGGCCCGGAAACCGTCGATCTCCTCCACGAGCGGATGACCCACATATTCCACCCCGACATTCCATTTTTTATAGAATGCCTTTTCAAAAGGAAGAATGACGAGCATCTTATCGACGGTGTCCCGGATCTGGCGGACCCGTCCTTCTTTCCAGGCCCATACCTGCGGCGAGATGTAAAAGATGACCTTCAAACCTTCCTTGTGCGCCCATTTCGCGATCCGCATATTGAAACCCGGGTAATCGACAAGGATAATCGCGTCGGGACGGTGCCGGAGAATATCCTGTTTGCAGAATTCGAGGTTGCGCAGGATCGTACGGAGGTTCATGAGTATTTCGGTGAAGCCCATGAAGGCAAGGTCCTTGTAATGTTTGACCAGTTCACCCCCCGCCTCCCGCATCAGATCGCCACCCCAGCAACGAACGGAGGTGGTGGGGTCCTGTCTCCTGAGTTCCTTGATCAGGTTGCTGCCGTGGAGGTCGCCGGATGCTTCGCCGGCGATGATATAATACTTCATGCTGGCGCGAAGATACGATTTAAAGGGTGCGCCGCCGGCGAGGAAGCGGGTCGCTTTTTTCCTTATCTTGAGCGTCTAAGCTGCTACACATATGGCTGCCTACAACCGCCGCACTTTCCTGGATGCCCTGGGTGCGATTTCCGCTACGACCTTTTTGTCCACGCTTGCCCAGCCTGCCTGGAGCCGCAATCTGACGAAAGCGCTTGCAAAAGCCGACCGGCGCCCCGCGCATGAACTGACCGAAGACGAGGATTTCTGGTATTTTGTTCAACAGTCCTTCACGGTCAGCCCGGAACTGATCAATCTCAACAACGGGGGCGTCTCGCCGTCGCCGAAGGTGGTGCAGGACGCAGTGAAAAGGTATCTCGACTTTTCGAACGAGGCGCCCAGCTATTATATGTGGCGGATCCTCGACGAGGGAAGAGAGCCCTTGCGGAAAGACCTGGCCAGGGTGGCGGGATGTTCGGCGGACGAGATCGCCATCAACCGGAACGCCTCCGAGGCATTGGAAACGGTTATTTTCGGGCTCAACCTGAAGGCCGGGGACGAGGTGGTCGTTTGCAAATATGATTATCCCAATTGTATCAACGCCTGGAAGCAGCGCGAACAGCGGGAAGGTATCAAGCTGGTCTGGGTCGACCTCGACCTCCCCAGCGAGGACGATGACTATATGGCCGCGCAATACGCCAGTGCGTTCACATCGCGGACCAGGGTCGTCCATGTGACCCATGTGATCAACTGGACGGGACAGATCGTGCCGGTCCGGAAGATCGCGGACGCCGCCCACGCACGGGGCATCGAAGTGCTGGTTGACGGTGCGCATAGTTTTGCGCATTTCGCGTTCACGATGCCTTCGTTGGGCGCGGACTATTTCGGGACCAGCCTCCACAAGTGGATGGCCGCCTGTATCGGGAGCGGGATGCTGTATGTAAAAAAAGATAAGATCGCCGGATTGTACCCGCTTTTCGCGGCGGGGGACGCCAAATCGCCGGATATCCGGAAATTCGAGAACCTCGGAACAAGACCTTTTTTTATCGAGCAGGCCATCGGGAAGGCGATCGGCTTCTACGACATGATCGGGGCGGAGCGGAAAGAGAAGCGGCTATTCTATCTGAAAAACTACTGGATGTCGGCGGTCAGGGACCTGCCGAAGGTAAAACTGTACACCTCGCTGAAACCGGAGTTCGCTTGTGCGATCGGGAATATCGGGATCGAAGGCAGAAAGCCGTCGGAGCTCGACAGCTTCCTTTTTGACAAGTACAGGATTCACACGGTGGGTATTGTCTGGGAAAAGGTCTCGGGCGTACGCATCACGCCCAACGTGTATACGACAACAAAGGACCTGGACAAGCTGATTGCCGGCATCAGGGAGTTTGTAAAGGCCTAACTATTTCATGAAGCGGGAAATCAGCTTGTTGCAGGCGACCTCGATCAATATGATCGATATGGTGGGGATCGGGCCGTTTGTGATGATGTCGATCGTCATGCATCTTGTGGCAAGCAACCTGTTCATCTGGGCCTGGGTTTTCGGCGCGGTAACGGCGCTGGTCGACGGCATGATCTGGAGCGAGCTGGGGGCTGCCTATCCGCTGGCGGGCGGGAGTTACAATTTCCTGAAAGAGTCGTATGGAAAAAAGGGCGGGCCGCTGATGTCCTTTTTGTTTGTTTGGCAAACCTGTCTGCAATCCTCCCTGGTGGTCGCGTCGGGCGCGATCGGCTTCTCGCAATATTTCGGTTACCTGGTGCCTCTCAGCTGGTGGGAAGAGAAGGCCGTGTCGGGTATCGTCGTCATCCTGATCATCGCCCTGTTATACCGGAACATCCGGACGATCGGAAAAATATCGGTATTGCTGTGGGCGGGCGTCATCATCACGATCGTCTGGATCATCGTCAGCGGGTTCGCCCACCGCCAGGTAGCCTACTCGCCGTTCCCGGCCCCGGGCAATTCCTGGTTCTCCGCGGCGTTTGCGTTACTCGTGGGACAGGCTTCGGTGAAAACGGTCTACAGCTATCTTGGCTATTATAATGTCTGCCACCTCGGCGGGGAGATCAGGAACCCGGGGAGGAACATTCCCAGAAGCATCTTTATCTCCATCATCTGCATCAGCGTTCTCTATCTCGCCATGAACTGGAGCGTTGCCGGGGTCATCCCCTGGCGCGCGGCGATGAACTCCAAATTCGTCATCAGCCTCTTCATGGAACGGATATATGGGCCAAGGATCGCCAACGTCGCCACATTGCTGGTGCTTTGGATCGCGTTCGCCTCCCTGTTCGCCGTGGTGCTTGGATATTCGCGGGTGCCTTATGCGGCAGCGGCCGACGGAAATTTCTTCCCGGTCTTCGCCAGGTTGCATCCGCGCAAGGATTTCCCGTATGTCTCGTTGCTCTTTGTCGCCGGACTCGGGTTTTGCTTTTGCCTCCTGTTGCGGCTGAACGACGCGATCAATGCGATCCTGGCGATGCGGATCCTGGTGCAATTTGTCGCGCAGGCCGTCGGCGTCGTGTTGCTTCGGCGACGGAAGGGGACACAAGACCTGCCCTTCAGGATGTGGCTCTATCCCGCACCGGTGATCCTGTCGGTGGCGATCTGGCTGTTCGTCTGGTATTCCACCGGGTTTGCGGCTTTTGTGGGGCTGTTGCTGGCGGCTTGCGGGATCGTCGTCTTCTACGCAGCGCGGGATGGCTGGAAGCGGCAGGCGGAAGCCCTGCAGGAGCAGCGCGGGTTTTTGGCGGAACATGACGCCGATGCGCTACAAGAAAAATAGCGTAGTTTGCGCGACGAAAAAATGACCGTATGCGCAGGAGAAAGTTCATGCAACAAAGTGTTCTCGCCGGAGCGGGGATGATGGCCGGAAATTCGGTAATTGGAGCCGCCTTCGCCAAGGCTTCGGCGGCCGATGCGCGGACGGATAAGGACGGCTTTCCGGTGGTGCGGATCGCGGAGGCGAAACGGAAATTCAGGAGTCAGGCGGTGGACAAGATCGCGCGGGAAGTACGCGAGAACATCGGGAACAAGGAGATCGGATGGTTGTTCGAAAACTGTTTCCCCAATACGCTCGACACGACGGTCGATTTTTCGGTTTCCGGGGGCAAACCGGACACCTATGTGATCACGGGCGATATCGATGCGATGTGGCTGCGGGACAGCAGCGCGCAGGTCTGGCCTTATCTTTCGCTCGTGAAAACCGACAAGGACCTGCAGCAACTGATCCGGGGCGTGATCCGCCGTCAGGTCGTCTGTATCCTGCGCGACCCGTATGCGAATGCATTTTACAAAGATCCGAATCGCGTGAGCGAATGGAAGAAGACGGATATCACGGACATGAAGCCGGGCATCCATGAGCGGAAATGGGAGATCGACAGTTTGTGCTATCCCATCCGGCTGGCGTATGGGTACTGGGAGAAGACGGAAGACCGGTCGCCGTTCGATTCGGACTGGCTGGCGGCGATGGGCAAAGTCTTGCAGACATTCAGGGAACAGCAACGCAAAGATGGGCAGGGTCCGTACAGCTTCCAGCGCGTGACCAGCTGGGCGACGGACGGCGTGCCGCTTGGAGGCTATGGGTACCCGACAAAAAAAGTGGGCCTGATCCATTCCATGTTCCGGCCGAGCGACGACGCGACGATCTATCCCTTCCTGATCCCTTCGAATTTGTTCGCGTTGAGCAGCCTGCGCGAGTTGCGGACGTTGCTGAAAGCCCTGGGCGCGGGCAGCGACCTGCTCGGCCCGGCCTTCGCGCTGGAGACAGAGGTGGAGAAGGCCCTCCTCGAGCATGCGATCGTGACGCACCCGGTGTTCGGAGAAGTCTTTGCCTATGAGGCCGACGGATTCGGAAACCATACCCTGATGGACGATGCGAATGTCCCCAGCCTGCTGGCGCTGCCCTATCTGCAAAGCAGCCTCTACAACGGAGACCTCTCTGTCCTGCACAACGACAGGCGGGGCTATACGGTCTACCAGAACACACGCCGGATGCTGTGGAGCGACTCGAACCCCTTCTTCTTCAAAGGGAAGGCCGGCGAGGGTATCGGCGGGCCGCACGCGGGGCTCGATATGATCTGGCCGATCAGCATCATCGTGAGGGCGCTGACCAGCCATGACTCGCAGGAGATCGCAGCCTGCCTGAAAATGCTGCAGCACAGCCATGCGGGGACCGGCTTCATGCACGAGTCGTTCCATAAGGATGACGCGGCGAAATATACCCGCAAATGGTTTGCGTGGGCGAATACGCTGTTCGGCGAGCTCGTGTTAAGGACGTACCGGCAGAGCCCGGCGCTGCTGAGTTAGGGCTTCCCGTCGCGGGGCTGCTTGCCCGACCACTATCGCGGTGGCGGCATCACGAAGCCACGGCAAGCTCCAGGTGCGCCTTTACCCGGTCCCACCTTGCGGGGGACAGCGTCGATTCGGCGAGCCGGCAAAAATTCTCAAAAACAAATGGCGGCGCGCCTTTTTGAATGCCCCTGTACCAGGCGACGATCTCATGAACGGCAGAACCTTTCAGCATCCACGCGGAGTGCACCAGCTTTTCCTCCATCGACAGCGAAGCGCTGATCTCCTGGGTCTTCCCGATCAGCTGAGCGTCGGTGTAGTGTTTCCAAAGTACCGCGTTGACGACGGTCTCCTCCTTTTTCATGTGTTCGACGTTAAAAGCCAGAAAGGAATTGAACGTCTGGAGCAGCTCGTTCCCCGCCGCCATGTCCTGTTCGGGAGACTTGGTTTCCCCGAACCGGCTCAGGCAAATTTCGAGGGTGACGGACAACTCGTGGTCCGTCTGGTGCTGGCTTTCGAAATCCGCCACGATCCCGGGGGCATACGAGGCGATCATCGGGAACACCAGGTCGTCTTCGACGCGGGCGTGGTGCGCGAAGAGCTCGTTGACGAAACGGATGCGCGCCGCCGTCCGTCCGGTCTCTTCCTTGTCCGTAAAGTCGGTGTGCTGGATCAGGAGCGCGGTGTCGTACAATAAGGCCCGGAGACCTTTGTGGATCTGGTTGAAAGGGTTGAAGCGAAGCGTTTGCATGGTGGAATGTTTGGATGCAAACTACGGCGGCGGGGTGCGCAGGAAAATAGAACTTTCGTTAGGTGGGGATGGAGCCCTCAACCCACCGCGACGAGATAATAATTCCTTTTTCCTTTTTGGACAAGGATATACTTACCGTGCAACAGCAGCGAATCGTCGACCGATAGCTGGATACTGTCCACTTTTTTCCTGTTGATGCTGACGCCGCCACCCTGGACGGTCTTTCGGGCTTCTCCCTTGCTCGGCATGATGCCGGTATCCGCCAGGAAGCTGACGATGTCGATGCCGCCGCTGAGCTTCGACGCCGGATATTCGAATCGCGCAATGCCTTCCATGGATTGCAGGTCTTCCTCACTGAGCGATTCCGCCGGCGCGGTCTGGTTGGCGAAGATCTTTTCCGTGTCGGCGAGCGCCTTCTCCAATCCTTCTTCGCCATGGACAAAACGGGTGACCGCGGCTGCGAGGCTTTTCTGAAGCACGCGGCCTCCGGGGTCGATGTGGTGCCGCGCCGTGAGTTCCCCGATCTCGGCCGCCGTCAGAAATGTAAAAATGCGGATCCATTTTTCAGCATCCGCGTCGCTGGCGTTTAGCCAGAACTGGTAGAACTGGTAGGGAGAGGTCTTTTCCGGATCGAGCCAGATATTTCCCTTTTCGGTCTTGCCGAATTTGCCGCCATCCGCCTTCGTCAGCAGCGGGCAGGTAAAGGCAAAGGCCTCGCCGCCGGACTTGCGGCGGATCAGTTCCGCGCCGGTGGTGATGTTGCCCCACTGGTCGCTGCCGCCCATCTGCAGCTTGCAGTTCCGGTTGGTGTACAGCCAGTAAAAATCGTAACCCTGCACGAGCTGGTAGGTGAATTCGGTGAAAGACATCCCATTTTCGCCTTCCAGCCGCTTCTTTACGCTGTCTTTTGCAGACATGTAATTTACCGTAATATGTTTGCCCACGTCCCGGATGAAATCCAGGAAACGCATGTCGCGAAACCAGTCGTAATTGTTTACCATTAGCGCGCAATTCGGAAGCGCCGGGTTGAAATCGAGAAATTTTTCCAGTTGCCTGCGGACGCAGGCGAGGTTATGATCCAGGACCTCTTCGCTCAGCAGGTTGCGCTCCTCGCTTTTTCCGCTCGGATCTCCCACCATGCCGGTCGCGCCGCCCACCAGTGCAACTGGTTTGTGTCCAGCTTTTTGCAAATGCACGAGCAGCAGGATGGGAACCAGGCTGCCGATGTGGAGGCTGTCCGAGGTCGGATCAAATCCGATATAGCCCGCCGTCATTTCTTTTGCCAGTTGTTCCTCCGTTCCCGGCATGATGTCGCGGACCATTCCGCGCCATCTTAATTCTTCGATCAGGTTCATGAAAATCAAGGAGATTTAGGGCGCAAATTAGGGGTTTTTAGGGTACAATATTGTGATGGAATGCCCGTTATATCTGGATATCCGCTAAAAACCCAATAACCGTTGGCTTATGCTGAAAAGAATGCGGGGTAAGAACTTATTATTCTCCCTCCTGATCGTTGCCGGCTCCTTACCCAGCCTACCCGCATTCGCGCAATTCACCCAATACTCCAATGAATTCCTGAATATCGGCGCGGGCGCACGTGGCATGTCCATGGGCAACGCGCAGGTGGCCTCTGTTTCGGACGGCACCGCGGGCTACTGGAACCCGGCGGCGCTGGCGAATGTCAGGGATCTTCCTCAACTGAGCCTGATGCATGCCGAATACTTCGCCGGCGTCGGCAAGTACGATTTCGGCAACCTGGTGCTGCCGCTGAAGGATAACAAGCGTACGCTGGGCATTTCGCTGCTGCGGTTTGCCGTGGACGATATCCCCAACACGATATTTCTCGTTCAGCCGGACGGGTCCGTCAATTTTTCCAATATCACCACTTTTTCTTCCGCTGACTATGCCCTGATCCTGACGCTGGCCCAACAATCGAAGACGCGCAACGGGAATATCTTCAACTTCGGCGGGAACGCGAAGATCATTTACCAGGGCGCGGGCAATTTCGCGCATGCCTGGGGGTTCGGCGTCGACGCGGCCGTTCAGCTCATCGGGAACCGGTGGAAGCTCGGCATCGTGGGCAAGGATGTCACCACGACCTTCAACGCCTGGTCGTTCACGCTGGACCAGGCCGTACAGGAAGTCTTTTATGAGACCGAGAATATGATCCCCGGAAAATCCATCGAACTCACGGCGCCGCAACTGCTCGTCGGCGGCTCCTACG
>DATNBP010000019.1:0-11403 GCA_035572015.1 Puia sp. | reverse complement strand
GAGGGGTCGGCGAATACGGACGCGCTGTCCTTTGGACCGATGTCGGTGATCATCTGCAGCTCATCCAGCGGGTTGAAAGGTATCGTGCATTTTTCCCCGAAGCTGAACGGGAAATCGCCGCTTACACTGACCAGCCCGCCCAACGCGGACCCTTGCACATGCACCTCGCCATCCACCCAACTGGGGTTGGGTAAGCCGGCCTGCAGCGCACACCATGCTTCCTCGCTGACGAGATCTACGTCGCCATGATAGAACCAGGCGTCGACATGCAAGCCGACATCCAGCTTGAAATAGGCATAGAATTGTCCCATGCCATACCACTGGTTCAATCCAAAGCTACCGTCCGCCTGGACACAGCCCGAAGGGGGATTGGTGACATGCTCCATTGCCACGTCGAAGCCAAGCTCCGCTGTGACCTGCGCGTAGAGGAACAGGAGACTCAGATGGACCTGCCCATGGACCTCCGCGCCGAACATGAATCCCGGATTTGGCGGTTTTGCATTCCCGAGGAGCTGCAACATCGTGTACACGGCATTATCGCTGCTGCTCTTGTCACCCTGCTTGCCGGAGATGTCGGCAGGTAGCGGGGGAAATGCCGGCAGTTCGGTCCCCGCGTCGAAGTACGCGGTCGCACCAAGGTCTACGTAGAGCATATCGCCCGGGCTGCCGATCTTGATCAGGTCGAGTGAGATCCGTTTGTCCTGGTCGGGCTGACCGATATAGAGATAGTCGCCGTCGGGACCGCCGTGCATCCAGAGCGTGCCGGAAGCCGTTGCCACCAGGAACCGGACGTCGACGCCGACGGTCAGATCGAAGGTCCTTTGAACAAAGTCGTACACCATGGTCATGTTCGCGTTCACCAGGGCATTCGAATTATCCGGCGCGTTCGTCACGATATATCCTGCGCCGTCCATCCGGAGTTGGCCGAGCCCGCCGTTTACGATGGTCCCGGTCATGGTCAGCGAGGCGTTGCAGACCGACGGCTGGATCACCGATACGATCAGTTCGGCCTGGATGCCATCCGAATTGTTGCTCGGCGTCATGGGGATTGAACCCGGGCTTGTAGACGGATGAGTCCGGATCTCGGCGTCGCTTGGCGGCGTCAGCATCATATTGTGAAATGCTCCGCCGCCGAACCCGTTTACAAACAGACCCGGACCGATCGGCACTCCTGCGTCCATAAAGACACTGCCCCCGATCGCCCAATAATGGAAGCCACCCGAAGCAGGGAGGGTCGTGCCAAACTGCGCCGCCGCGTTAAGTTGGGCAAAGGTGAAGTCCGCGCTGAGGGTCCCTGCGATGCCGTCCCCATATGTGGGATCGCCATTCCGGAAGGAGAGGCTGCCCTTTACTTTCACCGGGCCTACACCGCCGTCGACTGTGATCGAATCGCAGTCGATCTTGTCAAAGGCAGCGCTCGGCGCCGATGTCCCTGGAACGCTGATGCTCCCGAGGATGCCCAGCCGCGCCGTGCCGCTCACGACGGATGCATCTCCAAAACCAATCCCCACCTTGACCGTAAAATATACCCCGGCCTCGAATTGGCCGGAACTCTTCGCTGTAAAACTGGGCGTGAAATCAGCCAACCCGAGATCGAACCCCGCGAGCGAGCCCTGTACGCCGCCCCCCAGGCTCCATTTTCCGGGAGAAAAATAAAATCCGGGACCTGCTTCCGCGGTTGTATCCGCGCGGTTGGCCATCGCCATATCCTGGAAGCCGACCCCGGGCAATGAGACCTTTGGCATGCCCGCGCGGTCGACGGTGATCCCGATGTTCCCGTTCAAATGGGCTTTTACCGCGATACCGGTTGCGTCGGTCCCGATCGAAAAGGACGAGTTCGCATCCAGATTGAGCTGTGCCAGCCACAAAGGTACACTCAGGCCGCCGCCCGATTGCACTACGAATTGATAGTCGATCTTACCATCCCCGCTGTTGAGGGCGCAGGTATAGGCCAGCCCGTCACTGCTGATCGGCAGACGGATCTGCCCGGTCATCTGCATGCCGTTCTGGAAGTTATTTTGGATCACCGCGATGTTTAGCTTATCAATTGAGAAGGCCCAGCCCCCCAGGCTGCCACTCCCGATGTTGAGTACATTCGTGGCGTTTATACCGGTGGTCACGCCGATGTTGTCGAGAATGAGATTTTGGAAGGCTACGCCGCCGACCGCGTCGCCCGGGAAGGTCTTGAAGACCGTTGGCAAAGACATGGTCAAAGCCGGGATATACAAGCCCTCGAAACTCATATCCTGCGCCCCGGGGTAGCCTGCCGGAAACGTGATCGCGCCGGGATTCTGCCGGGCCGAATGGTCGAAAGAGACGCCATCCGAATGGATCGGGAACCCGGGCAACCCCGCCAGTTCGAAGTCGTTGCTTAATACGCCCGTAGCCACCCAGTCGTTCCAGTCCGTGAAACTGAAGTGTGCATGGAAAGCCACCGGAGTCGTCAGGCGCTGATCGTTCTTGTCGACCGCGACGATGGCACTGCCGTTCGCGAACAGGATGTCCGCATTCGCAGCCACCGCACTCAGTCCTTTCACCGCATCCCACGAAATATAAGTTCCCTTCGACGTGTCCACCGCACCAGCGCCGGCGCCGGGACATCCGTTGATCGTGTATTTCAGGCCGGCCGCCGCATATACGCGGTCCTGCGGCAGGTATAGCACGCCGCCCGGCACTGACAACAAACCGGTGGGTGCGACGGGCAGTCCGCTTCCCGCCAGCACCAGCCATCCTCCGATATCGGGAAGGTTGACGGCATACATTACCGTCATATCCGCGCACGACGACCGGAAGTTCAGGCCCATCACGGCCAGTGTTGCGGGCGCCCCGCCCAAGGTCGTGTTGACGCCCATCGGGAAATTCACGGGACTGCCGCCCGCGGAATTGAGCAAGTGCATCCCGTCGCCCAACCGGCTCCTGATTGCGCCCAGCGTCCCATCGTCCAGCGCCGCCAGCTTTGTCACCACATCTCCCGCCCCGACCACACCCCAGCCGGGGAATCCGTTATCGATCACCGTCTGCGCCGCACCTGCGTACACTATTTTGTCGGTATTCACCCGGAGACTGTCAAAACTGACGTTCAGTTTAACATCGGCGGAAAAGGGGTGCCAGGCGATCGTACCACCACCCTTGAAGCTGCCGTCCGCATTCGCGGTAGCTTCCGAAATGGTCATCGAATATCCGTCTATCGTCACCTGTTGCCCCGCCAGCGCGCCGTCGAACGGATGGGTATTGCTGAGCGGGGTTGCCACCGCACAGGCTGCGACCGGCGTATAGGGCTCATTGATATACCCCCCGGGCTGAATCGACCCGGGTAGAACGGGCTTGTTCGCTTCCGGCAAATTCCCGGCGAGACTTGTCGCCGGAAAATAGGAGACGGGCGACCATGTAAAGGCGCCGATCTCGCTATATCCCTGGTTGGCGATCTCGAGCGGACTGCCGATCATCGGGATAAAATTCCCCTTGACCCTGACGATGTATTGCTGGCCGGGTACGAGTACATGCCCGTATTTCAGGGTGTCCAGCAGAAAAGTGGTTGCCGGAATATTTTGCTGGTGAAAGACATAGGGGTTATTGACAGCGTCCGTCACCGTCTGGCCTGCAAAGACCCGCCGGATCTCCAGATCGTACGTCAACGGTCCCATCGGCATCCCGCAAGTAGTACCCGGCGGAGTCCAGGTAAATTGCACGAGGTTGGAGTGCGGCGTGAGGTCCTGGAAACCGCCCGAGGCGTTGACGAACGTGCTGACAGGCAGGATCAGCTGCGGCGCCGCCGCCGTATAGCAAATTGTAAAGTAGGCGCAGCCTGTGCCCGGCGCTGAAAGCGGTGCGGAAAACCCTGGCCGGTCATAATCATAGGCGGTGACACAAACCCGGTAAACCCCTTCCGGAAGCTTGAAGTCGATGCCGTTCTGGCGCAGGGTGTTGAGATCGCAGTTCGTATATACGAGCGAATTTTCGTTAAAGTTCCCGAACGCGTTTTGAAGCATATCCCTCGTCACAGGCAGGATTGGTTGTTGCGCTGCGAGCACGATCGGCTGTGCGGCCTGATAATCCGGTCTTAGCGACACCCCCATCGGCGCCGGCGATACGCGTTCGATCGTGCCAGCCAGCTTGATCCGCTGCTGACCGGTTCCCGCGTAACGGAGAACGACCGATACATGGCTGCCCAGGTCCTGGTTGAGCTGGCCGGTCCGGTTGCCCATCATATCCGCCCTGAGCTGCGGAAGGTATGGAGGCACCGGCTGTATGACATTGACCTGCACACCTACGGTAAACTGAGCACGACCCGCCGATGCGAGCAACAAGAAGAACGTACAAAAGGTGAATATCCGGATCATTTGTCGTTTTTAGAAATGAAACCCATACATTATCCCACCTGCAAAATTCTTTGAGTTTACGGCGATGGGGATATGGTAGACGGCCGTCAGCGGATTCAGGTTGACCGGTGGCGTTAGCACGTAGTTGAGATATACGCCCACCGAATGATGCTGAAGCGTATAATTGCCCGTAAAGGAGAAAGTGGTGTTATTCCCCGCCGGCGAGCTGGAATATTTATTCAGGAAATAGCCGGCGCTGCCCAGCAGCGCCAGTTGGTGGTTGCCAAGCAGCTGGGCGTTCAATCCTGCATTAATACCCGCCGATTGATACCTGTTATCCCCCTGGCCGTATCTGTTATACAAAATCGCCGCGTTCAACCCCCAGAAGGCATGACTGAAATACAAAGCATAGTTCAATGAAGTGCTGATATTGTTTCCCGCGGTCAGCGCAGATGTCGCCGGATTGTGGTCATAGAGAGCGGTATAGCTCAAACTTGCGCTTATAGTATGCTGGTAATCATTGCCGGTAAAATTCAAGGTGGGCGCGACTGTGACCGAAAACATGAGCTGATCCATCCGAACCGAATCGCTGAGTGCGGAAGCGCCGTCACGCTGATATACCTGTGCGCCGGTCATGGTAGCGCTGAGATTGAAATGCTGCGAAACAAATGCGTTCACGGCCAGGTTGCCGGTCCGGGTGACCAGGGTGGACGCCAGCAGATGGGAAAGGTTGTTGTGCTGCGTGGTGAAGGCCAAATTGGTATTCAGGCGCCCCTTGAAAAAATTTCCGCCAAAGGCCCCGTTTACCATTTCGAGATCGTTCAGCATGTAGGG
Organism: Puia sp.; assembly: GCA_035572015.1. Taxonomy (GTDB): domain Bacteria; phylum Bacteroidota; class Bacteroidia; order Chitinophagales; family Chitinophagaceae; genus Puia. The sequence continues at coordinate 6,250 of DATNBP010000019.1, read as the reverse complement.
GACGCCCAGCGAGACGAAGTCGGGCGCGATCCGGCGATACCCCGCAGAAGCGTTGATGGTCTTCCAGGTGAACGAGACTTGCGACTGCCCTGCATAGGAAAATACCGAACTCCAGTTGACCGGCATCAGCTTTTTCATCAGCGTCGGAATCTTGTAATAGCCGACGCTATCGATTTCCTGGTAGGATTGATCGCGGTTAAGCAGGCCCGCAGCGAGATCGCCGCTCCATACCAACCGGTGGAAAAATGTAAAATGCCACGAACTTCCTACGACGGTGTTCTCCTGCGGCAGCACCGTCGTGAGACTGTCCTGCAATCGTTTGATCGAGCCAATTTCGTCTTTTGCATGGAAAAAGGAAATATTGAAATTATTTTTTGGGGTGCCGACGCCCAGTTTGAGACCATACCCGACCCGCGCATATTGTGGCTCGATGGGATGTGCAAAACTGGTATCTTCCTGGACCGCGCGATTCAACCGGCCATAGAAACCACCCAAATAGAATCCTTTCGGGCTTAGTTCCACGCCTGCTCCCAGGAAACTCTGGCCCGCGAACACCAGCGGCGAGAACAATATCGTCCTGTATCCCAGGTGCAGCCTGACCCACTTGTATGCGGGGCTGATGCCCACTTGCGCAAAGGGGTAGGCGTAGCTTTTGCCGTATTGGGTGACGACGAATGTCACCGGCATCGTCACGCCGTAGACTGATGGGGTAAGACTGCCATAGACATTCCAGGCAAACGGCGGCCGTGTGGGATACGCTTCGTTCGACTGATAAAATTCCATTCCCGCGCCAAGCGACCCATGCACGGCAAATGGCTTCTGGTCCCGGAGGTCCCCCAGGTCCTGTGCCAGGCCATTCGTCACCGCAAGCAGCATCAGCGCAAGACTGGTTAAGCTCGATCGCATATTCGCATGTTGATTAATGGTTATTCGCGGGCACCGATCCGGTAAGGAGCCGCTGTGCCATGGACATCCCGGAATTGCTATACCCCGCCGGAATTTTGAAAAGGGACGCCGGGAAGTTCCGTTGTTGCACCCGTTGCAACTGCATCACCATCGAATAGCCGGCGCCGTCTCCTCCTCCGGTCATTTTCACGAGGAAACCGGCCGCACCCGCCTTGTTGAGCGACCCAATCATCCCGCCCTGGGATCCGCTCAGTGTCAGCAACTTGCTGTACAGTGAGTAACCCGGCACTGCCGTGCTGGTCCACAAATCGAAGGTGGTGGAAGACTTGAAAGCTCCGGACCCAATGTTGTTCGAGACCCGGACATGGGTGCATGGGTAACCGCTTACGGTTTCTGTACCGATCCTCGTGACCTCGTATTGGCTACCGGAATTGATCAGCGCCGTGTCAATAATATTTAAGGTATAGGTTCTTTCGGCATTGTCGAGAATCATCGAATATCCGGGCTGAGCAGAATGGCCGATCGCGATGATCTTTCCCGTATGAGCGCCCGGGACCGGTATACGCATTTCGCTCCGGCCCTCCCCGCTATTGGTGAGCCAGAATGATGCGGTATCCTTAGAATTGCCCATCTTAGATGCGATCGTCGTAACCGTTTCGTAGAGGTACCCGCTCCCGCCGCTGGCCGTCATAAAGCTTCTTATTGCTGCCGCGGAATCCTGCGGCGATACACCGTCGCCGCCCGTAAGCCGGCTCAGCGATTTCATTACGAGGTCGGCCTGACTGGTGTCGTTTGGGTTTTCCCGGGCTGTTTTAGCGAACGCGCCCAACACCCGACCAAGTCCGCTGGTGTCGACCGGCCCACTGGTCGGGCCGGGCATTCCCGCCGAAGCTCCAATACCCGGAAGTGCTCCCGAAGCCGATACCCCTGTTGCGCCGCCTGAGGTAGCGGCCGCGCTCTTCTTTCCGGTTTTCGCGCCGCTGAAATTTGTGGCGCTGTCTATTTTATCGAGCAGCAAATTGGTAGTCTGGTTGGTTTTCCCGTTCGCCCGGCTCTGTAGCGTCTGTTTGATATTGTTTGTCAGATTCTTGAGGAACTGTGCCCTTCCCGGGATGCTTGTGCCGACGGCGCAAACGATCACCAATACAATAATCCGTTTCATGGTCAAATGATTAGTATGAATGCACTGATAAAAAAGAGGATCGCCAGCGCCAGCAGCAACCATTCGATCCATGTTGTCCTTTTTGTCGCCGGCATATCCTTTGGTTGACCAGCCAAAAGTCGGCGCATAAAAAAACGTTCGCCTGAATACTCGACGAACGTCTTTTAAAAATCGTTATACAGCAGCTTCTATGAGGGATCTACCCACTCGCCCCGGACAAACCGGGTTTGTATACACTCATTCCTGCGGCTGCCAATAGATTCTACCCCCTCCAACTCAGTACGGCAGTCAGCGACACCCCATTGTCTCCCTTAAAATACAGCCTGGCCCCAATCCTGCCGGCCAGATCGGATGCCAATTGCAGCCCCAAACCTGAGGCTCCGCTGTCGATCCGCCCCTGTTCGATCCGTTTGTTCAGGACTGCCGCATTACCGGTAGTCGTAGCGTTGGTGATCGTTAATTCTGAGGCGTTTGCGGCGACGACGATCCGCCTGTCTCCTTCGGAATACCTTACAGCATTTTGCAATAGGTTCCGGATGATCACCGATAGAAAGTTCTCATCCGACTCCCTGACCAAACCCGGCGGCACTTCATCGACCAGGCGGATTTGTCTTTCCTCCAGTTGGTCCTGCATCAACGCGACCTCCCTACCCAATACCTCGCTGATATTCACACGGCGGTACTCGGGGTGAAAATGCCGCATCTGGCTCTTGCTCCAAAGCAAAAGGTCCTCCATTGTCTCGAGCACGTTCTCGGACGCCTTCTTGAGACTTTCCTCATGTGCCTGGCGCGCCTCCGTCGTAAAGAGTTCGGGTTTTTCTTTTTGCAACTGCAGCATCCTGACGATCTTTCCCACCGGAGACCGCAGGTCGTGCCCGATGATCCCGAAAAGCTGCGCCTTGGTTTCGTTCGCCTTTGATAGCTCCTGGTTAAGCCTGACCTTATTCCGGTAAAAGAAATAGAGCAGCAGTGAGATCGCGCCAAGCGCGGCGAGACCCAGCACGAGGATCAACCTCGTCTGCGAGGCGTTTTGCAGTTCCAACAAGTGCAGCCGGTTTTCCCGGTCCAGCGCATCGATTTGCAGCTCCTTTTCATGTGTTTGATAGTGCGTTTCGAGATCCGCGAAAGTCCGTGACAACTTTTCCTTATTCAGGGAGTCGTTTACATCCACGTATTCTTTGTAGTACTGCAGCGCTGCAGCGAGGTCGCCTTTCCCCTCCAGGGCCTGTGACATGTATTTCAGGTCGTTCGAATACAATTCCTTATTGAGCTGCCTGGCTACCGGCATGGATTGCTGCAAAAGAGAGATCGCCTCCTGGTAGTCACGCTTGCCTTCAAAGTATCGCGCCTTTGTCATCTGGACCTGGAAATTCAGGAGCGGTGATTGGACCCTGGCGGCGACCGTGTCCGCCTTTGCGATATATGGGAGCGCCTTTTCATATTGCCGTCTATCGAGGTAATAGATAGCGATATTGAGATCGGATGAAACAATTTCGGACGGAAACATCATGGGATTCGGGGTCCCTGCTTCCAGCAGCCGGTCATAATGCAGTGCGGAGTCGATGCGCCCCGACGTGCTGTACGCCTCGACAAAGGAGCTCATCAGCCGGTTGCCTACGGCCGGTGACACGGAGGCGAACCGCTGCCCTTTCCGGAGGGCCTCAAGGCTTTTATCCGTCATTTGTGTATTGAGATAGAGCTTTGACAACATATCGCACTGGATCGCGAAATCGAATTTCATCCGCGGGTCCGCAACGGTATCGACCTCTTTTTCCCGCAATTCAATGCTTCGTATAAAATAGTCCTGCGCGGTGCTGTAGTAGGATATATCCTGATAATAGCCGCCCAGCGCGTAATAGCCGTCTTCCAGCATCCGTCGGTCGCGGGTGGTGTCGACGATAGACTGAAGGATATTTTTGATGCTGTCCGTCTTGTCCATCTGCTGCAACTGGAAGTTCACGGGGATCAACGTCACGCAGGCCCGCTCGATCAGCCGGGTCAGATGTCCCCGCTGAGCGGAATACAGGCTCTGGTAAAAATAATATTGGGCGCTGTCGAACCGGATCGCATAGTAATAGCCTAAAGCAGCCGACATAGCGAACCGCGACCTGAATTCAAAGTCCCCCGGTCCCGCCATCCCCAGCCCCTGCAGTCCCGCCGCCTTCAGCGCAGCATGATTGGCGCTGGCATTCAATCGCAGCGAATCGCAGTGCGCCGCCAGCGCGGACATTCTGTCTTTTTTACCTTGTCCCGAACTCCAAAAGCCCATGATCAGTAGGAACACGATGAGCATGCCCTTCAATGCATTCCGGTACAATTTCCCGACCGGCAGCTCGGAAGCCGCCAACTCCACCTTATTCCCTTTTACGGCCGTGACCTTTTGAAGGTGAACGGCATAGCTTCTATGGATACGCGCAAACTTGCCCGGCGGTAATTTATCCAGCAAATCGCTGAGCGTGGTGAGCACCAGGTATTGTTTATCCTTTGTCACTATCCGCGTATAGTCCTTCATCGCTTCCAGGAATTGAATTTCGGCGAGCTGGACCTTGCACTTGTCGTGCCCCTGTTTGATCACGATTGCGTCCTCTTCCTGCTCCTTGTCGTAAGCGAATGCCTTTTTCCGCAACTCGGCAAAGTCCCGAAGACGCAGCGCGCAGCGGGCAAAACGCTCCGCGGTCAGCGGCTTGATCAGGTAGTCGAAGGCCTGGAGCTCGAAGCCCTCCACCGCGAATTCCGGATGGGATGTGATAAAAACCGACAGCACCGGCATGCCATGCAGTTGCCGGAGTAACTCCAGGCCGCTCATTCCCGGCATCTCGATATCGAGGAACAGTATATCGGGCCGGTGCCGTGAGATGAATTCCATTGCGTGCAGGGGGTGCTGGCATGCACCCGCCTTTTGCAGAAACGGGAACTTTTCTGCCTCGGTTTCGAGACTTATCCGATCCAGATCGTCATCCTCGACGATCAGATACCTGAATCTATTCTCCATATCGAAATCGATTGGTTAGCTCATTCCTGATGCCCCTCCAGCATTTTTCGTCTCACCGCCCGTCGCCCATGCACCAGCCACATCGCGGGGCCGATCGCAAAGAAGAACAGGCCGGCCAGTCCGCCCTTGTCCGGCGGCAGCAGCAGCGCGAGGATCGCCACACAGATGCCGATCAGCACCATCGCCAGCTGCGCATACAGCATCGTCCGGGTATCGTACTCCTCCAGAGGACTTAATTGCAGGAGGCGCTTCTTGCGCAACGCATGCCTGTACATCAACAGAAAGATCAGGTAGATTGTCGTGTAGCCGGCCGTATAAATGATCATCAGCAGCGACCCGTCGGCGGGCCTTATCGAAAAAGGACTTTTCCCGGCCCCGTAGATCGTCTCACCAAATAAAAGTGAGGACAGGAATTTCAGCGGATAGACATAGAAAAGAACGACAAAGATCAGCAGGGAATTCAACACGACCGTTGCCGTGTCATCCAGCGCATACCTGCGGAACCAGGTGTGTTGCTGGAACCAGACCGTCATGAGCAGTGCAAAACAGACCGCAAACATAAAAAAGCCGCGCATCGACACCAGGAGTTCGCCAAATGTCTTCGGGACCTCGAGCGATACGATCAGGAGCGTCACCGCAAATGCAAACACGGCGTCGCTGAATGTCTCAATCCGTTGAACCTCATGTCCTCTGATGCGGAACCCCTGGCTATCCCGCTGCTCATGGGTCTTGAAGATAGTCTCCCTGATCATATAGGGAATGTACGAAAAATCGATAACTTTCCCGGAAATCGACATCCGCTGCATGCTACTCAGATCCTGTGTTTGCCTGTTCTTCCTCGCCGGCTTCCTGCCCGCCACCGGCCAATCCGTCGCCGACCTACCCACACTGACAGAAAAGAATGGCCGGCACGAACTCCTTGTCGATGGCAAGCCGTTTTTCCTTCTCGGCGGTCAGGCCCATAATTCCAGTTCGTGGCCCGCGACATTGCCGCAAGTCTGGTCCGCGATGGAAAGCCTGCATGCCAACGCTCTTGAAACACCGGTCTATTGGGAGCAAGTCGAACCTGAACAAGGGCGATTCGACTTCTCGCTCGTCGACACGCTCCTTGCCCAGGCCCGCATCCACGGTGTCCGCCTGGTGCTCCTCTGGTTCGCGACCTGGAAGAACGGCAGCAATCATTATATGCC
>DATNBP010000018.1:0-15560 GCA_035572015.1 Puia sp. | reverse complement strand
CTCGCCCATGTCAGCGGCGCCATCACGTATCACTATCACCACCACCTGCCGGCGTTCATCCGGCCGCGGTATTTTTCGGTATTCTACTATGAGTTCCGCCTTTTCGGTCTCAAGCCGTCGCTGCAACATTCGGTCTTTCGGAATGTGCTGGTCGCCGCGCGGATCCTGCTGCGGGAATCGGGGCTAAGCTGGACCGAAAGGGCCCGGTGGCTCGTCTTCAATATCCGGTTCTGGCTGGTGTTGCGGCGCACGATCCGGCTGTTCAACGGCGCCGCGGAAAAAGGAGAGCCCGCGCTCGATGTGCTGTACCGGCGTATTTGCAAAAAACCACCTCAGGCCCTAAAATATTAGTTGATGGATCGTCCCCTCGTCAGTGTCCTGATGACCGCCTATAACCGGGAAAAATATATCCGGGAAGCCATTGAAAGCGTACTGGCTTCGACCTACCCGAACTTCGAACTGGTGATCGTCGATGACGCATCCTCCGACGGGACCGTTGCGATCGCGCAGGAATATGCCGCGCGGGACGAACGGATCCGGCTTTTTGTCAACCCGACAAACCTCGGCCAGTTCGAGAACCGCAACCTGGCCGCCCGGCTGAGCAAAGGAAAATACCTGAAGTACCTCGACTCGGACGACCTGTTGTATCCTACGGGGCTGGACGTGCTGGTCAGCATGATGGAACGTTTTCCCGAAGCGGGTTACGGGCTTTGCTCGCTTATCCAGGACGACCGCCGGCCCTATCCCTTCCTGCTGACGCCGGAGCAGGCGTACCGGCGACATTTTATCGAAGGCGTGCCCATCTTTCAAAAGGCGCCGCTGTCTTCCATCATCAAGCGTACGGCCTATGACGCCGTCGGCGGCTTTACCAATCCGCAGGGCGAAGGGGACTACGAAATGTGGCTGCAACTGTCGCTGGCGCACCAGGTCGTCCTGATGCCGGACGGGGTTGTCTGGTACCGCGTCCACGAGGAGCAGATCGATGTGAACAGGAGGAACAACCCGCTGGTGCGGTTCAGGTATTTCCTGGTGACGTTGAAATATATGAACGGCCCCAACCCGCTTCCGCCGGAGGAGGTCCGGTCGGCGGTCGCCGAAACGCACCGCGAAATGGTCAAATATATTGCCAGGGCCTTTGTCCGGCATTCGCCGGCTAAAGCCAGGGAGATGTATCGCGCCGGCGCGTATAATACCGGTAAATTTCTCCGGCATTGCGTGGACGCCGCCCGGCACAAATTCTCCTGACCCTATACACAAACGGCACTCATTCACGTTATTCAACCATGATCAAGGATCTTTGGGATTCTCTGGAAAAAAATGCGCAACGACCGGCTTTTTGCATCGGCGACCGCCATTTCTCCTATCGGGACTTGAGCGGAGTGGCGGGCCGCGTGCAGGAAGCGATCCGCCGGTCCGGCGGAAGCGCCACCGGACGGGTGGGCATCGTGACGACCGATTCGATAGAAACTTACGCGGCTATACTGGCCTGTTGGTTCCTCGGCTATGCCTACGTGCCGCTGCATCCGAAAAACCCCGACGACCGGAATAAGGCGATCATCCGCGATGCGGGTCTCGATCTCGTGCTGTCGCCCGACGCCGGGTACAGGGATTTCGCGGCCTACGGCCTGCCGTTCCGGGTGGTGGCGACGGCGACAAGCGGGGAAGCCGCACCTTTGCTCAGCAAGACCTGGAAGGACGATGACCTGCTGTATGTTTTATTCACGTCGGGCAGCACCGGCGTCCCGAAGGGCGTGCCCATCACGCTGGGCAATATCCGGACTTTCCTGGATTCCTACGACGCGCTGGGGTTCCGGTGTGACGCATCGGACCGCTTTCTCCAGATGTTCGACCTGACTTTCGACGTGTCGATCGCCTCCTATCTCGTCCCGCTGCTGCTGGGCGCCTGTGTGTATACGGTGCCCGCCGAAGGGATCAAGTACATGAACGTCTACAAGCTGATCCAGAAATACGAGATCAGTTTTGCGTCGGTCGTGCCCTCCATCATCAATTACCTGAAGCCCTATTTCCCCGAGATCAGCCTGCCGAAGCTGCGGTATTGCATCCTCACCGCGGAAGCTTCCAACGTCAGGGTGGTCGGCGAATGGCTGGGCTGCATGCCCAACGGCCAGGTCGTCAACCTGTACGGCCCGACCGAAGCGACGATCTGGTGCACAGGGTATTTCTTCGATCCTTCGCGGGTCAAGTCGTATAACGATATGATGATCATCGGGAAGCCGTTCAGGAATGTGGATGTGCTCATTCTCGACGAAGAAGGGAAGGAAGTCGCACCCGGCGAGAAAGGCGAATTCCATGTCAGCAGCGGCCAGGTGACACCAGGCTATCTCAACAACGAGGAAAGGAACCGGACGGCGTTCCCGGTCAGGAACGGCCGGCGGTACTACAAGACCGGCGACGTCTGCTACGTGGACGGCGACGGCGATATCTTCTACTGCGGCCGCGCGGATCACCAGGTCAAGATCCAGGGCTTCCGCATCGAGCTCAGCGAGATCGAAGTAGTTGCCCGCGACCTTTTCTCGCTCAATACCGCGGCCGTCGTCTATAAAAATGCGCTTGGCGTTCCGCAACTCGGACTTTTCCTGGAGCGTTATTCCGGCGAAGTAGACCGTGTGCGGACCTCCCTGGAGGAAAAGCTTCCCTACTATATGATCCCGTCGGCGATCCAGGTCATCGATAACCTGCCGTACAACAACAGCGGCAAGATCGACCGCGTCAGCCTGGTCAAACTGTTCCAGTAATGACACGGGCGGAAGAGATACAGGACAACCTTTATGGTTTATATGCCAGCCTGGCGGCATCGGGACTCGCCGGCGCCGGTACCGTGGGAGGATTTCGATTCATCCGGTGCGCCGATTCGGCCTGGCCGAACATGACCTGGTCCGGCCGGCAGGCGGCCGACGCGCTCGATATGGCAGCGCTGGTGGCCGGAATAAAGGAACTCGGCTGTCCGCGGCTGCTGGCCCTCGAGGAGCAGGCGTTGAGCCCCGGGTTGATCGCGCAACTGCAGGCAGCCAGGTTTCTGCCCGCCGCGCAGTGGGTCAATATGTTCCTCGACCTCCGGGACGCCGGTTCGGGCGGGATGGCAGGTTTGGGGCGCGATGACGGTTTCGGGCGCGATGCCGGTTTGAGGCGCGATGCCAGTTCGGGGAGGGAAGCCGGTTCCCTTGAGTGCCGCGTCATTGACGCCCGGCATGCGGCAGAATGGCAGGGCTGGTCCGGGGTGGTACAGGGTGTGCTTTTCAAGCACGCGGAACTGGCGGCGACGCTGTTCCGGTCCGGTCAGGACGCGGGGTTGCTCCGGCTGATCGCGGGATATGCGGAAGGCCGGTTGGTCTCCACGTCCCTCCTCTATTCCGGCGCGCTTGCCGGGGTCTATATGGTTGCGACGGAGCCGGAGAGCCAGGGCCGGGGCTATGGCCTGCAACTGATGCATTTTACCGCCTCGGTTGCCCGGGAGCGGGGGTACGACTCCCTCGTCCTCCACTCGACAAAGTCCGGGCTGCCGCTGTACAACCGGCTGGGTTTCCAGGCGCAAGGGAAGCTGTCCTTATTTTACTGTATGGGATAAAAAGAATGTCACTATGGATAAAGACCAGGTTCTACTCAATGTCAACCAGATCTGCCGCGAAGTATTTTCGCAGCCCGACCTGCAGATCAACGCCGGCACCGCGGCAAGGGATGTCGCCAACTGGGATTCGATGACCAACCTTTTTCTCATCGATGCCCTCGAGCAGAAATTCCGGCTGAAATTCAAACTCGACGAGATCATGAATGCGCAGAACATCGGCGAGCTTTGCGACATCATCACCCAGCGCGGCCAGCTATGAAGGTGCTCATCGCCATCCGGCGGCTGTTCGGCCGCATCTACCGCTATATCTTCCGCGGCCCCGTCTTTTGGGGTATGGCACGGGTCATCCCTTTCTGGCGTCCGATCTATCATACCCGCGGCAACGAAAGCGCCATTTCCTTTGGCATCTGGTTCTTTCAAAAGGTCCTGGGCTTCAACCGCCATTGTTACTGGCCGGTGCATTTCACATCGACGGTGAGGTTCCCGAAGAACATCTATGTCGGCATCGACGCGGCGCCGGGGATCTCGCCGGGCTGCTATATCCAGGCGGTGGGGAAGGTTTACATCGACGACTACGCGCAGATCGCGCCGAATGTCGGCATCATCAGCAGCAACCATTTCATGCTCGATATCCGCCAGCACATCAAGGACGAGGTAAGGATCGGCAAGTACTGCCGGATCGGGATGGGCTCGATCATCCACCCCGGCGTCGTACTTGGGGATTTCACGACGGTGGCCGCCGGCTCGGTAGTAACCAAAAGTTTTCCGCAGGGGTATTGCGTCATTTCGGGGAATCCCGCGACGGTCACCGCGGATTACAGCAAGAGTGAGTCCATCAAAGAGAAGTTCATCCGGTACCGGAACGAGCAGGAGTATAACGGGTATATCCCGCACGATAAGTTTGAGATCTATAGAAAAAAGAAATTATACGTGTAAATGTTTGCGATCGTCAACTACGGATTAGGCAACCTCAGTTCCATCCGGAACATGTGCCGCCGGATCGGCGTAACCGCCGAGATCACGAGCGACCCGGGCCTGATCGCCGCCGCGGACAAACTGATCCTGCCCGGCGTCGGGCACTTCAGAAAGGGCATGGAAAACCTGCACGCGAGCGGGTTGAAGACGCTGCTCGACCGGCTCGTGCTGGAGGAAGGGCGGCCGATCCTCGGCATCTGTCTGGGCGCTCAGCTCATGACGCGGCATAGCGAGGAGGGCGACACCACCGGTCTAGGCTGGGTGGATGCGGATACCATCCGTTTCCGTGAGGAAGGCCTGGCCGGGCTCAAGGTCCCGCATATGGGCTGGGGCGAAATCGCGGTCAGCGCCGGCAACCCCCTTTGGGCGGGCCTGCCCGCGGAACCCCGCTTCTATTTCGTGCATTCCTATCATTTCCGGTTCCAACAGGCCGCAGAGGTTGCGGCGACCGCCCGTTACGGGTATGAATTCGCCTGCGCGTTCCGCAAGGGGAATATTTTCGGAACCCAATTCCACCCGGAAAAAAGCCACAAATACGGCATGCGGGTGCTTGAGAATTTTTACAACTTTTCGTGAATCATGCGACAGGTGCGGATCATACCCGTGTTATTGCTGAAGGACGGCGGCTTGTATAAGACCGTCAGGTTCGGGAAGGACAATTATGTCGGCGACCCGATCAATACCGTCAAGATCTTCAACGAGAAAGAAGCCGACGAGCTGGTGTTGCTCGACTACCGGGCAACCGCCGCGAAAAGACCGCCGGACTTCAAAAAGGCAGCGGAAATAGCGGGTGAAGCGTTCATGCCGATGGCGTTTGGCGGCGGCATCAGCACCCTCGACCAGGCTAAACAGGTCTTCGATGGCGGGTTCGAGAAAGTGGTTCTCAACAGCGTGCTTTTTCAAAATCTCCCAATTTTGGAAGAAATAGGAAATATTTATGGCGCTCAGGCCGTTGTAGCAAGTATCGATGTAAAAAAGAGCCTCCTGGGCAAGCAAAAGGTCTATGCGGTGTCGGGTTCGAAAAAGACGGACCGGGATCCGGTGGCCTGGGCGAAGACCCTGGAGAAAGCGGGTGCAGGGGAAATCTTCCTGAACTCTGTCGACCGTGACGGGACCTGGGAGGGGTATGATATTCCCTTGATCCGGGCAGTGAGCGCCGCCGTAAAGGTGCCGGTGATCGCGTGCGGCGGGGCGGGGAGCATGGCGGATTTCGAAAAGGCGGTCCGGGAAGGCGGCGCATCCGCCGTCGCGGCGGGAAGCATGTTTGTTTACCAGCGAAAGGGCATGGGGGTATTGGTGAGTTTCCCCGCCCAAAAAATAAAGATATGAAGGCATTGACATTCGGCATTATCGGGTGTGGCCGCATCGCCCAACGACACGCGGAACACATCCACAAGGCAGGACAACTGGCGGCGGTTTGCGACATAGACGAAAAAAAGGCGGCTGAACTCGGCGCCAAATACGGGGCGCGGCCCTATCAACACGCCAGGGAGATGCTCGCGGCTCACCCCGAGATCGAGGTGGTGGCGGTCTGTTCCCCCAATGGCCTGCACGCCACCCATACCATCCAGGCCCTGAAAGCGGGGCATCACGTGCTCTGCGAAAAGCCGATGGCGCTGAGCGTACAGGATTGCGGCGACATGATCAATACGGCGGAGAAGTCCAACCGCCGGCTCTTCATCGTCAAGCAAAACCGCTTCAACCCTCCGGTGGCGGCCGTGAAGAAACTGATCGAGGAAGACCGGCTCGGGAAGATCTATAGCGTGCAACTCAACTGCTTCTGGAACCGGAACGAGGAATATTACCGGAATTCCTGGAAGGGTACCAAAGACCTGGACGGCGGGACGCTCTTCACGCAGTTCAGTCATTTTATCGACCTGCTGTACTGGATCGTCGGCGACGTGAAGGAGGTGCAGGCCTTTACGGGCAACTATCATCACCAGGGCATGATCGAATTCGAGGATACCGGTTGCGTCAGCCTTCGCTTCTACAACGGCGCCATCGGGACGATCAATTATTCGGTCAACAGCTTTGGCAGGAATATGGAAGGATCGCTGACGATATTCGGCGAAAAGGGTACGATCAAGATCGGCGGCCAATACCTCAACGAGCTGGAATACCAGAAGATCGACGGGTATGAGATCAAGGACCTGCCGCCGGGAAACCCGCCGAACAATTACGGCCAGTATTTCGGGAGCATGAGCAACCACGACAAGGTCTATCAGAATCTGATCGAGGTGCTGACCGGCGACGGCGTGATCGCCACCAACGGCTTTGAAGGTCTGAAGACGATCGAGATCATCGACAAGATCTACAGCAGCGTCCAAAAAAAATAATTCCCACTATGGAACCGAAGAAACGGAACGAGGCGAGAAAATATGTGCAGTGCGTGCAGTGCGTCATGGATACGAACGACGACCCCTATATCAGTTTCAACGCCGCCGGGGTGTGCAATCATTGCGAGAATTACCGGTATGAGGCTGCCAACTTCGTATTTTCCGGCGAGGAAGGCCAAAGGAGGTTCGACTCCTATATCCGGCAAATGAAGGCAGACGGGAAGAACAAACCCTATGATTGCATCATCGGCATCAGCGGCGGGGTGGACAGTACCTACCTGGCGCTCGTCGCGAAGGAAAACGGGTTACGCGCGCTGGGCGTGCATTGCGACAACGGCTGGAACTCGGAGCTCGCGGTCAACAATATCGAGTCGATCGTCAGGACGCTGGACATGGACCTCTATACCTATGTCATCGACTGGGAAGAATTCAGGGATATCCAGCTGTCCTATTTCAAGGCGAATGTGATCGATATCGAGGCGATCACCGACCTCGCCTTCCGCGCCGTGCTCGAAAAGACCTCCGTCAAATACGATCAGAAGTATTTCCTGTCCGGCGATAATGTCGTCACCGAGTCGGTCCTGCCAAAGGCCTGGATCTGCAAGGACTATCAGAACCTGATCAATATCCACAAGAAATTCGGGAAACTGCCCATCCGGACATTTCCCATCCTGAGCCATTGGAAAAGCGCGATCAAACGAAACAACCGGACCGTCAATGTCACATTGCTCAACCTGATCGACTACAAGAAGGATGTGGTGAAACAGCGGATCGTGAGCGAGCTGGGATGGCGGGATTACGGCGGCAAGCATTTCGAATCCGTCTTTACCCGGTTTTACCAGGGCTATATCCTGCCCCGGAAATTCGGCGTGGACAAGCGAAAGGCGCACCTCTCGAACCTGATCTGTTCCGGCCAGATGACAAAGGAAGAAGCCATCGAGGAACTGAAAAAGCCGATATACGATCAGAAGATGTATGCGGTGGACCGGGAGTTCGTGCTTAAAAAACTGGGTATGACCAACGAGGAATTCGAAGCGTATATCCAGGCTCCGCAGGTCGCGCACGAGGTGTACGGCCTCACGCAGTCCATGTATGTCAAATACCCGGTGTTGAAGATCGCACGGCCGATCGTCAACCTGCTAAAATAGTGCCGATGAAACGAGTTGCGTTTTTAGGAGCGAAGAAGATCGGGTTGGAATGTCTCACCCTCCTGGATGCGAAAAAGGAAGAGGGGCAATTTTCCATCGACGCCCTTTTCACCGATCTCACCCGGAACAGGGAAGCCAACCTGAAGCTGATCGAGTTCGCCAGGGCGCGGAATATCGGGATCTATGAAGACATCGGCAGCATCCTGTCGTTGCCGGAGTTCGACTATATCATATCCATCCAGTACAGCCAGATCCTGAAGCGCGAGCATATCCGCCGGGCGAGGAAGCTGGCCGTCAACCTCCACATGGCTCCGCTGCCCGAGTACCGGGGCTGTAACCAGTTCTCGTTCGCGATCGTGGACGGCAAGAGGGAATTCGGGACCACCCTGCACAAAATGGAAGAGGGGATCGACAACGGCGACATTATCGCCGAAAGCCGGTTTCCCATCCCGGAAAATTGTTTTGTCCAGGACCTGTACGAAGTGACCTATCAGCGGTCCGTCGAGCTGTTCGACAGCCATATTTTGAAGATTTTGACCGACCGATATACCCTGACACCGCAGGAATCGTTAATAGCTGAAAGAGGCACGAAGACGATATACCGCAAGGACATCGGCAAACTGAAGGAAATCGACCTCGGATGGGACAAGGATAAGATCGAACGGCATATCAGAGCGTGTTCGATGCCCGGATTTGAACCCCCGTACTTTATGATGAACGATAGGAAAGTCCATTTTTCACTGTAGAAGTCGCCAGATCCTGTTAAAAACCGTTTATGCTCTTCAATTCCCTGGAATTTGCGCTGTTCTTTCCGGTGGTAACGATCCTGTTCTTCCTGTTGCCGCACCGGTTCCGCTGGATGCTCCTGCTGGCGGCCAGTTGCTTCTTTTACATGTTCTTCAAGCCGGTGTATATCTTTATCCTGGTCTTCACGATCGTCGTGGATTATTTCGCCGGGATCTGGATCGCCCGGGAGCCGGACAAAAGGAAAAAGAAACTGCTGCTGCTGTGCAGCATCCTCTCCAACGTCGGCGTGCTGGCGGTCTTCAAGTACTACAATTTCATCGCGGTCAATTTCAACGAGGCCCTGGCGGAAATTCACCGGTCGGGGTCGATCCCGCTGCTGCACCTCCTGCTCCCGATCGGGCTGTCCTTTCATACTTTCCAGGCGATGAGCTACACGATCGAGATCTATCGCGGTAAGCAGCAGCCGGAAAAACATTTTGGGATCTATGCGCTGTATGTCATGTTTTATCCCCAACTGGTGGCGGGACCGATCGAGCGGCCGCAGAATATCCTGCACCAGTTCCACGAGGTTAAGCGTTTCGATTACGAGAACATGAAAAGCGGGTTGATCCAGATCACCTGGGGTCTGATCAAGAAGGTGGTCATCGCGGACCGCCTCGCGCTTTTCGTCAACCAGGTGTACGGCGATCCGTTTGCCTATACCGGGCTGCCGCTGATCCTGGCGACGGTATTCTTTGCGTTCCAGATCTATTGCGATTTTTCCGGGTATTCCGATATCGCGATCGGTACCGCGCGGTGCATGGGATACCGGCTGATGGTCAATTTCGACCGGCCCTACCGCGCGACCAGCATCGGCGAATTCTGGCAGCGCTGGCATATCTCGCTCTCGACCTGGTTCCGCGATTATGTGTATATCCCGCTTGGCGGCAACCGCGTACCCGCGGTCCGATGGGCGCTGAATGTCCTGATCGTCTTCGTCCTGAGCGGAGCCTGGCATGGCGCCAACTGGACCTTTGTCGTCTGGGGCGCCCTTCACGGCCTGTATCTTATCGGCGAACGGCTGTTGCTGCGCCGCAGGAAGGCGCCATCGGAATCCCTGCGCAGACCCGCCCGCTGGCTGCGGCGGGCCGTGGTCTTTATCCTGGTGACGTTCGCCTGGATCTTTTTCCGGGCGCAGAACCTTTCTCACGCGCGGTATATCGTCGGCCACCTGTTTACCGGGCTCCCGGATCAGTTGCGCCAGATCGCCGCCAACCTTCATCTTGCGCGGCTCCGGCTCGTCTACCTGAACCAGTCGTTGAACGACCTCCTCATTGTGTCGGGCGCATTGCTTTTCCTGGCGGCCGTACAATCCCTGCAGCGGGAACAGCCCATCGACAAGTGGCTGGAAAGAAGGCCCCGGACGCTCCGCTGGGCTTTCTACTACGGGCTTACGCTGGCCTTTGTGTGCTTCGGCGTCTTTAACCGTTCCGAATTCATATACTTCCAATTCTGAATCTATCCTGATGAACCATCGAATCCAATATCATGAAAAACCTGATCCGAAAACTGGCGCTGATCCTGGCGCCAGTCGGCACGATCGTCGTGCTGGTGAATTATTTTGTCGATCCCGGCAATATCTTTTGCGGTCGCGATTATGTAAAACGGATTGCCGGCATCCTGCTCACGGGGCATAATGTGGACAACCTCGGTAACTATGACGAACGGGAACTGCAGGAGCAAATCATCAGCCGGCTGCCTTATCGCCCCGACGTCGTGGTGCTGGGTTCCAGCCGCATCATGGAGCTGGGTTCGGATTTCTTTCCCGGCAAAAAGGTGCTCAACTGCGGGGTGTCGCACGGCAATATCAACGATCTTGTCGCCATCACCGGGCTGCTGGACAGCATGCATAAGATGCCCGCGGAGATGGTGATCAACGTGGACCCCCACCTGATCTGCCAGGGCGGAACGAGCGAATGGCAAACGCTTCGCCCCTATTACGATCATATGGCCGCCAGGCTGCACCTGCCGGCGGACGGAAGCAGGGGGTCGCTGGTCATGGAAAAAATGTCCGCTCTTTGTTCCTTTGGATATTTCGAAAAGTCGTTGAACTTTATTTCGCACCACAGATCCGGCGGCTTCCGCGACGTGGGGAAGGCACAGCCGCGGACATACGGCCGTTACCCGGACGGGACCATCTCTTACCCCGGCTCGTATTGCGACCCCGATACAATGAACGTTGCGAGCGACGCGCTGGTGATCGGAGGCAAAGAGGTCGTGACCCTGGACCAGGCGAAGGCCAACCGGCTGTCCAAGCTGGTGGATTACCTGCAGAGCCGGGGTGTGAAAGTGCTGTTCGTCATGTTGCCTTATCATAAGGAATACTATCTGACCATGAATGAGCGTTTTGGTAACGTTTTTAACAGCTATGCCGCTTTGTTCCGCCAGTTCGCGCGCGAAAAATCGATCCCGATCCGCGGCGGTTTCGACGCGGTCCGGCTGGGGATACCGGAAAACGAGTTCTATGATTCCTGGCATTGTTCCCGGGAGGCCATCAAAAAAGTCTATAACCAGAATTAATTATGAAAGTTCCGTTTGTCGATTTGTACGCGCAGTATCTGACCATCAAAAAAGACATCGACCAGGCTATCGAGCAGACCATCCGCCACTCCGCCTATATCGGGGGCCAGGCCGTCAGGGATTTTGAACTGGCCTTTGCCGCCTATCTCGGCATCCGGGAAGTGGTCGCCTGCGGAAACGGGACGGACTCGATAGAAATCCTGTTACAGGCATTCGGCGTCGGACAAGGCGACGAGGTGATCGTCCCGGCCATCTCCTGGATATCCACGTCGGAGGCCGTCAGCGCGGTCGGCGCGACCCCGGTGTTTGCAGATATCGAGAAGGACTATTTTACCATCGATCCGAAGCTTCTCGAAAAGGCGGTGACGCCGAGAACGAAAGCGGTGATCCCGGTCCATCTCTATGGCCAGCCCGCCGACATGCCGGCGATCATGAAGATCGCCGCGGCGCGAAACCTGATCGTGATCGAGGACTGTGCGCAGGCCCACGGCGCAAAGATCGCGGGCAGAACAGCCGGGACCTGGGGGCATGCCGCCAGCTTCAGTTTCTATCCCGGCAAGAATCTCGGCGCTTACGGCGACGCCGGCTGTATGGCGACCAACGATCCGGCGATCGCGGAAAAAGCGCGGATGATCTCCCAGCACGGACAAAAGGGGAAGCACAACCACCTCATGGAAGGCCGCAACAGCCGGCTCGACGGCTTGCAGGCCGCGATCCTCAATGCCAAGCTGCCGCATCTGGAAAAATGGACCGACGCGCGAATCGCCGCCGCCGCGACCTACGACCGGCTCCTGCGCGACGCAGGGGTATCCGTTCCGCCGACGAGGCCGGATGGCCGCCACGTCTTTCATTTGTACGTGATCCGGACGGAAGGCCGGGACAGGCTGCAGCAAGCCCTGGCGAACGCGGGGATCGAAACCGCCATCCACTATCCCACCGCCTTGCCGTTCCTGCCGTGTTACAGTCCCCGGGGCCATAAGCCTGCCGATTTTCCTGTTTCCCACTGCTACCAAAACAGCATTCTTTCGTTACCCCTTTTCCCGGAGATCCCGGATGACGCCATGGCATATGTCGCCGCGACGATAAAAAAGCATATCCATGGATAAGAACGCGCCGCGAACGATCGTCATCCTGTCCACCGAACCCTGGGGCAAGATGCTCTTGTCCAAAATGCATTTCGCGCTCGAGCTCGCGCTTCGCGGAAACCGTGTCTTTTTTGTCAATCCGCCGCGGAAGATGCCGGGGAAGCCGCTCGCATCGGTGGCGGAAACGCCCGAGGGCGGCCGCCTCACGGTGATCGGTACCAACGAGGTGACAGGGAGCCTGTTTCTCCGCCACAAATTTTTCTTTCTCTACCGCCTCCTCAACCGGCGCTATATCCGCGCCATCAACAAGCTGGTCGGCGGACCGATCGACGAAGTCTGGTCGTTCAATCCGAATCAATACGTCGATCTGACGCCGTTCCACGCAGGGCGCCGTATCCTTCTCCTATACGATTTTTACCGGGGGACGCATGTCGCCAGGGCCGCTGCCTCAGCCGACGCCCTCGTCTCGATCTCCCAACTGATCCTCGATCATTACAAAGACACGCCGCCGCCAAAGCTCTTCGTCCAGCACGGGCTGGGTCATCACTTCGCGGAGCTTTCGCGCAGCCGCCTGGAATCCGGCGACCTTTCTCCCGCCGGCAACGGCAAACTCAAGGTCGGCTATACGGGAAACCTCCTGCGCGTAGGGATGAACACGGCCGTCGCCCGGGAGATCATCGCGGCCCACCCGGACATCGAATTCCATTTTTGGGGACCGCATAGCAGGAAGGACAACAATGTCAACCCGCTCTCGGAAACCCCGCAGGAATTGACCGACTTCGTGCATTTCCTCGAAGGACGGTCCAATGTTTTCCTGCATGGCGTGGTCGGTCAGGAGGAATTGTCGCGGCGGCTCTTCGAGATGGACGCCTTTCTGTTCATCTATTCTCCGGCCAGGGAAATGAACAATGCCTCCAATGCGCACAAGCTGCTGGAATATATCAGCACGGGGAAAGTGGTCATCTCCACGCATGTCTCGACCTATGCGGGCACCGGCCTGCTGGAAATGGCGGGACCGGCCGCAGAGGATTCGCTTCCCGAGGTCTTCGACCGGGCGATCCGGGACCTTGCCATCCACAATTCAACCGAGCGCCAGGCCAACCGGATCCGGTTTGCTCTCGACAACACGTATTCCCGCCAGATCGACCGGGTCCAGCAATTCATCACCCGTTAGCACCCGCGCATGCCGAGCATCTGTATCGTTACGACCCGCCATATCAGCTACAACCCGCGTGTGCTCAAAGAAGCCGACGCACTCGCGGCCGCGGGCCATGCGGTGACGGTCGTGGCGATCCGAAACGACGAAAAGCTGGCCGCCTTTGACGATGAATTGATGAAGGGGCGGGGCTGGTCGCTCCGGACGGTTCGGTTTACCCGCGAAAGGGAGCGGTCGTACTGGTTGTACCTATCCCTGAAACAGCGGCTGTTCGGGCTCGTCGCCGGCCGGCTGCACCGGTTCGGCGTGGCCGAGCGGGCGGCGGAAAAGGCCTTCGGTCCGCTGGCCGCGCTTGCCGAGGGGGTGACCGCCGATCTTTATATCGCCCATCATGCCGAAGCGCTTGGAGCGGCCGCCAGGGCCGCCCGGAAGCACGGGGCCTTGCTGGGCTTCGATGCCGAGGATTTTCACACGGGGATGAACGAGACGGGGACGGTGTCCGCCGCCGACCGGCTGGTGGCCTTCCTGGAAGCTAAATACCTGCCCCGGTGCGACTATATGACGGCCGCGTCGAAGGGGATCGCCGATGCGTACCGGGAGAAATATGGCCTGCGGCCGCCCGGCGTGATCCTGAACGTCTTTCCGCTCGAGCAACTGCCGGTGCGCACACCCCGGGATCCGGTCAAATTTTATTGGTACTCCCAGGTGATCGGACCACACCGCGGCATAGAATTGCTGCTGGACGCGGCCAGCCGGATCGAATTGCCTTTCGAGATCCATTTACGCGGCCTGTGCAGCCCGGAATACAAAGAAAAGTTGGACCAACTGTGCCGGAAATCCGGCTTGTCGGACCGGGTATTCCTGCACGAACCGATCCTGGCCGCGCGACTCATTGCCGACGCGAATCAGTTCGACGTCGGCCTCGCCCTGGAATCCAATGTGTCGATCAACAGAAATATCTGCGTGACCAACAAGGTCTTTTCCTACCTGATGTCCCGGCTCTTTATCATCGGGACGGATACGGCGGGCCAAAAGGACATATTCACGCATTTCCCCGGGGCGGTCAGGATCTGCCGGATGGAAGACCCGGAAGACCTCGCAGACGCCATGCGGTCCTGCATCACCGGCAGGATATCCGTGATCGAAGGGAAAAAGGCAGCCGACGACGCAGTGAACCGCTGTTTCAACTGGGACAGGGAGTCGGCGAAACTTCAAGACATGATACACAATGTCCTTCACCAAAAATTATACCTGCCATGAACCAGTTCTTAGCCGCGATCATCGCCGCCAATCAGACCCAGGACGAATACGGCAACACCGTTGAACTACATTCCGGGGTCAGCCAGGAAGAGATCGATTTCATCTCGAGCCTTATCCGCGATCATCATTTGTCCAGGGCGGTGGAAGTGGGGTGCGCCATGGGCATGTCCTCTCTCGCGATCTCCGACGCGATAAAGGATGAGGGGGGATCGGTCCATTACATCATCGACCCCCACCAGAAAAGCCAGTGGAAGAATATTGGGATCAGCAACCTGAAACGCGCAGGGTTCGCGGATGTCACTTTTATCGAGGACTACTCGGAATTTGCGTTGCCCGCACTGGTCAAGAAAGGAGTGCGGGTAAATTTTGGATTTATCGACGGCTGGCATACGTTCGATCACACCCTGATCGATTTTTTCTATATCAACCGGATGCTGGAGGTCGGGGGCGTGGTCGTCATCGACGATGTCCAAATGCCGGCCATCAATAAAATGATCCGGTATTTGTATAACTATCCCGGTTACCGCTTCGCCGGCAAAGTGCGGAACAAGGCAATAACCGCGAAAAGGAAACTGTTTAGCAAGGCGACGGCGGTGATCGGCGGTCTCAGGCACCTGACGGGCCGGAGGATCGCGGCCGAAATATACAGCCCGAAACTGCTGCGGTCGGACGAGGCGCTTCAGTTGGACAGCAGCATGATCGCATTCA